>CAZJBN010000050.1:0-28552 GCA_964543955.1 uncultured Bifidobacteriaceae bacterium
CAAAGCACGGAGGTTCAAAGCACGGAGGTTCAAAGCACGGAGGTTCAAAGCACGGAGGTTCACGTGCGTCGCGTGCGGCGCTTCCGCGCCTCGCGCCGGAGGTAGGCGGCCAGCCGTGCAATCATCCAGCGGAGCCCGGCGCAGCGGCGAATGGCTTCGCCGGCGGCGGTCTCCGTGAAATAGTGCTGCTCGGCGCCGTCACGCAGATGGTTGTCCAGCTCGTCGAGCGAACCGAGGGCGACGTCCAGAAACTGCGCGAACTCGGCCGGGTTGTATCGGGCGAAGCCTTCTGCGATGTTGCGCGGCGGCGACCGGACCGCATCACGCACCTGCTCGCAGAAACGTCGATCCGAGAGCACCCGAGGTGCGGCAATCATTGCCAGCACCATTTGGCGCAACTCCACGGAGCGTTGATAGATCACGAGTTCTCTGTAGGTCCTGGCCATGATGCCTGAGCACCGAGCAGATGGCATGCCAGAACCACGCGGCTTTGAACCCCCCGTGCTTTGAACCCCTGTGCTTTGAACCCCTGTGCTTTGAACCCTTCGTGCTTTGAACCCTTCGTGCTTTGAACCCCCGTGAACTATCCTTTGTGCGTATGACCGATCGTGCCGTCACCTACGGTAGCTATCTCGCCATCGACGAATTGCTCTCGCTGCAGCGTCCGCGCTCCGATGGTCCCGAGCACGACGAGATGCTCTTCATCGTCATCCACCAGGTCTACGAGCTGTGGTTCAAGGAGATCCTGCACGAGATCGATCAGGTCATCAGGTGGCTGGACGCCGACGAAGGACACCGCGCCCAGCACACGCTCAAGCGGATCCTGACGATCCTCAAGGTGCTCGTCGCGCAGCTCGACATCCTCGAGACGATGACGCCGCTCGAGTTCCAGTCGTTTCGGGCGCGGCTCGAGGCGGCCAGCGGGTTCCAGTCGGATCAGTTCCGCCAGCTCGAGTTCGTGCTCGGCCACAAGAGTGCGAAGGCCATTGCACAGTTCCCCACGGGCTCTCGCGCGCACGAGTCGCTGACCCGGCGCTACGAAGCCTCCACGCTCTGGGACGCGGCGATCCGCTATCTCGCCCGTGCCGGCTACGCCGTGCCTCCCGACGTGCTGACGCGCGACGTGAGAACGCCGCCCGGGGAATCGGAGGCCCTGCAGGACACCCTCATTCACGTCTATCGCACGGATGCCAAGAATGCCGAGATGTGCGAGCGCCTCGTGGACCTGGACGAAGGCATCCAGGAATGGCGCTATCGCCACGTCAAGATGGTCCAGCGCACCATCGGCACGCGCCCGGGCACCGGTGGGTCATCCGGCGCGCGCTACCTGGCGACCACGTTGATGCAGCCGCTCTTCCCGGACCTGTGGGCCATTCGCGCACGGCTGTGACCCCACGAGAGGCGCGATGACGAACGTCCTCGCCAGCCATTACTCCCGCTTCCGCGTCAGCCAGCGCCTGCTCCTCACCGGCCACTCGCACCAGGCGTGGCCGGATGTCGGCTTCGCGGCGCAGCAGCAGGCGTGGCTCGACGCCGCCGAACACCTCGATCACAAGTGGACAATGGCCGAGGACAGGGCCGAGCGGGTGCGCGAGGGCTGGCGTCGCCTGCTCGGTGAGCCCCGTGCGGAGATCGCGTTTGCCGCCAACACCCACGAACTGGTGGTTCGCTTCCTGTCGGCTCTGCCTCTCGACACGCGGCCGCGGCTCGTGACCACCGATGGCGAGTTTCACTCCATCCGCCGGCAGATTGATCGGCTCGCCGAGACCAGCCTCGCGATCGAGAAGGTTGCCGCCCGACCCGTGGACAGCCTCGTCGATCGCCTCATCACGGCGGCGACGCCAGGCACGGCCGCCGTGCTCCTGTCATCGGTCCTGTTCGAGACGGCGGAGATCGTGCCAGGGCTGTCCCGCCTGGCCGACGCGTGCCTGGCCAGCGGCGTCGAGCTCCTCGTCGACGCCTATCACCATCTGAACGTCGTCCCCTTCGACGTCGACGCGCTCGGCCTGGGGCGCGCCTTCATCGTGGGCGGCGGATACAAGTACTGCCAGCTCGGAGAAGGCAACGCGTTCATGCGCGTACCGCCGGACTGCTCCCTGAGGCCGGTTGTCACCGGGTGGTTCGCGGAGTTTGCCGCCATCGAGCGCCGTCAGGCCGGACAGGTCAGCTTCGGAACCGGGGCCTCGCGATTCGCGGGCGCAACCTACGACCCCGTGTCTCACTACCGTGCGGCCGCCGTCTTCGACTTTCACCGGGAGCTCGAGCTGACTGCCGATCGACTCCGCGAGATAAGCCAGATGCAGATCGCACGCCTCGCCGACGCCTTCGAGGCACGAGATCTGGCACGTGCGGGCCTGGTCATCGAGCCGGTGCCGTCCGATCGCCGAGCCGGCTTCCTGGCCATTCGATCCGACGATGCCGCGGCGCTGGCCCACGCCCTCAACGCGCGCGGACTCTGGTGTGATGCGCGAGGAGCGTGGCTGCGCCTCGGCCCCGCTCCGTACCTCGCCGACGAGCAGCTCGACGCCGCAATGAATCTACTTGCAGAGGTTCTACAGACATAAGCGATCCAGTGGATCGGACCGGGCAATTTCAATCCATTGGATTCCAGCAGCTACCGTCGCCGAGTCGAATGCCCAAACCCGCAGATTTGCTTACAATTCGGCAGGGGTTGCCACTTCATGTCACGGCACATCGATTGCTATGGATGCCGTCGGCGATTGAAATGGCTGTTTCCCCCCACAGGAGTCAGCCAGTTTTGAGCCAGGCTGACTAGGCCACTGGCTCGGGGGCCCATGTTGATGGGCCCCTTTTTTGTCTGCTATCGTTCAAGCGCTATGCGGATCGGCACCTGGCTCTTGATCTCCTCTGCCACGGTGTGGTCCGTTTTCCTGGGCGCCACGGGTCGTGACGCCGGGCAATCGGTCCTCCACGAGCAGGCCGCGTCCGTTGTGCCTGCGGACGCCTCTGCCCCCGCCTCCTCGTCCGACTACCTGGGATCGGCCTCGTGCCGTCGCTGCCACGAGGACTCGTCGGACGAATGGGAGCGGTCCCTTCACGTCCGCATGACCAAGCCTGTCGCCGACGCGCTCGTCGTCGGCGACTTCAGCGATGGCCGGAGATTCCAGGATCACGGCCGGTCCTACACCTTCGGGCGGAAGGACGGCCGGCCGTTCGTCACCATTGCGTTCGGTGACCGGGCGCCTGAAGCCTTCAACGTGGACTACACGCTTGGCGCCAAGCGGTACCAGGGCTACCTCTCGAAGCTGCCGGATGGGCGCATCTACGTATTGCCGATCTTCTGGCACATCGAGAGCGGTCGCTGGCTCGACTGGAAGGAGATCACGCCGATTCCGGACAACGCGCACGACCTGCGCCAGATCTGGAACGCCAACTGCTTCAACTGCCACGGCACGAACATCGTCCAGGGATACGACATCGCGACGAAGCAGTACAACTCCACATGGACGGAGATGGGCATCGGGTGCGAGGCCTGCCATGGTCCCGGGCGCGAGCACGTTGCGCTGATGGACGGGTGGGAGAAGGATCCGGCGACGAAGCCCGCCTACGACAACAGCAGGAACAACCGCGGCCTGAGCGAGGTCCTGAAGACCTTCTCGCCACGGAGTGCGGACCCGCGCCGCACCTACGACACCTGTTCGTACTGCCACGGCAACAAGACGAATGTCTTCGTCGGCTTCCGTGCGGGGAGTCGCTACGAGGACTACGCGCTTCCGTTCGTGCTGAGCGACGAGATCCCCGCGAACGACTTCCAGGGCGAGTTCTGGCCCGACGGCCGTCCGAACCGCTTCAACCGGCCGCAGGCGCTCACGCTGAGCGGCTGCTTCCAGGCGGGTGCGGTGACGTGTACCAGTTGCCACGTCGCGCACGGCTCGAAGAACGAGCACTCGCTCAAGGTGAACATCTATCAGGGTCGGAACGGCGACGGCTTGTGCACGCAGTGTCACTCGGCGCCGAAACGGCTGCCGGAGACGCCGGCGGCAGCCGTCCTGATGGCCGGCGATGGCACGAAGAAGCCCGTGAAACCGTCGTTTGCCGGCGCCGGTCTCGAGGCCCATACCTTCCACGAACCGGCGAGCGCGGGCAGCCGGTGCATCAGCTGCCACATGAGCGATGTCAACTGGCGGCTGCTCATCCGCCGGCGCGACCATACGTTCCAGGCGCCGAACCCTGCGATGACTGCCCGCTACGGCGTGCCGAACGCCTGCACGACGTGCCACGACGACAAGACGCCCGAGTGGGCGACGGCCCAGATGGACGCGTGGTGGGGTGACGGGGAGCGCCGGGCAAAGGCGCTGGGCACGGCCGACGTCATGTATCGCGCGGGAAGCGGCGATGGGACGGTGATTCCCGACCTGGCTCGGCTGGCCGTCGATCGGTCGCAGGGCTCGGTGATGCGGGCGAGCGCAGTCGACTACATTGCGCGGATGCTTCTCGGCGGAAATGGGGGCGGACAGGCCCAGCAAAGCCAGACCTCGTTCGGCGGCACGGGGTCGTCGGCCGCCAGGCGCGCTGTGGCCGACCCCGCCTCGGTCCCGCCAGAAGTGGTCAATGTGCTGATTGGCGCAGCGGCCGATCCGGAGCCTATCGTGCGCGCGGCTGCCGTCAAGGGCCTGGCCGCGACCGGCCCGCTCGAGCGGATTCTTCCGCCCCTGGTCGCGCGGCTGAACGACGACGCGCGCGTCGTGCGCGTCAAGGCGGCCGAGGCGCTGCTGATGCACGGTGTGGTGACGCTCGACGGCCGGCCGGGCGAGCTGCTCGCGCGCGCGCAGGACGAACTGGCGGACAGCCTCCAGCAGTTTCCCGACGTGGCATCCAACCACGCCTCGCGCGGATGGCTCGAGGCCGAACGCGGGCATCTCGCCGAGGCCCGGCAGGCGCTCGACGATGCCATCGCGGTCGAGCCCCGCTTCGCTCGTCCGTACATCGTCAAGGGCGTGATCGCGGCGAGAGCCGAGCGCTATGACGAGGCGATCGACCTGTGGAAGAAGGCACGCGCGATCGAGCCGGAGTACCCGCGCGTCAACGAGCTCATCGCCGAGGCCGAGAAACGTAAAAAGGCCGGCGCGCCATAGCCCGCACGCGCGAGCGGAGGCGGCCGGCCTTCCGGTTCTCTCAATCCGGGTTCCCGACTCCCGGCGTCGGCTAACCCTGCTTCTTCAGCTGCTCGATGAGGCCCTTGGCCTGCACCGCCTCGGCGGAGTTCGGGTCCACGGAGATGAGCTTGTTCATCAGCTCCAGCGTGCCGGCCGTATCGCCCTTCTGCAGCCTGGCCAAGCCCAGCTTGAAGAGCGGCTTGCCCCAGTTCGGGTCGATGTCCGCCGCGCGCTGGTAGAAGGTGACGGCCTCGTCGGTCTCGCCCTTGGCGAACTTCACTTCGCCGAGGTTGTAGAAGACCTCCTTGTTGGCGCTCGTCGTCTGCGCCACGGCCGAGAGCGTGGCCTCGGCGCCGGCCAGGTCGTTCTTCTCGAGCTGCGTCATGCCGATCTCGATCTTCGCCTTGTCGAGATTGGCGTCGCCCTCCGGGACGCGGTTGTAGACTTCAATCGCCTTGTCGTATTGCTTCTGCGCGCGGTAGAGGCTGCCGATCTGCAGGTGGAGTGACGTCAGAGCGGGCACCTTCGTCACCATGTCCTCGTAGATCGCAATGGCGCCGTCGTAGTTCTTGGCATTCACCATTTCCTCGGCCTTGGCGATCTCGGCCTGGAGCTCCTTGGTGTTGACGCCGGCGAGCGCGCCGACGGGGCCGGAGGCGCCGGGCTCGAGCGCGAAGTCCACGGGCGGCATGGCGCCGCCGATCGTGCGCACGGTGACGTTGCCGGATGCGGGCGCGAATCCCGGTCCCGAGGCCGTCAGCTTCCACTGTCCGGCGCGCAGGCCGATCATGGAGTACCGGCCACGGTCGTCCGTGGTGGCCGTGAAGGACGAGGGCGACGCCGACGGGTTGTCCGCGGTCACCGTGGCGCCCTTGATGGGCTGACCGTTCGTGTCCTTGACCGTGCCCCCGATACGCCCCGTCTGCGCGGCGGCGGGCAGCGCCGAAATCACCAGCGCCACGATGGTCGCGCTGAACAGAGTCTTCAGGTCACGCATTGCTTGCTCTCCCATTGACGTCCGGAGACGCCCTATGACCGGCGGGCATTCGGGCCCGAACCCGATTTCGGGGTGGGCGCTGCTCCAGCCAAACCGACTGAGTATATGTTAACGCGATGATTCCGCCAGGCCTACACGCCGCCATCCTCCTGCTGATTCTGACGGTTGCCGGCGTCTTCGGGTCGCCCGTGCCCGTCCGGGCACAGGCCTCCGCATCGGGGCCCCACTCGCCGCCAACCGGTGTCGTCGACGTGAATCGCCTCTCGCAAATAGACCAGCTGGTCGAAGCCGCCATTGCCGCCCGCCAGACGCCCGGCGCCGTCGTCCTGGTAGGAGTGGGCGACCGCATCGTGTACCAGAAGGCGTTCGGGATCCGGACCGCCGCCCCGGCGCTGGCGCCCATGACTCTCGATACCATCTTCGACCTCGCGTCGCTTACCAAGGTCGTCGCCACGACGACGGCGGTGATGACGCTGGTGGAGCAGGGACGGGTTCGCTTGAACGACCCGGTGTCGAGGCACATCCAGGGCTTCGAGCGCCACGGCAAGGCCGGTATCACGGTCGGACATCTCCTGGCGCACGTCTCCGGGCTTCGGCCCGACGTCGACCTGGCCGATCCGTGGAGCGGATACGACGCGGCGATCGACCTCGCCCGGGACGAGGTGCCGGTGGCCGCGCCGGGCGAGCGATTCATCTACAGCGACATCAACTTCTTCGTGCTTGGCGAGATCGTGCGGGCCGTCACGGGCGAGATGCTCGACGTCTACACGCGCCGCACGGTCTTCGCGCCGCTGGGCATGACGGATACGACCTTCAAGCCGCCGGCGGCGTCGACGGATCGCATCGCCCCCACCGAACGTTGTGCCACGCTCGACGCGTGGCCGTGCAAGCGTCCGGATGCCGAGCCGCTGCGCGGCGTCGTGCACGACCCGACGGCGAGGCGGATGGGAGGCGTGGCGGGCCATGCGGGCCTGTTCTCGACGGCTGCGGACCTCGCGCGCTTCGCACGCATGCTGCTGGACGGCGGCGCCCTCGACGGGACGCGCGTCCTCGCGCCGCTCACCGTGGCGCGCATGACCGCGCGCGCCACGCCGCCTGCCATGGCGGCCGTCCGCGGCCTCGGATGGGACATCGACACGACCTTCTCATCCAATCGCGGCGAGCTCTTTCCCATCGGGTCGTTCGGGCACACCGGGTTCACGGGCACGAGCCTCTGGATCGACCCGGCATCCCGCATGTATGTCGTGTTTCTCTCGAGCCGACTCTACCCGGACGGCGCTGGAGATGTCACGCCGCTTCGTGCCCGTGTGGCCACGGCCGCCGCGTCGGCGCTCGTCGAACACGTGTCGACGCCCGCTCGATGGAGCCCTGCGGCAGTCACGCGCATGACCACGGCCCCCGTGCCGTCGCCGGCCGTCCCGGTGCTGGCCGGCGTCGACGTCCTCGTACGTGATGGTTTCACCCAGCTGTCCGGCAAGCGTGTCGGACTGGTGACCAACCACACGGGTCAGACGCGCGATGGGCGCACGACCATCGACGTGCTGCACAAGGCGTCCGGCGTCACCCTCGTTGCCCTGTTCAGCCCGGAGCACGGCATTCGCGGCATCCTTGACGAGGATGTTCCCTCCTCCCGGGACGAGGCGACGGGGCTGCCGATCCATTCGCTCTACGGCGCGACGCGTCGGCCGACCGACGCCATGCTGGACGGCATCGACACCATCGTCATCGACCTGCAGGATATCGGCACGCGTTTCTACACCTACCACGCGACGATGGCCTACGTGATGGAGGAGGCGGCGAAGCGGAAGATCGGCGTCGTCGTGCTGGACCGGCCGAACCCGATCAACGGGTGGCAGATCGAAGGGCCGCTCCCCGATGCGGCGGCGGAAGGCTTCACGGCGTACTTCCCGATGCCGATTCGCCACGCGATGACGCTCGGCGAGCTCGCCAGGCTCTTCAACGCCGCGCGAGCGATCGGCGCGGAGCTGACCGTGGTGCCAGTCGAGAACTGGCGCCGCGACGCGTGGTTCGACGAGACCGGGCTCTCCTGGAGCAACCCCTCGCCGAACATGCGGAATCTGACGCAGGCGACGCTCTACCCCGGCATTGGCGCGATCGAGTGGTCCAACATCTCGGTCGGCCGTGGCACGGACCAGCCGTTCGAGCAGATCGGGGCGCCGTGGATCGACGGCCCGGCACTCGCCGCCGCATTGAACGCCCGGCGGCTGCCCGGCGTGCGTTTCTATCCGGTCCGGTTCACCCCGACGTCGAGCAAGTTCGCCGGAGAGGCGTGCCAGGGTGTCTTCATGATCGTCACCGATCGCACGTCGCTCCAGCCCGTACGCATCGGCGTCGAGATTGCGGGCGCGCTTGCGCGTCTGCACGGTGCGGAGTTTCGGCTGGAGAACACCGAGCGGCTCTTCGGATCGCGCGAAGGCCTGGCGCAGGTGACGAGCGGGACGGAGCCCGCGGATGTGGCCGCGTCCTGGGCCGAAGGCGAGGCAGGCTGGCGACAGCTGCGGGCGAAGTATCTGATCTACCGCTGAATCATCGTCAGACGACCCTGAAGGGTCGCCTTTACCTGTGACCCGGACTCTTGTGGAGGCAACCCTTCAGGGTTGCCTGCTACATCCGATACAGCATCAGGTAGATCACGACGCCCGTCACCGAGACATACAGCCAGATCGGCAGCGTCCATCTGGCGATGCGGCGGTGCGCGTCGAACCTGCGCGCGAGCGCGCGGGAGAGCGTCACCAGCGCAAGCGGCAGGATCGCCGCTGCCAGCACGATGTGCGTGAAGAGGATGGTGAGATAGACGATGCGGATGGTTCCCTGGCGCTCGAAGCGCACGGATCCCACGTTGAAGTGGTAGACGAGGTACGACGCGAGGAAGAGCGCGGAGGTCGTGAAGGCCGCGAGCATGCAGGCGCGATGCGCGTCCCGGCGGCCGTTGCGGATGAAGGCCCAGCCCGTCGCGAGGAAGATCGTCGAGATGGCGTTCAGCGTGGCATTGACGGCGGGGAGATCCTGGACGGTCATTCCAGGAGATCGTATCAGCTCGGGCCGAGCGGCCCTCGCCTACCGAATGCGCTCCCAGATCTTCCGCCGGCCCTGGATGTTGGGGAAGACGAACTGGCCTTCGAAGAACGTGAAGGGCTGCGACCATTCCTCCCCGTCTGCCCATGTGACGCTGAACGTGGAGCCGGAGGCTGTCCAGCGCCCGGTGGAGACCTCCGATCGGCCAGCGGCCGTGGCAAACCAGTGCTCGGCCCTGCCGTCCGCCTGGAGCACGAGATTCTCGTCCTGCGGGCTGTCGAACTGGATTCTGGTGAACCGCCAGTGCCCGACGAGCGGCTGGTCCGTCCTGCGCTCCACCGTGCCGCCTCCAGCCGAACCCCCGCCGGTTCCCGGCGCGCTGTGAGCCATCGCCGTCGCCGCGGCCAGAGCCCCCTTCTGTGGCCAGTCGCGGGCGAGCTGCTGCATCAAGGGGAGCAGTCCCGGGGGCCATGTATTGCCCGGCGTGTCCAGCGCGTCGCGGACGACCTGAGCGCTCAGCTCGTCTTCGAGCGGCGAGAACTGCTCCAGCACGTTGGCGAACTGCTCAGGTGTATCAGCCGCAAGAGCGTACCCGGCAACCAACCGGACGGCGAGCAACCGGGCCGCAGTCCGAGCGCCCCTCTGGCGGCAGTCGAGCGACAGCTGGCGCATCAATATCACCAGGCCTCGCTCGTTGGTGTCGAGCGATCCGCTCGCGAGCCGACTGTCGGCGAGCGCCACCGTGGCGGGGCTGGCGATGACGCTCTCGTGTTGCCCGACACCGTCGACGATGTCGACGTAGGAGTCGGCGCCCTGGATGGCCGAAATGGCGTCGACGATCTCGGTGCTCGTGACGTTGTTGCGTGGAGAAGGGCCAGCCTGCACGCCCTGCGCGACGGCTATCGACGGCAGAGCGACGGCGATCGCGACGACCGACCGGAGTGCGGCATGCAGTGTCATCGGTTCTCCCCGTAAGTTGTGACGGACCGGGCTGATTCGTTTCGGGTATCGATGGCCTGGGATGCCAGTGCTTTGAACCCCCGTGCTTTGAACCCGCGTGCGTTGAACCAGCGTGCCATGGTTGCGACATACTCTTGGCGTGACTTCGGATGAACGCCGCATCGTGGCAGCCATCGACACAGACGCGCTGCTGCAGAACCTCGGCGGCCTCGTCGCCGTGCGCAGTGAGAACGGTACACCAGGCGAAAGCGACGCCCAGCGATTCGTCGCCGACGCCATGGCGCGCGCGGGCCTCGACGTGGACTGCTGGCCCATCGACATGGCCGCCGTCCGCAGCCACCCCGCTTACTCCGCGGAGGTCGACCGCGACGCCGCCCTGGGCGTGACGGGGACGATGGGCGAGGGACACGGCCCGGCCCTCGTCCTCAACGGTCACGTCGACGTCGTCCCCGCCGGCGACGAGGCGGCGTGGACCTACCCGCCCTGGCAGGCGACCGTCAGCGAGGGGCGCGTGTACGGGCGGGGCGCGCTCGACATGAAGGGCGCCATCTGCTGCGCCATTGCCGCCGCCCGTGCCATCCGCGACGCGGGCGTGACCCTGCACGGCCGGCTCATCATTCAGAGCGTGATCGGCGAGGAGGACGGCGGCACCGGCACGCTGGCGGCCGTGCTGCGCGGCCCGGCGGCTGACGCCGCCATCGTCCTCGAGCCGACGGAGCTGCAGATTGCACCGGCGCAGGCCGGCGCGCTCAACTTCCGACTGATGGTGACCGGCCGGACCGCCCACGGCGCCATGCGCGCGGAAGGGGTGAGCGCCATCGAGAAGTTCGTCCCGCTGCTGCAGGCCATCCTCGCACTCGAAGCCCGCCGCAACGAGGCGGTCACCGACCCGCTCTTCGCCGACTACGCGCTGCCGATTCCCATCTGCCCGGGCATCGTCCACGCCGGGAACTGGGCGTCCAACGTTGCCGAGCGGCTCGTGTGCGAGGGACGATACGGCGTCGCCGTCGGCGAGAACCTGGACGCGGCGCGCCGGCAGTTCGAGACGGCCATCGCCGAGGCGGCGGCCGGCGATTCGTGGCTGCGCGAGCACGCGCCGGTGGTGGAGTGGTGGGGCGCGCAGTTTGCGCCCGCCGGCGTCCCGACGGACCACCCGATCGTCACGACCGTCGCCGGTGCGTTCGAGGCGGCCACGGGCCGCACTCCGCGCATGCAGGGCATGACCTACGGCGCCGACATGCGCCTGCTCGCCAACCCGGGAGGCATCCCGACCATGATGTTCGGTCCCGGCAACATCCGCGTGGCGCACCAGCCGGACGAGTACGTGCCGGTGGACGACCTGATCGCGGCCGTCCGTACCCTGACCCTCACCATTGCCCGCTTCTGCGGCACAGCCGGCGCATCGCATCCGGCCCCGTCGCCCGCGTGAGCCGGCCGCCGTTTCCGGAAAGGATTGTCATGCCTGCTGTTCCCGAAGGTCCATCGACGCAGTCGGTTCACCTGCGAACCGCCATCGATCCCTCGACTCGCGCGATCGTGCCGCCCATCGTCGCGAATGCCGCATTCGCGTACGACAGCGTGGAAGCCTGGCGCCGGGTGGCGCTGGGCGAAGCGCCCGGCGACATCTACAGCCGCAACTCGAACCCGACCGTGCGGCTCTTCGAGGAGCGGATGGCCGCGCTCGAGGGCGCCGATGCGGCGGTGGCGTTCGCGAATGGCATGGGGGCGATCACGTCCACGCTCTTCAGCCTCCTCTCGCCGGGCCAGCGCGCCGTCACGGTCCGCGACGCCTACGGCGGCACCTACCTGACCTTCACCGAGATCCTGCCGCGCTTCCACGTCGCCTGCCAGGTGTGTGAGACCGACAATGCCGAGGCGATCGAAGCCGCGATGGCCGGCGGCTGCGACCTGCTGTACCTCGAGACGCCGACCAACCCGACGCTGAAGGTCGTGGATGTGGCGCGCCTCGCCGCTGCAGCGCACGCCGCAGGCGCGATCGTGGTCGTCGACAACACGTTCGCGACGCCCATCAACCAGCGTCCGATCGTGCTCGGTGCGGACCTGGTCGTCCACAGCGCAACCAAGTTCATCGGCGGACATGGCGACGTGATGGGCGGGGTCGTCTGCGGCCGGCAGGATCTCGTGCGGCGCGTGTATCGCTGGCGCGAGATTGCGGGCGGCACGCTGGACCCGCAGAGCGCGCACCTGTTTCTCCGGAGCCTGAAGACGCTCGGGTTGCGCATCGAGCGGCAGAACGCCAATGCGATGGGCGTGGCCCGGTTCCTCGAGGCGCACCCCGGCGTCGCGCGCGTGAACTACCCGGGGCTGCCGTCCCATCCCGGCCATGCGACTGCCGTTCGCCAAATGCAGGGGTTCGGCGGGATGCTGAGCTTCGAGCTTCCGGGCGGGCTGGACGCGGCCACTCGGGTGCTGGACCGTCTGCGATACCGGTACCTGGCCGCGAACCTCGGGCAGGTGGAGACGGTGGCGGGTCCGCCGTCGCTCACGAGCCACGTGGAGTGCACGGCCGAGGAGCGTGCGGCTGCGGGGATTCCCGAAGGGCTGATTCGCTATTCCGCCGGCATCGAGGATCGCGACGACCTCATCGGTGACCTGCGCACGGCGCTCGACGCGCTCTGATCGGAAGCGGCCCGCCGGCCGGCAGGCAGGGAGTGTGGATCTTTCAGAAGGTCGCGTGGTCCCAGACCAGCAGCGCCCAGAGGATCGGCAGGTAGATGATCGATCCGAGGAACAGCCGGCGGGCGGCATCCATCGTGCGGGTGGCGGCAAACTCGGCGCTGAGAACGGTCAGGATGGCGCCAAGCACGATGGCGCCGGCGAGATAGCGTGGGGAGGCCATGCCGACCAGGGTGGGCATCAGGCTGACCGGCACGAGGCCGACCGCGTAGAGCAGGGCCTGGCGGCCTGTCGAGGCGCCGTCGGGTTCGATCACGGGAAGGAGCTGAATGCCCGCGCGAGCGTACTCCTCCCGGTACATCCAGGCGATGGCCAGGAAGTGCGGCATCTGCCACATGAAGACGATCCAGAACAGGATCCACCCGTTGAACGAGAGGGAGTTGGTCGCCGCGGCCCAGCCGATGACGGCAGGGAGCGCACCGGGGAGCGCCCCGACAATCGTCGAGAGCGACGTGCGGAACTTGAGCGGCGTGTACCACCAGACGTAGCTGATGAGCGTCAGCAGCGCCATCGCCGCCGTGAGCGGGTTGACGAAGAGCGCCAGCTGCGCGAGCCCGAGGGCGCTCAGCGCCAGGCCGAAGAGGCGCGCGTGGTGAGGCGTCATGCGGCTGTCGGGAAGGGGGCGTCTGCGCGTGCGCCGCATCAGGCGATCGCTGTCGCGTTCCCACACCTGGTTGAGCGCTGACGCGCCGCCGGCAACCAGTGCCGTCCCGACGAGCGTGTGGACGAGGGTCCACGGTGACGCGCCGTCGATCATGCCGACCCGGTAGGCGGTCGCTGTCGTGAGCAGGACGAGGAAGTTGAGCCGCGGCTTGGTGAGCGTCAGGAAGTCGCCGAAGCGCGACCGGCCGGCCACCCGTTCGTGAGGGACGTCCTGCGCCGGCAGGTCAGCCGGCAAAGGTGAAGACGACATCCTTCGTGTCCCTGGGCCCGAGCGTCACCGTTTCGGTCCGGGTGCCGAGCGACTCGTGCCACGCGTCAATCGTATAGGTGCCCGGCGGCAGCCCCGACAGCGTGAACGTACCGTCGGGGCCGCTGACGGCGTGGAACGGGTGCTCGAGGACGCCGGCATAGGCGTTCATCCACGCGTGCACGTCGCACGTGAACGGCACCATGACTTCGCGAGTCGTGAACGTGCGGGTGAACCGGGTGCCCTGCACCGGCTGCCCCATGTTGAAGGGCTGGTTGATGGCACCGTCCGCACGCACGTTGTGCAGCAGGGGATCCGAGTTGCGCACCTCGAGCGGCTGGCCGACCATGACGCCGATGACCCGCGGCACGTAGCGGCAGCGCTGCTGATCGAGTACGACGGGCTCGACTGGCGCGCGAAAGCGATAGGCCTCGAGCCCCGACGTGACGTATACGAACGCGTTGGCGAGCGCGCGGCCGTCGCCGCCCAGCACGAGGCGTTCGGCAGGAACCGTATCTCCGCCGTTGAGCGTCACGCACTGGCGGTCGCCGTCGATGCGGAGGACCTCGGCGGCCGGGACGACGCCGTCGAACTGGACGCGGCCCGTCACGGTGCCCGTGGTGGCGGGGTCGACACCGTCAGGCGGCGCGTCGGTCGGGGTAGCGCCGGTCTGACTGCCGCAGGCGCTCGCGAGAGCCACGAACAGCGCGAGTGCCAGCGCCTGGAACGACGACATCCGGTCATTATGGCACCCGCGAGCGCTTGACCGGCGCGCTCAGCACCGATAAAATTGAAAGTTCGTTCCCCCTGTGTGCCGGTATCGTCTAGGGGTCAGGACACGTGGTTCTCAGCCACGGGACCGGGGTTCGAATCCCCGTACCGGTACCATACCTACTGTAGGCACTACCCCGCTTAGCAGCTGGTCGAACTTCACGCGGCCGGAGAACCTGTATAGCCGCTCGTCCAGGTGCGGCGTACAAAGGATTCGTCCGTCCAGTCAATGTGAGACGACCTGCCTTGCGCCAGGGGCTTGCCGGCGGAGCAGTTCTCGCCAATCGGCTAAACGCTTGCGCAGTTCTCGCTCGATTCGCCGAACATCGAAGGCATTGAACTGTTCGGCACGCTCAAGCTTGACCAATTCCGAGCGGAGTTGTGTGCGCCGCTGCTCGCGATCCCGCAGAGCCGAAGACCAACCGTGTGTACTGGCGGGCGAAGGGTCGGGCAAATCATACGCGAGATGTGGCTGTCGTCACGCGCCTACGGGAGCTGGGTTTCGGGTGTTGATTCTCTGGGAGTGTGAACTCCGGGGTCCCGCAGCTGAACGACGGTTGCGGGCCGTCTTCGGAAAGCGCGCTCAACTGTCGCGCCTGCGTGCGGCATCGTCGGCCTGCTTGACCGGCAGGTCGGCCAAACTGACCCACTTCCTAACCCACTTCCAGTGGAAACCTGTGCGATATTCAGTGGGATGGCTACTGCAACTGGGTCTGCCCTTAGATTAGCCGTCGCGCCGACGTGTTCTCACCTGTTCATTCCGCCGCTGGGACTCACTTGCCGTCAATCCAGGGCCTCGCACGACCTCACCCTGCATCGGGCGATTGCGACGTGGCCCGCGCGAATGGCCACTGTGGGCGGTAGCCCGCGCTCTATGAGGTTCAACGAAGATGGTGTCCAAGACGTCGATGCTACCGCTCGTGAGGGCCTTCGACTGGAAGGCCGTTGATGCAGGATTGAGGGAGAAGCCGCCGCTCGTCGACCATCGGGATGCGCGTGGGCGCAATTGGCTGCATGTCTGCTGCGCGACATCGCTCGACAGCCGCAATCCCGAGTCGAGCATCCGCACGGCCGACGTGCTGATGGCGCACGGAATCGATTTCCGGGGTCACGCGTTCACCGAAGGTCCCTGGCGCGCCACGCCAGTCTGGTACTGCGTGGCCTTTGGGCGGAATCTCGCGTTGGCCGAGCACCTCATGAAGCTTGGCGCGAGTCCGCAGTATTCGCTCTACGCGGCTGCCTACAACCGAGACACCGATGCCATCCGGTCGCTCGTGCGGCACGGCGCGTACATCGAGGAGCGATCGGGCCAGGGCGAGACGCCGTTTCTCGGGGCGGTCGGCTGGAGTCACTTCGAAGCCGCGGCGGCGCTGCTAGCGTGCGGCGCCAATGTCGATGCCGCGAACGATCGAGGCATGACCGCGGCGCACATGATGCTGAAGAAGGGGTCGGATTACGAGCACTTCGAGCTGCTTGCCCGATACGGCGCCCGGTTCGATCTGCCCAACCAGGACGGCGTCACGGCTGCGGAGGTCATGTTGCGCAAGCGCGACCCCAGATTCCGTGCCCTGGCGTCCGTCAATGCAAAGAAGCGCCGCGATAGGGACTGAGCGTCGAGATTCGAGCACTCAGCACTCAGCGACAGGAAGCCGCTCGCGACACAGGGACGTGGCCGGTTCGGAGAGGCCTGCGCGGCGCGGCGGCCTCGGCCGGTCGACTCCGCGGGACCAGAAGACGCGCTGCTCGCCCGAAGGGCGATACCATGAGGGCGGCCCGGGCATCGGGCCGCAGGGAGGTACATGGCCGGACTGCTGGAAGCGATCGAAATCAAGCGCAAGACGTACTTCGAGTTCGAAGACGCACCCTACCACTGCATCGACGTCGAGGTGTCGAAGCCGACGGCGCGCGGCGGGCAGACGCTCGTGCGCCTGAAGATGCGCAACATGATCACCCAGGCCGTCTTCGACAAGACCTTCAAGGCCGGCGACAAGTTCAAGGAACCGGACCTGGACTTCATCCCGGCCGCCTATCTCTACAGCGATGCGGACGGCTGCCATTTCATGGATCAGGCGAGCTTCGACACGCTGACCCTGGCCGGCGACCTGCTGGGCGAAGACCGGCTGCTGCTGTCGGACAACCTGATCGTGCAGATCCAGAAGTTCAACGGCCGCCCGATCGGCATGCAGTTGCCGCCAATCGTCGAGCTCACGGTCACCGCCACGGAGCCCGGCGTCAGGGGCGATACGGCCAGCGGCGGCGTCACGAAGCCGGCGACGCTCGATACCGGCCTCGAGGTGCGAGTACCGCTCTTCATCAAGGAAGGCGAGCGCGTCAAGGTTCACACCGAGACGCGCGAGTTCGCCGGGCGCGCCTGAGGCGCCTCGGCGTCGAGTTCAACGCCCGCGGGGAGTCATCGTTCTGACCGGCGCCATCGCTCATTCCCGCAGAGCGAGCACCGGATCCACGCGTGCCGCCCGGCGGGCGGGCCAGTAGCAGGCCGCGAGCGCGACAATCATCAGCACGACGGCAGCGGCCACGAACGCGATGGGGTCCGCAGGGCTGAGCCCCGCGAGGAACGTCGCCAGGGCCGGTGTCACGAGCAATGACGCCGCCGCGCCGATCGCAATGCCCGCACCGACCAGACGAGCCGTCTGATGGAGGATCTCTCCGTGCAACCGCCGTGGCGTGGCGCCGAGCGCCATGCGGATACCCATCTCCGCAGTCCGTGACGCGACCAGGTACGACACGACCCCGTACAGGCCGATGGCGGTGAGCAGCAGGCCCACGAGCCCGATCGCTCCCACCATCTGCGTCCCCACCCGCCGCATCGTCAACTCCGTGCTGGCGGCGTCCCTGAGCGTGCCGACGGACACGTTGGCCGTGGCATCGACGTCGCCGATCGCGACGCGTACGGCCGTCAGGATCGCCGCCGGATCGCCGTCGGTGCGCGCCACGACCGTCAGCCGCCGCGGCCGCTGTGCGAACGGATAGAACACCACGGACTTCGGCGCTTCGCCGATCGTGTCCAGCTTGCTGTCGCGCACGATGCCGACGATCTCGGCGTCGGACTCGCCGCCGATCTCGATGCGCTGGCCGATCGCCGGCTGGCCCGGGAAGTACGTGTTCGCGAACGTCCGGTTCACGATCGCTACCGCCGGCATGCCGTCCCGGTCCGTCGCGCTGAACTCCCGGCCCTGAAGGACGGGAATCGCGAGCGTCTCGAAGTAGCGCGGCCCGACACTGAGGGTGGACGGCCGGGTCCCCGGAATGTCGCTGCGGCCGGCCGGGTGAAAACTGGCGACGAGGGCGTCCCCTCCAAGCGGAACGAGTGCGGTGACGGCTGCCGAGCGCACGCCGGGAATCTGCTGGATGCGTTCGACCACCCGATTGGCAAACGCGAGGCGCGCGTCCAGCGAACCGCGGATCGGTTCCGCGTTAAACCGCGTGACGACGCCGTGATCGAGATCGAAGCCCAGGTCGACGTCAACGATGCGCATCTGGCTGCGAAGGCAGAGCGACGACACGACGAGCAGCATGAGGGACAGGGCCACTTGAACGACGACGAACGCCCCGCGGACGTTCACACGTGGCGTCGATCCCGGCGCGCCCTTCCTGAGCCCGGCGAGCACGTTCAGCCGGCTCGACCGCCATGCCGGTGTGACACCGCAGAGGAGCGTCGTCAAGACCACCAGCAGCAGCGCAGGCAGGAGCAAGCGGAGATCGGGTGCGAACAGACCTTGAAGGGGACGCATTGGGCCGGGCAGGCCCAGTCGGCCGAGGGCCCCGACCATGGCAAGTCCGGCGGCTGCGCCCAGCAGCGACAACAAGAGGCTTTCGACCAGCAGCGCCTGGACGACGCGGAAGCGGCTGGCGCCGAGCGCCGACCTGACGATGAGCTCGTGCTGTCGGGAGACGGAGTGCGCCAGGAGCAGGCCGGCGACGTTGACGGATCCGATCACCAGGACGAGACCGAACAGAACGAGCAGCACGATCGGCAGGAGGCGAAACCCGACGGGCGTGCCGCGGAACTGCAGCGCATCGGCCGGAAACACCTGCGCGGGTCGCGACATGCCCTCGTTCATCTCGGGAAACCGGCGTTCGAGCTCCGCTCCGGTAGCCGTCACGATCGCCTGTGCCCGATCACGCGTGACGCCCGACCGGAGCCTCGCGAGAACGCTCAACACCGGACTGCCGCGATCGGCGACGGTCGGCAACGTCAGCGAGCTGACTGGCACGTAGGCGGTCGGCGCCATGAACCCGGTGACCGCTCGATGGCTCTCCGGCAGGACACCCGCGATCGTGAACAGCTCACCATCGAGGGTCATCGTCTGGCCGATCGCGTTCGCATCGGCGCCGAAGCGCGTACGCCAGTAGGGGTGACCGAGCACGATCACGCGCGGGGACCGTTCCGGCGCGGCGTCTCCCCCGCCGAAGGTCCGGCCGAGTGCCGCCTGGATCCCCAGACCTTCGAAGAAGTTGTCGGTCACCACCAGAACGCTCAGCCGTTCCAGCTGGTCGCCGAGGCGTCGGTTCATTGCCGAGATTCTGAAGCCGACGATATCGGTGAACGCGCCGCTGTCGCTCAGGTCCCGGTAGTTCGGATAGGAGAACTGGCGATCGTTCCCGGGCTCGACGCCGACGACGACGGCGGGGTCCGTCATGGTTGGTTGATGCCGGAAGACCGTCATCGCGCCGATGTACAGCGCCAGGTTGAGGCCGATGCCGAGACCGAGGGAGAGCACGCTCACGGCCACGAGCCCGGGCGTCCGGCGGAGGTTGCGTGCGCCGTAGCGAAGGTCCCGGGCCAGGGCCTCGAGGGACAGCAGCGCGCGTTGACGAAACGTTCGCATCATGACCTCTTCATGTGGCTTCTTTTCGGCGAGCGCTGTGATCGGCCTTCGCCGGCAGGCCCAGGTGCTCGCTGGCAGCCTCATCCTGCAGCAGGTGCCGAGGTCATCACAAGCGTCGCCTTTGCGACTTCCCGCTTCGGACTCCGGCCGTCGGGTCATACAATTCACGGCAAACGGCGCCGATGCGCATCTCGTGAGTGCAACGGCTGAATTGGTAGCGGCCGTTCCGCAGGAACGGCCGGAGAACGCTCCCCGAGAGATCTGGAAGCACTGCCGAATCAGTTGATACGCTCCACTAGTCGCGCCGGGGCAGGGCGGACCGCCTCCCCGCGCCCGTGGAGGAGTGCCCATGCCTGTTCTGTTCATCCTTCTGGCTGTGCTGGCCTGCCGTCCGCTGGCCGCCCTCGCCCAGCAGGTTCCCGCATCGAGCTTCGCCGAACGGACGAAGGGGCTGGAGCCGACGCCCGGCTTCATCCCGTTCTACTGGGATGCCGCGCGCGGGCGCGTGCTCATGGAGGTGCCCGCATCCGGCGAGGACGTCCTCTACTACGTCTCCGCGGCCAGCGGCGGGGGATCCGTGGAGATGCCGCTCGATCGCGGCATCATGTCCTCCAGCGTCGTCCACTTCGAACGATCGGGTCCGCGCGTGCTCGTGACGCAGCAGAACCTCCGGTACCGCGCGCTGGACGGCCACGCCGCGCTGGCGGAGAACGTCCGCGACTCGTTCCCGACCTCCGTCCTTGCCGCACTCCCCGTGGAGGCCGACGAGGGCGGCCGCGTGCTGGTCGATGCCACGCCCCTCTTCATGCGCGATGCGGCGGACGTGGTCGGTGACCTCAGGCGGCTGAACCAGGGCGCCTTCCGGCTCGACATCGGCCGGAGCGGCTTCTATCCCCCTCGGATGAAGGCGTTCCCCGACAACACCGAGATCGAGACCATCCTGACGTTTGCCGCCGACGCGCCGGGCCGGCTGGTCGCCAACGTCGCGCCGGATCCCCAGTCCTTCACGATGCGGATCCACCATTCCTTCCTCCGCGCGCCGACCGGCTACGTGCCCCGCCGGGCCGATCCGCGCATCGGGGTCAGCGCGGTCCGGTTCCGCGACTACGCCAGGCCTTTCGACGAGGGCACCGAAGTCGAATGGGTCACCCGCTGGCGGCTGGAGAAGAAGACGCCCGGGCCGGCGCCGAGCGAACCGATCAAGCCCATCGTCTTCTATCTCGACCCGGCCATTCCCGCGCCGATCCGCGGGGCGATGCGCGAGGGTGCCCTCTGGTGGAACGAGGCGTTCGAGGCGGCCGGCTTCCTGAACGCGGTGCGCGTGGAAGACCCGACGCCCGACATGGATCCGATGGACATCCGCCACGCGTGGATCCTGTGGATCAACCGCGACGAGCGGGGTTTCTCCAGCGGCGGGACGTTCCGTGACCCGCGCACGGGCGAGATCCTCGGATCCAAGACCCGCATGGACTCGCACCGGATCCGGACGATCGGCAACTACTTCGAGAGCTACACGCCGACCACGGACGGCGGCGACGACTGCGGCATGATCCTGCCGGTGCCGGACGCCGTGCTGGCGATGGCGATGCAGTCCGCGGGGAGCGGTATGCCGGCCGCACAGCGCGAGTTCGGCCTGCTCCGCCAGACGCTCCTGACGGCCCACGAGCTCGGGCATGTGATGGGCTTCGGCCACAACTGGGCGTCGAGCGTCAACGATCGTGCGTCGGTGATGGACTATCCCACGCCCCGCGTCAAGGTGTCGGGCGGACGACTGGACCTGAGTGACGCGTTCCAGACGAGCATCGGCGCCTACGATGCGTTCATGGCCCGGTATGCCTACACGGAGTTTCCTGCCGGGACGGAACGGGCGGGGCTGGATGCGATCCTCGCGGAGATGCGTACGAAGGATGTCATCTACGTCCCATCGACCGATCCGCGCTGGGTCTGGTACGACGATCGCGAGACACCTACCGAGTACCTGCGCGAGACGATGGCGGCACGGCGGATCATGCTGGCGCAGTACGGTCCGGCCATCCTCGATGAGGGCGAGCCGATCGGCGGGCTGCGGGACATGCGCCTGTGGATGACCTACCTCCACCACCGCTGGGCCATCGAGTCCGGCATCGGATATGTCGGCGGCATGTACCACAACATCCCGGTGAAGGGCGAGTCCCTGGCGCCGACCGAGATCGTCCCGGTGGCGCTGCAGCGCGAGGTGCTCGGACTGCTGATGGAGGCCATCGAGCCGGCCAACCTCGCGATGCCCGAGGCCCTGCTGGCGGCGCTCACGCCGGGCCCGGGATCGAACATGGAGGACATGGCCGGCGGCTACGCGTTCGACCACCTGCGCGCGGCGCGCATCCTCGCGGCAATGGTGCTCGAGCCGCTGCTGGAGCCGGCGCGGGCGGCGCGGCTGGTCGCGTTTGCCGATCGCCAGGCGGGGGCGCTCTCGCTGCCGCAGGTGATCGATGCGGTGCTGTCGCGGACATGGCGTGCCGCCCCCGATGCGGACGCGCGCCACCGCTCGCTGCAACGGGTGACCGAGCGCGTGGCCCTCGACGCGATGATGATCCTCGGCGCCCACGAGTCGACAACGCCCCAGGTGCGCGCCTACGTACTGGATCAGATGGCGAAGCTCGGCGCATCGCTCGGCTCGCGCACGGACGCCGATCCGCTCGCCGACGCGCACTACCGGCAGGCCGAGCGCGACATCGCCCGTTACCTGCTCGATCCGGCTGCCCACGCGCCGAAGACGGCGCTGCCCGCCTGGGGCGATCGTCCGCGGTCACGCTATCCGCTTCCGCCCGGGCCGCCCCTCGGGTAGCCCGCCGCCCGATCTCCGGTTTGTGGGCGGCGATCGGGCATTGTCCGACGGCCGGAACCCGTCGGGGACTATCGGCTGGATGCGGTCGCGTCGGCGCTCAGCGCGGCTCGCGCTTCGTCTATCAGGTCGGCCGGAAGATCGTCGCGCGCGGCAATGGTCTGCCACTGGGCGAGGCTCTCGCTTCGAGCCTTTGCGGCCGCTTCGCTGTCGCCGAGCGTGTCGTACACATCCGCGGCCCACGCGCGAACGCGCGGGGGCCACCCGGGCGCCCGCGTGTACTGAGCCGCGCGCGACGCCACATCGTCGGCGAGCGTCACCGCGCGCTCCGCGACGCGCCGCGCGCTGGCCCGATTGCCGTTCGCGGCAAGCGTCATCGCCCGATTCTGCAGGATGGGGATGAGCTGCCGGCGCGGGTAGTAGCCCTGCGGGCTCGCGACCAGCGCACGCTGGAGAGCGTCGTCGGCGTCGCGCCACGCGGCTTCGGCGCGATCGAGCCGGCCCGCCTGGCGGTGCCGCTCCGCAAGACTCCCCGTGAGCTCGATCACGTACGGCAGCGCGCCGGCCGGGTTGGTCGTCTCGAGACGTGCAAGCATTGCGAGGCTCTGTTCGAGGCGCGCCACGGCCTTGTCGTCGCCTGGCGGGTACGCCGGCGCGGACCGGCCGAGCGCCATCGCATAGTCGAACGTCCGGGTAGTGTTGTCCGGGTCCTCGTTGTACAGGCGCTCGGCTTCGTCGATCATCCGGGTCGCCGCATCGAGGGCAGCCGCCCGGCGCGTCGGGTCGAGGTCGACAGGCGGACCGCCCGCTCCCGTGTACGAAGTGGCGCCCAGCGGTCCAAGGGCCACGTCGGCAATCGTGCTCCAGGCCAGCATCAGGTTCCGGCGGACGGTGGCGTTGAACGGATCGGCGGCGACGATCTGTCCCTGCAGCTCGGCATTCCTGCGATAGTGGGCCAGGGCCTCGTCCCAGTGGTCAGCCGACGCGGCCACCTTGCCGGCCTGGGAGTACGCCACGCCAAGGGCGGCAATCGATCGGGCCGATTCCGGCTGCTCCCGTGCAAGGCGCTCGGCAAGCTCCAGGTACCGCGGAATGTGACGCGGAGCAGTCGGACTTGCCTCGTAGCCGGCCACCAGGGAGGCATGGGACTGGATCAGCCCTTCGAGGATGGCGCTATCGGACGGATGCCGGGCGAGTGCCGCCTCACCGGTCTCGATGGCCTGCTCCATGGCGTTCAGGGCTTCGACGGTCCGGCCGGTGTCGCGCAGGTAGTTGCCCGTGGCGCTTTGGAGCCCGGCCATTGCCGTCGCAATCCGGGCATCCCCAGGGTGCGACATGTACAGCGGCTCCAGCACCGCGTGAGCCTGATCCAGATAGCGCCGGGCATCGTCGGGTCGTCCGAGGCTCGGGCGCGATAGCGAGTATGCGAGCTCCGCCACCTTCGTGTAGCCCTCTCCCACCTCGGCCAGCAGCGCCGCGTCGTTGGCGGACTCGCGTGTGAGGCCCTCCAGGTACTGCACGGCGGTTGCGACGACCAGTTCCTGCGCGGCCGACGACGCGGGGAGATCGCGAATGGCCGCGTGGATATCGGTCATGAGCGTGTTGGCAATGCGCCGCACTTCCTGGAAGCGGCGCTCCGCCCGGCGTGCCTCGGCCCGCGTCGAGACGACGCCCGCGGCGAGGGCCGCGATCAGCAGGACCACCGCTGCCATCGGACGCCAGTGGCGACGTGTGAAGCGCGACGCCTTGTACCAGGCGCTGGCCTGCCGGGCCGCGATCGGTTTCGACGCGAGGTAGCGCCGCACATCGCCTGCCAGCGCCGCGGCAGAGACATACCGGCGGGCCGGATCCTTCTCCGACGCCGTCAGCACAATCGTGTCGAGATCGCCGCGCAGACGGCGGCCGAGCGGGCGATCGCCGCGAGCCTCGGCCGTCCGGCTCGGCGCCAGGACTGGCGTCTCACAGATGGCGCGCTGGAGCGCCGACGGCGAGCCCGTCTCGACGTCCTGCGCGCGCTGGCCTGTCAGAATCTCGAAGAGCACGAGCCCCAGCGCGTAGACGTCCGTCCGCGTCGTCACGGCCTCGCCGCGGACCTGTTCGGGACTGCCATAGGCGGGTGTGAACGGGACGACGCCCGCCGCGGTGACGCCGGCATCCGTGGCGTCGAGCAGCTTCGAGATGCCGAAGTCGAGGAGCTTCACCGAGCCGCCCGCCACAAGGATGTTGCGGGGCGTCAGGTCGCGGTGAACGACGAGGTTCTGGTGCGCATAGTCGACCGCATCGCAGACCTGGAGAAAGAGCGCCAGGCGGTCGTCCAAGCCGAGGTCGTGGCGTGCGACGTAGGTGTGAATGGGCTCGCCCTCGACGAACTCCATCGCAAAATACGGCACGCCGTCCTCGCCCGTTCCGCCGTCCAGGAGGCGCGCGATGTGCGGATGCTCGAGCCGCGCGAGGATCTGCCGCTCGTCCCTGAAGCGATACATGAACTCGGGCGAATAAGCCGCGCGCGTCGCGACCTTGAGCGCCACGCGCTTGGTGAACGTCCCGTCGTCGCGCACGGCCTCGAACACGATGCCCATGCCGCCGCGTCCCAGCTCCCGGACGATGCGATAGGGACCGAAGCGCTGACCCGTGAAGTCCGTCTCAACGGGCGCGGGCAGATGCGCCGCGGCCTCGACGACGGCCGAGATATGCGAGCCGTGCGAGCGGTCGTGCGCGAGAAGGCCCATCACGGCCTCGAGAAGGGCGGTGTCGCCGCCGCACTCGCGCGCGAGCATGGCCTCCTGATCTTCGGGCGGGAGGTCCATCGCCTCGTCGAACAGATTCTCGATGCGGGTCCAGCGTGCGTCGGCCATGGGCAGGGGTGCGTCTCGCCGTCACGATTACGAGCGGCGAACGGGCCTCCGTCGTTTCATCCAGAGAGCGCCTCGCTCAGCCACGCCTCGGCGAAGCGCTGCTCCCGATGGGCCGTGGCCCTGGAGATGCCGAGCACCTCGGCTGCCTCCTCGAGGGTGAGCCCGCCGAAGTAGCGCATCTCGATGATGCGCGCTTTCCTCGGCGCCTGATCAGCGAGCCGATCGAGCGCGTCGTGGAGCTCGAGGAAGCGGCCCGCGGCCAGCTGGTGGTCCGGAAGGTCGAGGCCGTCGAGCGAGACTCTCGCCGCCGCGCCTCCCCGCTTCTGGGCGAGCGCCGCGCGCGCGTGATCGACCAGGATGTGGCGCATGAGCTGCGCGGAGAGCGCGTAGAACTGCTGGCGGCAGTCGAACCGGAGGCTGCCCGCATGCACGAGCCGAAGGAACGCCTCGTGGACGAGGGCCGTTGGCTGCAGGGTGTGGCTGGCGCGCTCGCGCCCAAGGTAGGCGGCCGCGATTCGGCGCAACTCCGGGTACACGACCTCCGCGACACGATCGTGCGCGCCGTCCTCGCCCGCCTGCCAGCGGGCGAGCAGGGAGGTGACGTCCGTGGGCTCTGCCGGTTCCCCTGCCGGCGACATGGCGCCGACTATAGCAGAGCGGTGGGCCCCGCGAATGCCCGCAGTCCGTCGCGAGAGTCGATCGCGGGCTCCCGGCTGAGAAAAACCACCCTGCGTTCCCGCTGACAGTACCGAGAGCCGGTGTCGCGAGCGTCACGAGGACGCGGCCTGTGCTCAGGAGGACAGCAATGCGACGTTTCGCAAGCGTGACGCGAGCAAGGGCAATAGCCGGCCGGCGAGGCCGGAGGACATGGACATGCTGGCGAGGTCTGAGGCGAGCCTCGCTGGGTCTGGGGCTTGTCGCCTTCAGTGCGCTGCACGCCAATGCACAGTCCATCGGCACGTTCCGGTGGCAGTTGCAGCCGTTCTGCAACATCGTGACGATCCAGGTCACCCAGGCCGGAGGTATCTACCGGCTCGAAGGGTCCGACGACCAGTGCGGCGCCGCCACCGTGGCGCCCGTCGTCGGCGTCGCCGTGCTCAACCCCACCGGCAGCATCGCCCTCGGCCTCAATCACGTGACGACGCCGGGAGGAGCACCGGTGCACGTGGACGCAGTGGTCACCCTGCCTGGTGCAAGCGGCACCTGGCGCGATAGCGCCGGCGGTAGCGGCGCGTTCGTACTGACGCCGGGCGTGGGCATTGGCGGACCACCGCGTCCCGCGGGAGGCATCGGCGCGGCCGCCGTCGACGCTTCCGAGGTTCAGCTGCGTGTCAGCGGAGCGTGTGCGGCCGGAGCGGCGCTGCGCTCGGTCAACCAGGATGGCACCGTGCAGTGCGAGCCCGTCGGGGGCGGCAGCGGGGACATCACGTCGGTGTCGGCAGGGGCCGGGCTGGTCGGCGGCGGCGCGGGCGGGGATGTGTCCCTCGCAGTCGCGTTTGAAGGGCCCGGCGCATCCGTCTCCGCCGCCCGAAGCGACCACAACCATCAACGCGAGCCAGGCGGCGGGGTTGCCGTCGGCGGCGACGCCTTGTCGTCGAATACGACCGGATGCTGTAACGCGGCAGTGGGCTACCAGGCCCTCTCCGCCAATCAGACCGGCAGCGAGAACACGGGTGTCGGCTACCGGGCGCTGGCGTTCTCGGTCGGATCGTTCAATACCGCCGTCGGCGCGGGAGCGGCACTGAACACGGTCGGAATCTCCAACACGGCGGTCGGCGCGCAGGCCCTGGTCGCCAACACCAACGGCTTCAACAACGCGGCATTCGGCGACTCCGCCCTCCGCTCCATCGTGAACGCGAACCACAACAACGCCGCGTTCGGGCATCACGCGGGCGACGCCCTCGTGACGGGCTCCGCGAACGTCTTTGTCGGGAACGAGGCGGCGGGCGAGCTGGTCAACGGCACGGGGAACGTCATCATCGGTGCGAACGCGGCCGGCGGCCTCACGACAGGCAGCAACAACATCGTCATCGGCGCGCCGGGTGTCGTGCCCACCGAGTCCAGCACGATTCGCATCGGCAGCAATCAGTCGAGTACGTACCTGGCCGGCATCAACGGACAGTCCTCACCAAGCGGGGTCGGAGTCTTCATCACCGCGTCGGGCAAGCTCGGGACCACGACCTCTTCTCGCCGCTTCAAGGACGACATCGCCCCGCTCGCTCACGCGCAGGAGGTGGTGCAGGCGCTGCAGCCGGTTCGGTTTGTCTACAAGCCCGAGTACGACGATGGGGCGAAGCAGGTTCAGTACGGGCTGATCGCCGAGGACGTGCTGCCGGTCGATCCGAACCTGGTCGTCATGGCAGATGGCGAAGTCCAGACCGTCAGGTACCACTTCCTGACGCCGCTGCTCGTGGCCGAGGTTCAGCGGCTGGAGCACGCGCGTGCCGAGCTCGAACAGCAGCTCCTCGCACAGCGAGAGGAGACCGCGACGCTCGCGCGGCAGGTCGCCAGGCTCGAGGCCCTGCTCGCCACCTTCGCCGAACGGGTTCGTTGATCGGAGGCTCACATGGAACGTTTCGTCATGGCCATGGCTCGCGTCATCACGATGTGTCTGTTGTTCGGTCTTGCCGGCACGGCGTGGGCGGGTCCCGGCGATCCGGTCGTTGGACAGATTGCCGCCGTGGATCGATTCGTGGTCGGAGTGCGGTGGGCCGGGACCGCCGAGGATCCCTATCACGGTGAAGAGGCCGCCCAGCTTGGCGGGTTCACCCTGTTCGCTGCGTATTCGCCCGGCGGACCGATCATCGCGCGGATGGTCCTTCCGTGGCCGCCGCCGCCACCGACGCCGCCGGAAGAGCCCGGGCCGTGGGGCCAGCCCGTCTTCGCTGCCGGCCCGGTGCCGGACGGGCGCTACTACGCGGTTGTCGTCCGGGGCATCGTCGACGCGCCGCTGGCGCCGGCGTCGGCGTGGTCGGAGATCGTGGTGAACCTCGCGTCGTGCGGCAGCCCCCCCGGCGCGCCCGTCAACCTTCTCGGAAGGGGTGTCAGTCCCGGAGGGACTGTCCTGGTGAGCCTCGGGTGGCGCGATGGTCCGGGCTGTCCGCCGGTGTCCTACGAGATCGTGGCCGGGTATTCACCCGGCGCGTCCGACGCCGCCAGGATTCCGTGGAACGGCCGTGTGTTTGCCGCCGTGGCGCCGCCGGGCACCTACTACGTGCGCGTGCACGGCATCAATCCGCACGGCCGCAGCGCGCCCTCGAACGAAGTGCGAATCGACGTCTCGCATCCGGGATGTACCGGACCAGGTCCGACGCCCAACCTCACGGCGTCGGTGGTCGGTCATCAGGTCACGCTCAACTGGAACATGCCCAGCCCCGGCAGCCGGCCGGTGACGCTCTACAAGATCGACGCCGGGACGGTGTCGGGCCTCTGGAACATCGCCAGCTTCTACGTCGGTGCGGAGCCACGGAGCTTCACGACCACGGCGCCTTCCGGCCGGTACTACGTCCGCGTGTCGGCGGGGAACGGCTGCGGCGGG
>CAZJBN010000051.1:0-22314 GCA_964543955.1 uncultured Bifidobacteriaceae bacterium
CGCCGTAGATGATCTGCTTGGCCATGGCTGAGAGTCTCCCTGAGACGGGCTGTGCCGCGTCTCGCTTACTTGCCCTCGACCACCGCGAGCACTTCGTCCTCGCGCATGATCAGGTAATCTTCGCCGTCGACCTTCACTTCCTGCCCGGAGTACTTGCCGAACAGGATCGTGTCGCCTTCCTTGACGTCGAGCGCGATGCGCTTGCCGTCCTTGTCGGCCTTGCCGGCCCCGACGGCGATCACCTTGCCCTGCTGCGGCTTCTCCTTGGCCGAGTCGGGGATGATGATCCCGCCAATCTTCTGCTCTTCTTCCTCGGTGCGCTGCACGAGGATGCGGTCGTGAAGCGGTCTCAACGCCATGCTCGTTACTCCGTCCTGCTGAAGGCTCGTCGAGTCCCGGACGCCTGGCGTCGCACGGCCCGTTCGGCGGGGCCCGACACACAGGGGACCGGGGGGTGATCGGATGCGGTCGTCGACCGCTCGTCGTCAGGGGTTGCCGAACTCTGCTAGCACTCGACCCCTGGCGCGGCTAGCAGTCAACGTCAACGACTGCTAAGTCTAGAAGCAGGGGGCACGACCTGTCAAGGTCCCGCCGCTCGCCGTGCCGCTCGCCGCACGGGTTCGGCTGCGTGCGGAACGGCCGCGATGCCGGCAGAGCAGGGACTCCGGGCGGCATCCGCGCCAGCCGGAGAGCGCCGTCGCGAGTCCGAGGCCCGCGCGAATCGGCGCTCACCGGACCGTGGCGGTGCTATTCCGCCCGGAGTGCCTCGGCCGCGCTCACCGTGCTGGCTCGTCGAGCCGGAACGACACAGGCGATCGCGCCGGTCAGCAGGAGGACGGGAATCGTCGCCGCATAGGTGGCGAGATCCCACGGGTCGACGCCGAACAGGAGGCCGCGCATCAGATACGCAGCGGCGAGGGCGACGAGGACGCCAGCCATCACGCCTCTCAGTACGAGGCGCGCGCCCTCGCGGGCCACGAGGCCCACCATCTGGCCCGGCCGTGCGCCGAGTGCCTGGCGTACGCCGAACTCGCGGTGGCGGAGCGCGACCGAATACGCGATGACCCCGTAGATGCCAATCGAAGCCAGGACGAGGGCGACGGCCGCGAAGATCACCGCAAGCCGCATGATGAACGCGCGTGTGGCGCGCGCGTCTTCGACATACGCGGACAGGGCACGCACGTCGTAGATCGGCAGCGAGGAATCGAGGGTCCGCACCGCATCGCGGATCGCGGGCATCAGCATCGCCGGGTCCGATGCGGCCGTGACGATGGAGACCGACGGGTTGCGGAGCACCTGACGCTGGGAGAAGTACACCTGCTCGCGGACGTTCTCGACCGGGCTCCGGTGGCGGACATGCTCGACCACGCCGATGACCAGTGCCCAGACCTGCGGCTTGCCGACCACGAACGGATCGACGCCGAGGCGCCGGCCGATGGCCGACTGCCCGGGCCAGGCCCGTGCGGCCAGCGTCCTGTCGACAATCACGACCGGGTCTGTCGTCCCGTCATCGCTCTCGGTGAAGCTCCGGCCGTCGATGAGGCGAACGCCCAGCAGCTCGATCGCGCCGGGCGAGAGCGACCGGTAGTCGGCTTGCGGCGCCGTCGAGGGATCGGCCCCAACCTCCCAGATGTAGGGCCCGCCCCAGTTGGGCACGTGATCGTACGGCGCATGGCTCAACGAGGCCGCGCCGACGACGCCCGGGATGTCGGCCAGCGCGGACTGCAGGCGGCGTGAGAACGCCACCGCGGCCTCGCGCGACGGCGCGCGCGTGGCCAGGCGGAAGGAGTAGATGCTGTCGGGGTTGAAGCCGACGTCGGCGTGCTGGATGTTGGCAACCGTGCGCACCAGGAGCAGGGCGCCGACGACCAGCACGAGGCTCGACGCAATCTGCGCCACGATGAGGGCCGCGCGCACTCTCTGGATCGATCGGCCGCCTCGCATGCGCGCCATCGCGCTGCCGGCGTCAGCCGTGTCGACCCGGACGGCGCCGGCACGCGCGAGGCGCCGCACATCAGACAGAGGCGCGAGCGACACCATGACCCCCCAGAACAGCGTGACGGCCAGCGAGACGCCGACAACGGTGAGGTCGACCGTTGCCGCCGAGAGTCGCCCCAGGCCAGGCGGCGCGGTGGACCGTCGGCTGCGGCGCGTTGGCGCGCGTCAGCGCGCGGTCCTGATCTTCAGGTCCCTGATCTTGCGCGTGAGCGTGTTGCGATGCACGCCGAGGGTATCGGCGGCGCGGCACAGGTTGCCGTCGCTCTTCTGCACGACGCGCGCGATGAAGCGCTTCTCGAACTCGCGCTGGGCGTCCTCGTAGCGGATGCCCTTGTCGACCATCTCGGCGACGAGCTGATCGAGCACTTCACGCACGGGCCGGCACCGGGCGGAGAGACGGGCTCATGCCGCGCCCGTCGGGAGGTCGGCGCCGGTCAGCCGGCGATAGGCATCGAGGTACTTCTCGCGCGTCCGGGCGACGACCTCGTCGGGGAGCGACGGCACCGGCGGCTGCTTGTTCCAGCGAATCGATTCGAGGTAGTCGCGCACGTACTGCTTGTCGAAGCTCGGCTGCGGTCCGCCCGGCACGTAGTGATCCGCCGGCCAGTATCGCGACGAGTCCGGGGTCATCAGCTCGTCGATGAGCAGGAGCTCGCCGGTGTTCGTCAGCCCGAACTCGAACTTCGTATCGGCGAGGATGATGCCGCACGACGCGGCGTGAGCCACGCCGAATGCGTAGAGGTCCAGCGTGAGCTGCCGCAGGCGCGCCAGCATCTCGACGCCGACGACGGCGGCAGCCGCCTGTTCGGTGATGTTCTCGTCGTGTCCGGTTGCGGCCTTGGTCGCCGGTGTGAAGATGGGCGCAGGCAGCCGATCGGACTCGACCAGGCCGGACGGCAGCACCACGCCGCAGACCTCGCCGGTCGCCGTGTAGTCCTTCCACCCGGACCCGGATAGATATCCGCGCGCGACACACTCGATCGGGAGCGGCGTCGTGCGGCGTACGAGCATGGCCCGCCCGGCGAGCACGGCCTCGTGCCTTCGGGCGGCGGCCGGGAATTCCTCGACACGCGTGGCAATCAGGTGATTGGACACGATGTCCCGCGTCCGTTCGAACCAGAACGCGGAGAGCTGCGTGAGGACGCGGCCCTTGTCGGGAATGCCCGACCCGAGCACGTAGTCGAACGCCGAGATGCGATCGGTGGCGATCATCACCAGGCGGTCGTCCACGGCATACACATCCCGGACCTTGCCGCGGCCCACCAGCGTGAGACCGTCGAGGGACGTGTCGAGAACAGGAGCCGCGGTGCGCACTGGGACCATCGATCCTACCGGCGCGCCGGGGGATTCGCAAGACAGAAGGGCAGCGCGCGAGTCCAAGATTCGCGCGTCGATGGCTCGAGCCGAACGGCTGCGCAATAGGTTAGCAGCCCTATCCGAGCCGTGCTGATCCAACCAGGCCGCAAGGAGGCCAGACCCGGTGCGAAGCGCCGCGAGGCCGACCGAACGGCGTGAGACCTCCAGCGCGACTCGGAGGCCTACATGAAGTGTCCACTGCGTATAACATGTCAATGCCTTGCGTTCCGCGATCCGAACCGTTGTCGCCCTCGTCCTGACCGTCGGCCTGGTGGCCGTCTTCCTCAGGAACGCCGACCTCGCCAACGTCCGGGATGCCATCGGCGGCGCCCGCCTGGATCTGATTGCGCTGGCTGTCGCGCTCACGCTCATCACTTACGTCGTCCGGAGCGAGCGCTGGCAGTACCTGCTGGAGCCGCTGGGGCCGACGCGGTTCAGCATGGTGTTTCGAGCGACCGTCATTGGCTTTGCCGCCTCGGCGGTGCTGCCGGCCAAGATCGGCGAGGTGCTGAGACCGTATCTGCTGGCCCGCCGCGAAGGCCTGAGCGCGACCGCGACCTTTGCCACCATCGTCGTGGAGCGGATGCTCGACCTGGTCGCGGTGCTCATGCTGCTGGCCGCGTACCTGCTCGTCTTCGATCCCGGCATGGCGGCGCGCGACTCCGCGCTCTTCTCGGCGGTGCGTCTGGGCGGCCTCGTGATGGCGCCGGTGGCCGTGGCCATTCTCGTCGTCATGTTCATGCTCGCGGGGCATCCGGCCTGGCTCGACACCTGCCTCCGCGTGGCCGATCGGTTCCTTCCCGCTCGACTGTCGTTGGTCGTGAGGCGCGCGACACGCCGCTTCTCAGAAGGGTTCGCCGTGCTGCGCCGCCCGGAGCGCCTGCTGGCCAGCCTCGGCTGGTCGCTCGTGATGTGGCTCATCATCTGCGCGGAGACCTGGATCGTGGCGCTGGCATTCGGCATCGAGATGCCGTTCACGGGATCCTGGCTCATGTCGGCGCTGCTGGTCGTCGGCGTGGCGGTCCCGGTCCCCGGCGGCGTCGGGGCCTTTCACGAAGCCTTCCGCCTCGGCGCGACCTCGTTCTTCGGCGCGAACAACGACGCGGCGGTGGGCGCCGCGATCGTCCTGCACGCGACGTCGTTTCTGCCGGTGACGATTCTGGGCATCTGGTATGCCGCGCGCGAGGGACTCGACCTGAAGGGAATGAAGCAGATGACCCGGGAGCCAGCGGAGATCGAGGCCGGCGCATGAAGTGTCCTTACTGCGGCCATCTCGGAGACAAGGTCGTGGACTCGCGCGAGAGCCGTGAGGGGGATGTCATTCGCCGCCGCCGGCAGTGCCTCAATGACGAGTGCCATCGGCGTTTCACGAGCTACGAGCGGATCGACGAGATCCCGTACATGGTCGTCAAGAAGGACGGGACGCGCGAGCGCTTCGAGCGGCAGAAGCTCATGGCGGGGCTCCTCAAGGCCTGCGAGAAGCGTCCCGTCAGCGTCGCCGCCATCGAGGACGTCGCCGACCAGGTGGAGGGGATGCTGCAGGAGCGCGCGGAGAAGGAGATCTCCACGCAGGAGATTGGCGCCTTCGTCATGGAGGAGCTGAAGCGCCTGGACAAGGTGGCCTACGTCCGTTTCGCCAGCGTCTACCGCCACTTCCGCGACATCGGCGAGTTCATGGCGGAACTGAAGGATCTCCTGAACGCAAAGGAGTAGCCTGTAGCTGACGTGCCCGCGACACGACTGTCCGGCGTGACTCGACCGGCCGCTCCGCCGGCTCCACCGGCCCCGGCCGCGCGGCGGCCGTTCCGCGACAACCCGCGTCTCATCCTGGCGGGCATCGTCATCCTCCTGGCCGCACTGGCCGGCCTGCTGGTCGTCGAAGATCGCACGTCGCGGCTCGCACCGGACTTCCTGGCCGAGGTCGTCCTGTACGCGCTCTCGGCCACCAACCTCACGATGCTCCTGGCGCTGGTGTTCCTGCTGGCGCGCAACGTCATCAAGTCGATTGTCGAAGGACGGCGGGGCCTGCCGTTCGCGCGCTTCCGCGCCAAGCTGGTCCTCACGATGCTCGGCATGACGATCATCCCGGCCGTGCTCGTGCTGCTGGTCGGCAGCCGCGTCGTGCTGACGGCCGTCGATCGCTGGTTCAACACGCCCATGGACGACATCCTCACGTCGGCCAACAGCATTGCCGCGGACTACTACGCCGAGCGGCAGCGGCTGGTGGCCGACCAGGCGACGCGCGTGGCGCGCGTGCTGGCGTCGATCGATCTGGCGAAGGGCGATGTGGCACGCGTGAGGGCGGCGATCGCGCCGGAGGTGAGCGGCCCGCGGGCCGGTCTCGTGCAGGTGTACAGCGTTGTGCCCTCGGCCGATGGCCCACCCGTCGTCACGCCCATCGTCGACGTGGCCACGCCGACGATTCCGCAAGGCTGGGCGCGAGGGACTGCCGACCTGCTGGCCAGCCGCGCCGCGGCGGGTGCCGACCAGGCGCCGTGGACGCTCGAGCCGCTGGCCGAGGGGGGCGAGCTGCTGCGCGTCGCCGAAGTCGTCCGGAACGCGACCGGGCAGGTCACCGGCGCCGTCGTCGCCAGCGAGTACCTGGCCGGCGACCTGGCGGAACGATCGCGGCGCATGACGCGCGCCTACGAGGACTACACGCAGCTTCGCGTGCTCCGCCAGCCGCTGGCGGGCGTCTACGTCTCGTTCTTCGTCATGGTGACGCTCTTCATCCTCGTGGGCTCCACGTGGCTGGGCCTGTATCTCGCGAAGCGGATCACGCGGCCCGTTCAGGCGCTGTCGGCCGCGGCGCGGGAGATCGGGGCCGGGCACTACGACCACCGGATCCAGCACGAAGCGACCGACGAGTTCGGCGCCATGGTGGACGCCTTCAACACGATGGCGGCCGAGGTGTCATCCAGTCGCCGCCGTCTCGAGCGCGCCAGCCTGGATCTCGAACGAAAGCACCAGGAGGGCGAAGGGCGCCGCCGCTACATCGAGGCGGTCCTCGAGCGCATCGCGACCGGCGTCGTCTCGATCGATCGGGCGGGCCGCGTCGGCACGATCAACTCGGCTGCCGCACGGCTGCTCGAGTTCGATCCCGGGGTCATCGGCCGCCCCGCTGTCGACGTGTTCGCCCGGCCGGATCTCGCGCCGATCAACGATCTGCTGGACCAGGCCGCGCGATCGCGCACCGACTCGGTCGCGCAGGAGATTGCGCTCGTCCGGGAGGGCCGCGAACGGCACCTGGCCGCGGTGGCCACGCGCCTCGAGGGTTCAGAGGGCGGCATGGACGGCACGGTGCTCGTCGTCGACGACGTGACCCCGCTCATTCGCGCGCAGAAGGTGGCGGCGTGGCGCGAAGTGGCGCGCCGGCTCGCACACGAGATCAAGAATCCGCTCACGCCCATCCAGCTCTCGGCCGAGCGCATGCGCCGCAAGCTCACCGGCCTCGAACCGCCGCTCGACGCCCTCGTGGACGAGTGCACGTCGACGATCGTCGGCGAGGTGGAGTCGCTCAAGGGGCTGGTCGACGAATTCTCGCAGTTTGCCCGCATGCCGGCGCCGCGCGCCGTCCCGACCGATCTGCGGGCGCTCCTCGACGAGACGCTCGCGCTCTACGACGGGCTGTTCACGGACGTGCGGCTCGTGCGCCGCGACGATCCCGCCGTGGGCCATGTCCGCGTGGACCCAGATCAGCTGAAGCGCGTGATCGTGAACCTGGTCGACAATGCCGTCGAGGCCATCGACCGGCGCGGGACGATCACGATCGAGACCGTCACGGAGGCGTCGGCCGGCTTCGTGCGGATCGTGGTGGCCGACGATGGTCCGGGCATCCCGGCCGGCGAGCGGGAGAAGCTCTTCCTGCCGTACTACTCGACCAAGGGCCGCGGCAGCGGCCTGGGCCTCGCCATCGTCCGCCGCATCGTGGCCGAGCACGGCGGATCGATCGACGTGGCCGATAATGTTCCGCATGGCACGCGATTCACGATCGAACTGCCCGCCTGACCCGGTTCCCGTATGGCCGCGATTCTCGTAGTCGACGACGAGCCGGGCGTCCGCTCGTCGGTGACCGGCGTGCTGCGCGACGAAGGCTTCGAGGTCGAGGCCGTCGGCACGGGCGAGGCGTGCCTCGAGCGCGTGGCCGAGCGCGCCTACGACGTCATCGTGCTGGACATCTGGCTGCCGGGCATCGACGGCCTCACCACGCTCCAGCGCCTCGGTGAGCGCCAGGTGGATGCGCAGGTCGTCATCATCTCGGGCCACGGCAACATCGAATCGGCCGTGCGTGCCATCAAGATGGGCGCCTTCGACTTCGTCGAGAAACCCCTCTCGCTCGAGAAGACCGTGCTGGTGGTGAGGAACGCGCTCCGCCAGCGCGACCTCGAGACGGAGAACCGCGCGCTGCGTGCGCGCGTGGACCGCCAGGACACGATGGTGGGGGAGAGCGCCGCGATGCGGCACCTGCGGGAACAGGTGGCCATGGCCGCACCGACCAACGGCCGCGTCTTGATCCTCGGGGAGAACGGCACGGGAAAGGAGCTGGTGGCCCGAACCATTCACCAGTTGAGCCGGCGGCGGACCGGGCCCTTCGTGGAGGTCAACTGCGCGGCCATTCCCGAGGAGCTGATCGAATCGGAGCTCTTCGGTCACGTGCGGGGCGCGTTCACCGGATCGGTCGCCGACAAGCCGGGGCGGTTCGAGCAGGCGAGCGGGGGCACGATCTTCCTGGACGAGGTCGGCGACATGAGCCTCAAGACGCAGGCCAAGGTCCTGCGCGTGCTTCAGGAGCAGGTCATGGAGCGTGTCGGCGGGACCCACCGTATCAAGGTGGACGTGCGGGTGCTGGCGGCGACGAACAAGGAGCTGCCGTCGGAGATTCGCGCCGGCCGGTTTCGCGAGGACCTGTTCTTCAGGCTCAATGTGATCCCGATCTTCGTGCCGCCGCTCCGCGAGCGCGCCGAAGACGTGCCGGTCCTGGCCGAGCACTTCATGGCGGTCATGGCCGCCGAGTACGGGCGGCGCCCGAAGCGCATCCAGCCCGAGGCGATGGCCCGCCTCCAGCACTATCACTGGCCGGGCAACGTCCGCGAGCTGCGCAACACGATCGAGCGGCTCATCATCATGGCAGCCGACGATGCGATTACGGCCCGCGACCTGGCATTCCTGGGACGCGAGGGCGGCGCGATGCCGGAGGCAGCGCCTGCCCTCACGACCACGCTCGCCGACGCACGGGATCGCTTCGAGAAGGAGTACATCCTTCGCGCTCTGAGCGCCGCGCACGGCAACATGTCGAGGACGGCGGAGCTGCTCGGCGTCGAGCGCTCGAACCTCTACAAGAAGATGAAGGCGTTCGGCATCGCGCCCCGCCGGGACGAGGCGGTCGAGCGCGACAAGGGGGTTGCCGCACCCGACGCCTGACGGCCTACTCCTCCCGCAGCCGGTTCTCGAGCACCTGCCTGGGCGAGAATCCCTCGAGCTGCAGGTAGTATTCCGCGGCCTGGACGAGCGCCGCCTGCGGCACCAGGCCGACCACCTCGCTCTCGAGCACCGCCACGCCGTAGCGGGCGGCTTCCCGCCTGACGGCTTCGAAGACGCGGAAGATGGGCGTCTTCTCGTAGTTGGTCAGGTTCATCGAGACCTGGACGACCGGCCGATCGTCGAGCGCGAGTCCCATGGCCTTGACGAAGCGGAACCCGCCGCTGCTCATCCGGACGGCCGCCGCAATCTTCTTCGCGACGTCGACGCGGTCGGTCGCGAGGTTGATGTTGTACGCGATGAGCGGCATGCGTGCGCCGATCGCGACGGCGCCCGCGGACGCATGAGGCGTCGAGGGCCCGAAGTCCGGCGCCCATTCCGGGCGCGCCATCTTTCCGGCCAGGCCTTCGAACTCCCCGCGGCGCACGTCCTCCAGGTTCCGGCGCGCGGGCGACGAGGCGGCTTCCTCGTACAGATACACAGGCACCGCCACTCGCGCCGCGACGTCCTGCGCGACCTCGCGGGCCAGGGCGACGGCCTCAGCCATCGTGACGCCCTCGATCGGAATGAACGGCACGACGTCGACGGCACCCATGCGCGGGTGCTCTCCGGAATGCTCGCGCAGGTCGATGGCCTCGACGGCGCGCTCGAAGAGCAGCGGGATGCCGGCACGCATCGACTCGGCATCGCCGGCCAGCGTGATCACGGAGCGGTTGTGCGTCGGATCGGACTGCACGTCCAGGACGCGGAGACCGGGGACCTGGCGGAGGGCGTCGGCGATGGCGGACACCACTTCCGGACGACGGCCTTCGCTGATGTTGGGAACGGATTCGATGAGCGGCATGTCGATGTCCATTATTCCGCATTGCCGAGGCGCGTCCGGATCGATCGAGGTTCGCTATACTGTGCAGGATATCGACATGGCCGATCCGCACTCGTCCCTCACGCGCCAGCCTGCGGCGCCCGGCCCGTCCGGCGAGGATGCGCGCATCGAGCAGCTGCTGGTGACCGGCCTCGATCACTACTTTGCCGGCGAGTTCGAGAGCGCCATCAACCTGTGGACGCGCGTGCTCTTTCTGGACCGCGCACACGACCGCGCGCGCGCCTACATCGAGCGCGCGCGAAGCGCCCAGGCCGAACAGCTGCGCCAGACCGAGGCGCTCGTGCACCAGGGGCTTGCCGCGTTCGACAGGGGCGACGTGGAGCGGGCGCGGGCGCTGCTGAGCACCGCCATGGCGCGCGGCGCCTCGCACGACCTCGCCCTTGGCGTGCTCGGCCGCATCGACCGGCTCGACGTGCCGGTCACCCCGCCCCGCCCGCGCCGTCTGAAGCGCATCGTCCCGGGTGAGGGCGCGAGAGCGCGCCGGCCCGGCCGCCTCGCGCGCGTCCTCGCCTGGACCGGCACGCTCGTGCTGTTCGCAGCCGTCGGCGCCGGCGGGTGGTGGGTCTGGACGACAGACGCCTGGCTGCCGCGATCGGTCGCGACGAGCTCGCCTCCAAGGGTCGTGGTTGTGCCCGCCAGCCCGAGCCGCATCCCTGCGCCCTCGGCATCCGAGGCCTACCTGACACGCGCCCAGCAGCTCTTCGCGTCCGGTCGGCTGTACGACGCCCTCACCGAAGTGTCCCGGGTTCCGGTCGGCGACCGGATGCGTAACGACGCGGATCGTCTTCGCACCGCGATTCAGCGAGAGCTGCTCGGTCTGGCCCTGGCCGGGACCGGGGGAACACCGTCTTCTGCCGAGAGGCCCTCGCAGGAATGAAGTGCCCCAAGTGCGGTTATCTCGGGTTCGAGACCACGGATCGCTGTCGTAACTGCGGATACGATTTCTCGCTCGTCGTCCCCCCTGCCTCGACGGATCTCCCGCTTCGCTCGACCGACCCTGACGGACCGCTGGCGGATCTGATCCTGGCGCCCGTCAACGATCTGCCGGCGACCGGCGGCGTGGATCCGATGGCCACGGTCCTCGCTGGCCAGGCGGAGCCGACGACGGCCGCGCACGGGGCAGCGCCCGTCAGCGAGTCGCGAACGCCAGTGCCGGTGTCCCTGAAGGAGGTCACGGCCGAAGCCAGGCCGGCAAAGGTGCGGGAGGAGCTCCCGCTCTTCGCTCCGCCAGCCGGCAACCCGCTGGCTGTGCGGCGCGCGACGACCGAGGTGCCCAAGGCCCGGCGCACCACCACGCGGCCGCTGCGGGTCGACACGCCGCCCTTGCCGCTGGTCGTCGAGAAGCCGGACCCCGGCGCGGATCGTGCGCGCCCGGCGCCGGCCACACGTCTTCCCGAGCCCGTCACCGCCGGGGCGGTCCCGCGCATCGGCGCGGCGCTGATCGACACGTCCATTCTCCTGGCCATCGACGCCGCCGTCGCGTGGCTGACGCTCCGAATCGCCGGTCTCGATGCGACCGTCGAGGCCCTGATGACCCTCCGTCCGGTGCCGCTCGTCGCCTTCTTCCTGCTGCTGGGGTTTCTCTACCTCGTCGGCTTCACGCTCGGCGGCGGGCAGACGATTGGCAAGATGGCGCTCGGACTGCGCGTCATCGGCGACGATGGGCGAGGCGTGGATGCCTCCGGAGCCGTAGTGCGCGCGGCAGGCGGCCTGTTGAGCGTGCTGACGTTCGGTCTGCTGTTCCTCCCGACGCTGCTCTCGGCCGACGGACGCGCGCCGTACGACCGCGTGGCCGGCACCCGCGTGGTCAAGGCATGAGCCACGTCGCGCTGCTCATCTCGACGTTCGGGTACGTCGGCTATTTCCCTGTCGCGCCCGGCACGGCCGGTTCGTTCGCCGCCATCGCGCTCTACGCCATCGTGCGGTGGGCCGGATCGCCGATGGTCTACGTGCTCGTCACGCTTCTCGTGCTGGCCGCGGGCATCTGGGCCGCGACGCGGAGCGAAGCCCTGCTCGGCGGAAAGGACCCGGGCCCCGTCGTGATCGACGAGGTACTGGGCATGCTCATCACCCTGGCCTTTCTCCCGTTCTCGACGGCTGGTGTGATTGCAGGCTTCGTGCTCTTCCGCGTGTTCGACGTCATCAAGCCATGGCCGGCCGGCCCGATGGAGCGGCTGCCAGGCGGGTGGGGCGTCATGCTCGACGATGCGATGGCCGGCGTGTACGCGCACGTGAGCCTTCGGCTCCTGGCCTGGGGAGCGCCGGCATGGATGCTGACCTAGCGCCTCTCCGCGCCGTGATCATCGCGGTCGGCAGCGAAATGCTGACCCCGACGCGCACCGACACCAACTCCCTGGCCATCACCGAGGTGCTGAACGGCATCGGCATCGACGTCGCGTCGAAGCTCGTCGTCGGCGACGATCGCGATGAGCTCGACGCGCAGATCGGCCACGCGCTGTCGCGCCACCGCATCCTGATCCTCACGGGTGGCCTCGGCCCCACAGACGATGACCTGACGCGCGAAGTCGTGGCGACGCATCTCGGGCTGTCGCTCGACGAGGATCCGGCGATCGTGGAGTCGATTCGCGCGCGGTTCGCGCAGCGCGGCTGGACGATGCCTGAGGTCAACCGCAAGCAGGCGCTCGTGCCGCAGGGGGCCACCGTCCTGCACAATGCCAGGGGCAGCGCGCCGGGTCTGCTCATCGAGCATCGCGATCGCATCGTTGCCCTGCTCCCCGGGCCTCCGCGCGAGGTCGGACCGATGATCGGCGGGCCGGTGCGCGAACGTCTGCTCCGATTGGCGGGCGGTCAGCGGCTGCTGCGGCGCGTGCTCCGTGTTGCCGGTCGCACGGAGTCCCACGCCGAAGAGCTGACACAGCCGATCTATTCGACGTGGCTCGGGCAGATCCCGCGGATCGAGACGACGATACTGGCGACGCCCGGGCTCGTCGAGCTGCACCTGACGACACGCGTCATGGACGAGCCTGCGGGGACCAGTGCATTGGCGCACGCCGTGGAGCAGCTGGCCACAGTGCTGGGGCCGGATCTCGTCAGCGTCAACGGCGAGACGATGGAGCGCGTCGTTGGCACGATGCTCCGGGAGCGCGGCTGGCGAATCGCTCTGGCCGAGTCGTGCTCGGGCGGCCTTGCGACCTCACGGCTGACCGACGTGCCCGGGAGTTCCGACTACGTCGACAGGGCTGTCGTGGCGTACAGCAACCAGGCCAAGACCGAGTGGGTGGACGTGCCTCAGTCGCTCATCCACGAGCACGGCGCGGTCAGCGAGCCGGTGGCGCGCGCGCTGGCCGAGCACGTGGCCGCCAGGGCGCACACGGAGGTTGGCGTCGGCATCACCGGGATTGCCGGGCCGGGCGGCGGGAGCGAGGAGAAGCCAGTGGGTACGGTGTGGATTGCCGTGACGACGCCGGGCGTGACCCGTGCGGCCCGCTGCCGGTTTCTCGGCGGCCGGGAGCTCGTGAAGGTGTGGTCGGCGGTCACGGCCACGGACTTCGTGCGCCGTTCGCTTCTCGGCGCGCCGTGGACCGTGGACTGGATTCAGCGGGCTTGAACGATCGAGGAGCCCTGGAGAGGCGGGAGGGATGCGTGCGGCTCTTCGCGGCCATCGACGTTGGTGACGAGGTGAGGGCCGCCGCGCGAGCAGCGCGGCACGCGATCGAAGCGCGCCTGTCCAGCGCTCACGAACAGGCCCCGCGCATCGTCTGGGTCAAGCCCGAGGGCCTCCATGTGACACTCAGGTTCTTCGGCGAACAGCCCGACTCGCGTGTGGCGCAGATCGTGTCCGGCATCGAGCAGGCGTTCGAGGTGTCGCCGTTTGCCGTGGAGTGGCGCGGTGTGGGCGCGTTCCCGTCACCACGCCAGCCGCGCGCGTTGTGGATGGGCATTACGAGGGGCGCCGACGGCCTGGGACGGCTCGAGGCCGAGATCGCCCGGCGTTTCGATCGGGTTGTCGATCCCGACGGGCCTGCGCGGCCGTTTCACCCCCACCTGACGCTCGGGCGGATCAAGATCGCGGGAGCAGGCGTCGACTGGCCGGCGACGCTCGAGGAGGCGCCGGTCACCGGGGTTTGTTCGACCGTGAATCACGTCACGCTCTATCGAAGCCGCGGGCTGCCGGGCGGCGCGGGCTACGAAGCCCTCGCCAAAGGGTGGCTGAACGGGTCACCATAGGGACATGAACACCCTCAACGCGGCGCTGCTCGGCTACGTCATAGGGTCCCTGCCCCTGGGCTTCCTCATTGCGCGCGGCCGGGGCGGCGTCGACCTGCGGCGCGTCGGCAGCGGCAACGTCGGAGCGACCAACGTCGTTCGCACGGCAGGGACCTCGCTCGGCGTGCTGGTGATGCTCGTCGATGTCGCCAAGGGCGCAGGCGGCGTGCTGCTGGCGCGCCTGCTCTCGGCCGCGCCGGAGCCTCAGACCGAAGCCCTCGCCGGACTGACGGCCATCGTCGGCCACATCTATCCGGTCTGGCTGCGCTTCGTGGGCGGCAAGGGCGTTGCGGTGGCGTGTGGAGTGTTTGCCGTGCTGGCGCCGCTTGCCACACTGAGCGCCGCCATCGTGTTCGTGGTGGCGACCTGGGTGACGAAGTACGTGTCGCTCGGATCGATCCTGGCGACGATGACCCTGCCGGCGCTCGAGTGGCTGCGCCCCGGCACGGAGGCCGTGGAGGTGGCCGCCGCCTGCGCCGCCGCGCTCATCCTCTTCCGCCATCGGAGCAACATCGTTCGGCTCATACGCGGCACCGAACGGCGGCTCGGCCAGCGGGCGCCGGTGAGTCCCTGAGAGTCTTGACCGCCCAGGACCTCCACAAATGAGTCGAATGTTGTCGGTCAAGACGACTGCCTGCCGGAGGCGGGCCACAGCAATAGTGGCTGGCGAGGCGCAGCCGCATGCGGGCGCCTGCCGGTTGGAGGCGGAGCCTCGCTAGCCATGGAACGGGTGGCCGTCATCGGATCCGGCAGCTGGGGCACGGCCCTGGCTGTCCACCTCGCGCTCGTCGGGCACGACGTCCGCCTGTGGGCCCGCGATTCGGCGCTCGTCGCCGACATGCGCGTCCGGCGCGCGAATCCCGTCTACCTGCCCGACATCACGTTTCCTCCGTCGCTCGAACCGACGTCGGAGATGGCCGACGCGCTCGCCGGCGTGTCGATTGCGCTCGTGGCCGTGCCCTCGCACGGCGTGCGAGCCGTCGCGCGGCAGATGGCGGCTCATCTCGCGCCCGGCACGCTGGTCGTGAGCGCGACGAAAGGCATCGAGGAAGGATCGCTGCTCCGCATGTCTGAGGTGCTCGTGTCGGAACTGCCCGCAGCCTCGGGAGTCGCGGTCCTGTCGGGGCCGAGCTTTGCGATCGAGCTGGCGCGCGGCCTTCCGACGGCAGTCGTCGTCGCATCGACGAGCACGGCGTCGGTCGAGCATCTCCAGACCGAGTTCCGGTCGCGCGCGCTCAGGCTGTACGGCGCGAGCGATATCGTGGGCGTCGAGATCGGCGGGGCGCTCAAGAACACCATTGCGATCGCCGCCGGCGTGGTCGAAGGGCTCGGCCTGGGCCACAACGCCCTGGCGGCGCTCATCACCCGCGGACTGGCGGAGTTGACGCGAGTCGCGGAGGCGCTCGGCGGGCAGCGCGAGACGCTGTCCGGGCTCGCCGGGCTTGGCGATCTGGTGCTGACGTGCACGGGGACGCTCAGTCGTAATCGACACGTCGGTGCGGAGCTGGCGCGCGGGCGCCCGCTGCCCGAGATCCTGGCGAGCACGAAAATGGTGGCCGAGGGCGTGCGCACGACCGAGGCGGCGCTCGCGCTTGGCGCGAGGCATCAGATCGAGCTGCCGATCGCCGCCCAGATGTCGGGCCTCCTTGCCGGGCGGACGGATCCGGCCACGGCAATCCGCGAGCTGATGGGGCGGCGCCAGAAGACCGAGCGCGGGTAGGAACGCGACCGATCATGGGTTTCTTCGACAAGCTGAAAGAGGGTCTGAATCGTACGGCCCGGCAGATCGCCGAGCGCTTCGACGATCTGGTCACACGGAGCGATGCGCCGGACGCGCGCAGCCGCACGCTCGATCCCGATACCCTCGAGGGACTCGAGGAAGTCCTGCTCATGGCCGATGTCGGCGTCGCGGCATCACGTGACATCGTCGAGGCCGTCGGCCGCCGGCAGCGCCGGGGCGAGTCGCTGCGGCAGCTGGTCAAGGACGAAATACTGAAGACTCTGGATGGTGCACAAGGTGCTCAGGGTGCCCAGGGCTTGCCTCGGCGTAGCTCGCTCAGTGACGACGTGCGAGCGGAGGCGGGTGCGGACGGTGCGGTGCCTGAAGTCGTGCTCATCGTCGGCGTCAACGGCACCGGCAAGACGACCACGATCGGGAAGCTGGCCAACCAGATGAAGCGCGACGGGCGGCGGCCGCTCATCTGTGCGGCCGACACGTTTCGGGCGGCGGCGGTCGATCAGCTCCAGATCTGGGCGGACCGCGCGGGGGTGGACATCATCCGCGCCAACGAGGGATCGGATCCGGCCGCGGTCGTCTACGACGCGATGACGGCGGGCAAGGCGCGGGGACGGGACGTGATCCTGGTCGACACGGCGGGACGGCTGCATACGCGGACCAACCTGATGCAGGAGCTCGAGAAGATCCGGCGCGTGGCCGCTCGCGAGATTCCCGGCGCGCCGCACGAGACGCTGCTCGTGCTCGACGCCACAGTGGGGCAGAACGGCCTTGCGCAGGCGCGCGAGTTCACGAGCGTGGCCGGCGTCACGGGCATCGTGCTGACGAAGCTCGACGGCACGGCCAAGGGCGGCATCGCCGTCGGCCTCGCCCACGACCTGAAGCTGCCGATCCGCTACGTCGGCGTGGGTGAGGGCATCGACGATCTCCTGCCGTTCGACGCCTCGGAGTACGTGGACGCGCTCTTCGTGGAGAAGTGGTGACCGACGAGTCGCTGATGCGACGCGCCCTCTTTCACGCCAGGCGCGCCGAGGGCGCGACGACGCCCAATCCGATGGTGGGTGCGGTCGTGGTGTCGGCCGATGGCGTCGTCGTCGGACAGGGACGGCACCCGCGTGCGGGTGAGCCGCACGCCGAGATTTTCGCACTCGAGGAGGCAGGCGCGCGGGCGCGCGGGGGGACGCTGTACGTGACGCTCGAACCCTGCTGTCATCAGGGACGGACTCCCCCGTGTACGGTGCGCGTGATCGCCAGCGGCATCCGCCGTGTCGTTGCGGCCATGGAGGATCCCGACCCGCGCATGCGCGGACGCGGGTTCCGGGAGCTCGAGGACGCCGGCCTCGACGTCGACGTCGGGCTGCTCGGCGAGGAGGCACGTCGACTGAACCACGCGTACATCACCGTGCAGACGCTCGGCCGCCCCGAAGTCGTTGTCAAGACGGCCGTGAGCCGTGATCGGAAGGTCGCCGCCCGGCCCGGCGTGAGGACGTCGATTTCGTCGGCCGAAGCCAACGCGCGAACGCACCGGCTGCGTGCCGTCGTCGACGCGGTTGGCGTCGGTTCCGGAACGGTACTCGTGGACGACCCGCTCCTCACGGCGCGCGGGCCCGTCCGGTCCCGGCCGCTCACGCGCGTCGTCTTCGATCGCCGGCTGCGGACACCGCCCGGCGCGCGTCTGTTCTCGACGCTGGATCAGGGGCCGGTCATGATACTCACGAGTTCGGCGGCGCTTGCGGCCGGGTCGAACGCCGCCGCACTGGAGAGAGCCGGCGCCACGCTGGTGGCGGAGGACGGCCCGCTCGACTCGGCGCTCCGTGCACTCCTGCGATGGGACATCTCGGCGCTCCTCGTCGAGGGCGGGCCGACCCTCCATCGCGCGCTCTTCGACGCGGGTCTGGTGGACGTGGCGCACGTCATCGTCGCGCCGCAGACCCTTGGCGAGGCGGGCGTCCCCGCGTTCGGCCTCGACGCCGATCCGCTCGGCGGCCTGCAGCCTCTACGCACGGAGGCGCTCGGCCCCGACGTCTGGATGGAGTTCGATGTTCACGGGAATCGTTGAAGGTATTGGCACGCTGACCGACGTCGCACGTGGTGGTGGCGATGCTCGTGTGGTCATCGACACCGATCTGGCGGCGACGCTCGCTGTCGGAGCGAGCCTCGCCGTCAACGGCGTCTGCCTGACGGTGGTCGCCATCGACGGGCGCCGGGTTGCGGCGGACATCGGCCCGGAGACCACGCGCGTCACGACGCTTGGCACGCTCGAACGGGGAGCACGCGTGAACCTCGAACGGCCGATGCGCGTGGACGGCCGTCTCGACGGCCACTTCGTGCTCGGCCACGTGGACGGCGTGGGCACGGTACGCGGCGTCCGCGTGGAGGCAGACTCGCACTGGCTGACCGTGGAGTTCCCCGAGGGGTTGTCGCCGTATCTGATCAGGAAGGGGTCGGTAGCCGTCGACGGCGTGAGCCTGACGATTGCGGACCTCGGCCTCCGGACCTTCGAGATCCAGGTGATCCCGCACACGTGGGCCGTCACCACGCTCGGCGATCGGCGGCCGGGCGACACGGTGAACCTGGAATGCGACATGATTGGCAAGTACGTCGTGCGCGCACTGGAGGCGCGCAGGCCATGACGCGGAAGACCCCTGCTCCGAAGATGCGGCTGGCGCGCGGCGCGCGCGGCATCAGCCCGTTTGCATCGATCGAGGATGCGATTGCCGCGTTCCGCCGCGGCGCGTTCCTGATCGTGGTGGACGACGAGGATCGCGAGAACGAAGGCGACCTCACCATCGCCGCCGAGAAGGTGACGGCCAAGGCCATCAACTTCATGATGACGCACGGCCGTGGCCTCATCTGTCTCCCGATGACCGGCGCCCGGCTCGACGAGCTGCAGATTCCGCTGCAGGTGCCGCAGCAGATGAACTCCACGCAGTTCGAGACGGCGTTCTGCGTCGGCATCGAGGCCCGCCGCGGCACGACCACCGGCATCTCGGCGCCGGACCGCGCGCGCACGGTGCTGGCCGCGATCAATCCCAGGACCAAACCGTCCGACCTGGCACGACCCGGGCACATCTTCCCGCTGCGCGCGAGGGACGGCGGCGTGCTGGTTCGCGCGGGGCAGACCGAGGCTGCGGTCGACCTGGCGCGCATCGCGGGACTGACGCCCGCCGGTGTCATCTGCGAGATCGCGAGCGGCGACGGCACCATGGCCCGCGTCCCCGAGCTCCGGAAGTTCGCCCGGCGGCACGGACTGCTGATGATCACGGTTGCGGATCTCATCCGTTACCGTATGCGCACCGAAGGCCTCGTGCACAAGGTGGCCGAGGCCAGCCTGCCGACCGAGCACGGTCCGTTCCGCATCCACGGGTACGAGAGCGCCATCGACCGGCAGACGCATGTCGCGCTCGTCTGCGGCGACATCGGCGACGGCACGAGCGTCCTCGTGCGCGTCCACTCCAAATGCCTGACCGGCGACGTGTTCCACTCCGCGCGCTGCGACTGCGGCCCGCAGCTCCACTCGGCCATGGCGCGCATTGCCAAGGAGGGGCGCGGCGTGCTGCTCTATCTCAACCAGGAGGGCCGCGGCATCGGGCTGGCCAACAAGCTCCGCGCCTACGCGCTGCAGGACCAGGGCTTCGACACCGTCGAGGCGAACGAGCGCCTGGGCTTCAAGGCCGACCAGCGCGACTACGGCATCGGTGCCCAGATCCTGAGGGACCTGGGCGTGCGGACCATGCGCCTGCTGACGAACAACCCCCGCAAGTTCGTGGGGTTACAGGGTTACGGGCTGTCGGTCGCCGAGACCCTGCCGCTCGAAATTCCGCCCTCGGAGCACACGCGGCGCTACCTGAAGGTCAAGAAGGACAAACTGGGCCACAGGCTCGAGTCGGTTTGACGATTGCCCTGAAACTCAACTAGGATAAGGGTTTGCGCTCGGCCCGAACGGGGGCGCAAACGGTAATCCCTGTGTTTGATCAGCTCAGTCAACGCCTGCAGGACGTCTTCCAGTCCATCGGACGGGAGACGCGCCTCAGTGAAGCCACGGTCGAGAAGGCGCTCGGCGAGATTCGCGTCGCCCTGCTCGAAGCCGACGTCAACTTCAAGGTCGTCAAGGCGTTCATCGATCGCGTGCGCGATCGAGCGACCGACCAGGCGGTCCTCGGGAGCCTGACACCGAGCCAGCAGGTCGTCAAGATCGTGCGCGACGAACTGCTCGCGCTCTTTGGCGACGCGAAGGGCGGCCTCGTCGAGACGTCGGCCCGGCCGCGCGTGATCGTCATGCTCGGCCTGCAGGGCTCGGGCAAGACGACGACCACGGGCAAGCTGGCGAAGTGGCTCAGGAAGCAGGGCCGCCACCCGATCGTCGTCTCGACGGACGTGCGGCGGCCGGCGGCCATCCAGCAGCTGTCGGTGGTGGCGGAGAAGGCCGGCGTGCGCGTGCACGATCCCGCCGGCCAGATGGATCCGGTCGCGCGCGCCAGGGGCGCGATGGCCGAGGCGCGGTCGGTCGGCAACGACGTCGTACTCGTGGACACGGCAGGACGCCTGCACATCGACGACGAGCTCATGCAGGAGCTCGTGGCGATCAAGGAGGCGGTCGGCCCGACCGACCTGCTCTACGTCGCCGACGCGATGACGGGGCAGGACGCCATCAAGAGCGCCGGCGAGTTCAACCGGCAGATCGGCGTCACCGGCGTCGTCCTGACGAAGGCCGACGGCGATGCCCGCGGCGGCGCGGCGCTCTCGGTCGTGTCGGTCGTAGGTGTGCCGATCGCCTTCATGGGCACCGGCGAGCGGCTGGAGGACATCGAGCCGTTCCACGCGGACCGGTTCGTGTCGCGGATGCTCGGCATGGGCGACGTCCTGTCGCTCATCGAACGCGCCGAAGAGGTCGTGGACGCGGGCGACGCCGAGCGGCTGGAAGACAAGATTCGGAAGGGCGGCTTCACGCTCGAGGACTTCAGGGATCAGCTCCGGACCCTCAAGAAGATGGGCCCGCTCGAGCACATCCTCGGGATGCTGCCGGGCCTGGGCAACATGAAGCCGCTCGCCGATCAGAAGCCCGACGAGCGGCAGTTGCGGCGGATCGAGGCGATCATCTCGTCGATGACGCCGGAGGAACGGCGTCACGCGGAGATTCTCGACGGGAGTCGCCGCAAGCGCATCGCCAAGGGCAGCGGCACCGCGGTCGAGGACGTCAACCGGCTGCTCAAGCAGTTCGGCGAGATGCAGAAGATGCTGAAGATGGTCGGACAGATGACGGGCGAGCCGATCGCCGCCCCGCCGAAGAAGAAGAAAAAGAGCCCCTTTAGTCTGATGAAATAGGCTCTAGGCTCTAGGCTTTGGGCTCTAGGCTTTGGGCTCTAGCTAAAGCCAAAAGCCTGAAGCCTTTCGAAGAGCCTCCAGCGAAGAAAAGGACAGTGTGCATGTTGAGCATTCGAATGCGTCGGACCGGATCGAAGAAGCGGCCGTTCTACCGCGTGGTGGTGACCGAGGCGCGGACGCCGCGCGAGAGCAGCTTCATCGAGATCCTGGGGATCTACAACCCGCGGTCGAAGCCCGCCGTGGTCGAGATCAACAAGGAGCGCGTGACGCACTGGATCAGCCAGGGCGCGCGCCCGTCGGACTCCGTGCGGACGCTGCTCAAGCGGCACCTCACGAAGGACCGTGGCGTCGTGGACGCGCCGGTGACGGCCGAGCCCACGGCCCCGGCCGTGTAGGAGCCGGGCGTGCCAGCGGACCTGAAGGGACTGGTCGAGGCAGTGGCCCGCGCACTCGCCGACGAGCCGGATGCCGTCAACGTGCGCGAGACCGAACGCCGCGGCGTGACCGTGTACGAGCTCGAACTCGCGGCGGGAGACCTCGGCCGCGTCATCGGACGGCAGGGCCGCACGGCCGCGGCACTCCGCCTGCTGCTCACCTCCGCCGCCGAACGCGACGGCAAACGGGTGAGTCTCGACATTCGGGACTGACGATCATGTCGGGAACCGGGAACCGGGAACCGGGAACGGCGAGTGGAGAACCGAGAGCCGGAAACCCGGAGCCGGGAGCCGGGGAGCGCCACTCGTCATCACATGGAGGCAACCCTTCAGGGTTGCCTGGAGTTTCGGGATGGGACGATCTCATCCTCGTCGGCATCGTGGCCAGAACGCACGGGAACAAGGGGGAGGTCATCGTCAATTCCCATTCGGACTTCGTGGACGAGCGCTTCCATGAAGGTGCTTCGTTCCACATGCGGATCGGCAACGGCCAGCCTCGGCTGGTGGAGGTCGCCTCCGCACGCATCCACCAGGGGCGTCCGGTCGTCCGGTTCGAAGGCGTCTCGTCGATTGACGAGGCCGAAGCGTTTCGCGATGCCGAGCTCAGGATGGAGCCGGCCCGGCAGGCGCCGCTCCCCGAGGGGTCGTTCTACCATCACCAGCTGATTGGCTGCCTGGTCGCGACAACAGACGGGAACGAGGTCGGGCGAGTCGTCGGCATCGAGGGCGGGACGGGACAGAGCCGGCTGCTCGTCGAAGGGCCGGGACGCCGCGTGGAGATCCCGCTGGCCGACGAGTTGTGCACGGTGGATGTCGACGCCAGGCGGATCACGGTGAGGCCGCCACAGGGATTGCTGGACCTGTAGGGAACTTCGGTC
>CAZJBN010000051.1:22414-28511 GCA_964543955.1 uncultured Bifidobacteriaceae bacterium
GAATCTGTGTCGGTCTGTGAATCTGCGTCGGTCTGTGAATCTGCGTCCGAGGCGGCAGTGAAGTTTGACCTTGTCACCATCTTCCCCCGCATGATCGAGGCCGGACTGGCCGAGGGCGTGGTGGGACGGGCGAGGGAACGTGGCGTCGTCGACATTGCGGTGAGGAACCTCCGGGACTTCACGACCGACCGGCACCATGTCGTGGACGATGTGCCGTTTGGCGGCGGCCCCGGGATGGTGATGAAGCCGGAGCCGTTCTTCGCGGCGATGGAGGCGATTGTCGGCGAGCGAGGCGCGCCGGGCGCAGTCGTGCTACTCTCACCGGCCGGCCGCCGGATGGTGCAGGCGGACGCGAAGCGGTTGTCGGCGGCGGGGCACCTCGTCGTGCTCTGCGGCAGATACGAGGGCATCGACGAGCGGGTGTGTGAGCGCTGGGTGACCGAGGAGATCTCGATCGGCGACTACGTGCTGTCGGGCGGCGAACTGCCGGCGCTCGTCCTCGTCGATGCGGTGGCGCGGCTCGTACCGGGCGTGGTCGGCGACGGCCAGTCGGTCGAGGAGGATTCGTTCTCGCGGGGGTTGCTGGACTACCCGCACTACACCCGGCCCGCGGAGTACGCGGGCCTGGCGGTGCCCGAGGTGCTGACCTCGGGGCATCATGCGGAGATTCGCCGGTGGCGCCGTCAACAGGCGCTCAGGCGGACACTCGAGCGGCGGCCGGATCTCCTGGAGACGGCGGTCCTCGATGCGGAGGAACAGCGGTGGCTCGGCGAGTGGACGGCCGCGCCCGCCAGGAGCCTTGACGGCCCGGATCTCGACGAGTGAGTCGAGCGTTCTCCGGCTAGGGTCCCGAGAAGCGTAGCGTTGGAGTGAGAAGGGAGTCGGGAGTCATGACTGCGATGGAGATGGTGGAGAAGGCACAACTGGTCGAGCGTCCGCGCATCAAGCCGGGCGACACGGTCAAGGTGCACGTGCGCGTCAAGGAAGGCGACAAGGAGCGCATTCAGATCTTCGAGGGCGTGGTGATCAACCTGCGTCGCGGCGGCGTGCGGGCCACGTTCACGGTGCGCAAGGTGTCGTTCGGCCAGGGCGTGGAGCGTATCTTCCCGCTGCACTCGCCGACGATTCAGAAGGTGGACATCGTGCGCTCGGCCAAGGTGCGGCGCGCCAAGCTCTACTTCCTGCGCGAACTCAAGGGCAAGGCTGCCCGCATGAAGGAAGTCAAGCGCACGAACTGACGAATACAGGTGCTCGAGGTGCCCGGGTGCACAGGTGCTCACGTGCCCGGGTGCCCGGGTGCCCGGAGCGCCGGGGCTTCAGCCCCGGCGTCGGTGCGACATTGAGAAAGCGGCTTGCCCGGCGGACCATCGAGAACTCCCTCCGGCGGTATGGGTTTGTCCATATTGCCGGCGTGGACGAGGTGGGCCGGGGGTGTCTGGCCGGGCCGGTCATGGCCGGGGCCGTCATCCTGCGGCCGGACCGGCACATTGCCGGACTGGCCGACTCCAAACTCCTCACGGCCCCCGCCCGCTCCCACCTCTACGAGGAGATCGCGGCCCGCGCGCTGGCGTGGGCGGTCGTGTCGGTCGAGTGCGATGAGATCGACCGGATCAACATCCACCAGGCCACCCTCAGGGCCATGCAGCGGGCCGTCCTGGCCCTCGCTCCGCTTCCGGACCTGGTCCTGGTGGACGCCTTCCGCATTCCGGACGTCCCCATGGCCCAGCAGAGCATCGTCGGGGGCGACCGCCGCTCGGCGGCCATTGCCGCCGCCTCCATCATGGCCAAGGTCACCCGGGACCGGCTCATGGAAAGCCTCCACGCCACTGATCCTCGGTACGGGTTCGACCGACATAAGGGATATGCCACTGCTCACCATCTGGCCGCGGTAGCAAAGTTCGGCTATTCCGTGCAGCATCGACGATCGTTCAGACCGCCGACGCTATTTGATACGATTCCCTGAGGGTCACCGCTGTGCCGCCTTTCGATCGAGAAGGAACGCTCAAGAGCGCAGAAAAAGCCTTGCGGCAAGGGCGCATCGACGCCGCCATCGCGGAGTACGGCAAGATTGTCGAGGCCCAGCCGCGGGACTGGAACAGCGCCAATGCCCTGGGGGACCTCTACGTCCGTGCCGGCCAGATGGACAAGGGGCTGGCCCAATACGCACGGATTGCAGACCACCTGAATGCCGAGGGCTTCTACCCGAAGGCCGCCGCGCTCTACAAGAAGATCATCAAGCTCAAGCCGGGCGAGGAGGCGGCATTGCTGCAGCTTGGCGAAATTGCCGCGCAGCAGGGCCTGCTGGCTGACGCCAAGCAGTACTTCCACCAGGTGGCCGAGCGGCGCGCGTCCCGCGGCGACAAGGCCGGCGCTGCCGAGCTCAGCATCCGCCTGGGCACCCTCGATCCCGAAGACCTCGATGCCCGGCTCGGCGCCGCACGCGCCGCGGCCGAGCTTGGCGATGCCGCCACGGCCCTGAGGGAGTTCCGCGACGTGGCCGAGCGGCTCTCGGCAGCGGGGCGCGACGAGGACCGGCTCGGCATCCTCACCGAAGTGGCCGCACTCGACCCCGACGACGTCGACACGAGTGCGGCACTGGCGCAGGCGTTTGCCGCGCGTGGCGACCTCGGACGCGCCCGGCAGTACCTGTCCGTCCAGACCGCGGGCGACAACCCGTCGCTCTGGCTCGCCCTGGCCGAAGTGGAACTGGCCGAGGGACGTTTCCCGCCGGGACGCGCGGCGGTCACGCGGGCCATCCAGTTGGACCCCGCGCAGCGTGATGCCGCCGTCGCCATGGCCAGCCGCCTGGCCGAGGGCTCCGCCGAAGCCGGCTACCAGGTCATCGATGTCGTGGCCGATGGCGCGGTTGCGGCAGGCGACTTCGCGGCGGCCGCCGCCGCGCTCCACGAGTTCGTCACGCGCATCCGGTTCCACCTCGTCGCCCTCATGCGGCTCGTCGACATCTGTGTCGACGGCGGTCTCGAAGCGACGATGTACGAGGCGCAGGCGCAGCTGGCCGACGCGTATCTCGAGGTCGGCCGCGGCCTCGAGGCCCGAATCATCAGCGAGGACCTCGTCGCACGCGAGCCGTGGAACCGCGCGAACATCGAGCGATTCAGGAAGTCGCTCGTCATGCTGGGCGAGGCAGACCCCGACGCCATCATCGCGGATCGCCTGAGCGGCGACAGCCCGTTCATGGCCGCCGACTTCATCGACCTGAACGAGGGCGTGGATCTCGATTCGCCCGAGCCCCCGCCGCCGCCGGCCAGGCCGAAGCCTGCTGCGGAGAAGGCCGCCCGGCCCGTTCCGGCGAAAGCCGAGAAGGCGGAGAAGGCCGAGAAGCCGCAACAGGTCGAGAGCGATTCAGACGCGTCCTCGCGTTCGCTCGGCGACGTCTTCAAGGAGTTCCGCGACGAGGTCGGCCGTCAGACCGGCGGAGACGACGCGGCGGCGGAGCAGTATCGGCTCGCGATCACCTACCAGGACATGGGCATGACCGAGGACGCCATCGTGGCACTCGAGATGGCCGCGCGCTCGCCCCGTCAGCGGTTCGATGCCGCGTCGATGCTGGGCCGTCTGCAGCTCGAGCGCGGCGACCTCCAGCAGGCCGTCCAGTGGTTCGAACGCGCCGCGGAAGCGCCCGCCCCGACGACCGATGCCGGCCGCGCGCTGCTGTACGACCTCGCGGCCACGCTCGAGGCATCCGGCGAGAGCTCGCGGGCGCTGGCGGTCTTCGCGGAGCTCGAGTCCGAATCGGGGGGATACCGCGACGTCTCGGCACGCATCGAGCAGCTTTCAAGGGTCCAGGCCCGAGGTTAGCGTCTGTTCAGGCGGCTGCTCCTGATCGCCCTGCTGCTCGAAATCGGGTTGCTGCTGGTGCTGATTCCCTGGACGGTGTTCTGGGAGCGGAACTACTTCGCTCAGCTCATCCCCACCGTTCGCGACCTGATGACCAACAACTATCTCAGGGGCGCCGTCACAGGCCTTGGCCTCGTCAACATCTGGATTGCGCTCTCGGAACTGGCCGACCTCGTTGGCGGGCGGCTCCCGCGCGCGCCCTGGCACGATGCCTGACGCGCCAGGCCCACGCTGGCCGCGCGTGATGCTCGTGACGGACCGCCGGCGCCTCACGGCCGCCGCCGGCCTCGGTGACACCAGGTGGGAAGCGATTCTCACCGAGCAGATTCGGGGCGCTGTCGAAGGCGGCGTCGACCTCGTGCAGGTCCGCGAGCCGGATCTCGCCGCTGCACAGCTCTCACACTTTTTGCGTACGCTGTTTCAAAATGTGCCACATTCTCGCGGCAAGGTTGTGGTCAACGACAGGCTGGACGTGGCGCTGGCGGTGGGTGCGCGAGGGGTTCACCTGCCCGAGCGGGGCTTGCCCGTGGAGGCGGTTCGGCGCCTGGCAGGCCCTCAGCGTCTGCTTGTTGGTCGTTCGATTCACGACCGGGCATCGGCCGCAGCAAGCGGGGCGGCCGACTACCTGATTGCCGGTGCAGTGCGTGCGTCCCGCTCTCATCCGGACGGTGCGGTGATGGGTTGGGACCGATTCCGCGAAGCCGCGAGCGCGGCGCCAGGCGTCCCAGTACTGGCCATTGGCGGCCTCGGCGCGGCCGACGTCGAGGCGGTGCTCCGCGCGGGGGGAACCGGCATCGCAGCCATCGACTGGTTTCTTCCGGCATCCAGCCCAGACGATGTGGCAGGTTTTGTGCACAAGCGCGCCTCGGAACTGCTTTTGGTGTTTGACTCGCACGCGGGCGTTTCCTACACTCGGAGGGCCGGCCGTTGATGGACCATCGATGGCGGCACCCCCATCAGTTCCAGAGCCGATCCAGTGGTGAATGCCGCTTCCTGTCCGCCGTGCGTTGCTGACCGCCTCCGTGAGGCGCGAGAGCGACGCGGATTGTCTCAACGGCAGATTGCCGAGACGACAAAGCTGTCTCCACAGGTGCTGAGGGCGCTCGAAGACGACCGCGTGTCGCTGTTGCCGTCGGGCATCTACCGTCGTGCGCTCGTGCGCGCCGTGGCCCGGGAAGTCGGGCTCGACCCCGAAGCCGAACTCCAGGCCTTTCTCAAGGAGCACCCGGACGATCTGCCCATGCCGGGGGAGGCGCTGGCGCCGCCGGTGGTTCAGCCACCGACGAACGGTCTCCGCCGGCTGCTGGCCATCCTCGGCGCCATCGTCCCGCTCCTGGCGGGCGTGGCTTACTTCAGTTGGGCCGAGCCCGCGCCGCGACCGGATGGGCCGCCCGCCGTGACCCGGAAAGCGCTGCTGGCGTCCACGGCCGTCGTGCCCGTGGGCGGCTTCGGCCTTCTCTCCGATGCGACGACGCGCCCCGTCAGCGTGCGGTTGACCTTCTCCTCGAGGTGCAGCCTCCGTGTCGTCGTCGACGGCCACCCGTTCCTGGCCCGCGTGGTCGAGGCCGGCGAGGATCTCCAGGTCGAGGTCCGCGAATCGATCGAGCTCTCGGGCAGCGACGCCGGTGCGGTGACGCTGAGCGTGGAGGGCCGGCCCGCCCGCCGCCTGGGTCTTCCCGGCCAGCCGCTCTCGACCCGCATCGGCCGCGACGATTCCGGAACCTTCCTCGCCTCCCGCTGATGGACCCCGGTCTGCGCACCCCGCTGCTGGACCAGTTCCGGCGTGGCGAAGTCGCGCGCGACGTCAGGATTCTGGCGGCGCGAGGCCGGATCGCGCCGCGTGCGCTCGAACAGCTCGGCATCCTCGCCCTGCTCACCGCCGACCCGGACGACGAGGTGCGTGCGGCGGCAGAGGAGACCCTGGCAGGCATTCCCGCCGGCGTTCTCGCGGCCTTCGTGGCCCGTTCCGATGTGCCCGGCGAGCTCCGCGAATTCTTCAACGCCCGCGGGGTCGCGCCGGCCGAGGTCCCCGCGACAGACGACGAGCCGCTCGTGGACGCGGACGATACGGACTACGGCGAAGAGGGGCAGGAGGCCGGGACCGTCTCGCAGCAGATTGCCGGCATGACGGTGCCGCAGAAGGTCAAGGCCGCCATGAAGGGCACCCGCGAGATGCGCGCCATTCTCATCCGGGATCCCAACCGCATGGTGGCCGGCGCGGTCCTGAGCTGTCCGAAGC
>CAZJBN010000052.1:0-28502 GCA_964543955.1 uncultured Bifidobacteriaceae bacterium
TCCCCGGCGGTCAACAACCGGCCGTGCAGCGGCCGCAAGCCGAGTGCGGGGAAGTAGTCCGGCGTCACACCTTCGCCGCGCAGCCGCTCGGCACCTGTGTCGAGCAGGCCCACGGCCCGGCTCCGCGCCGTGCCCAGGAATGCGTCGAACGAGGTTGCGTGGTCGCCGAGGTCGCGGAGTTCGGGGATCGAGAGCGACCCGCGCGTGTCGCCAGTGGCAGAGTTCGCAAGCCAGATCCGCACGAGGCGATCGGCCTCCGGGAAGGGCACCTCGCGCACGGCGACGGCCGAGAAGAGCGCCGCCGCCGCGGTGGTGGCCGACACGCCAATGGCGGCGCACAACACGGCGGCAATCGACAGGAGCGGCGTCGTGCGGAGGCTGGTGACAATGCGGCCGATCGTTCCGGGAGTGAGCATGCGGTCCGGTGTCCCGGCCGCAGCTGTGCAAGCCGCGTTCCCCCTCGTCGCTCCGAGGCGGTGCACGCGCGTGGACGGCGCGCGCCAGGAGGGCGGCGTTCAGACCCGGAACGGCCCTGTGCGATATCGCACAGGGTGACGTTCCTCGTCGTGGGGATCTACTTCCTGACTTCGAGCTGGAGATTGTTCAGCCGGACGGGCTCGCTCGAATAGTTCTCGAGCTCAATCTGGTTCTTCTTCTTGTCGAAGGAGATCTGGGTGGCATAGGCCATGCGCCCTTCGCCCTTGCCCTCCTTGTCGAACCGCATCTCGAAGAGCGTGAAGGGGTAGTCGACCGTCCGCGGCTGATTGCGCGCTTCCTGGAAGCCGATCACGCGCGGCGTGATGATGACAATGCGGCGGCCGCCGTCTTCACCGGGGAAATTCGCCGCGTAGCGAATGTCCGTTCCCAGGCGCATGACGTTGTTCGGGTCGGGACCCATATAGCCGGGGAAGTTGAACCGCCCCAGTTCGGGTTGCCTCTCGAGTTCGCGCAGCAGCCCGTCCTGCTTCTTCTCCGCGAAGGTGTCGATCAGGTGCTGGCGCTGCGAGGGATTCGACCAGTTGTCGATGGTGATCCGGATCGTCTGGTTCGCCCCCGTCGCGATGTTGCTCATGTTCAACGCCCAGCCGCTGATCGACACGCGATCCGTGCCCATCGGATCGGTGGACTGCGCGCCCGTGGGACTCCCGACAACCAGGACCGCCAGCGCACTTGCAATGACTAGAGGGATCGACCGCTGCATGTCCAGCTCCTTTTTCTTCCGCCTGACCATTGATGGCGTTACGCCGTGCACGACATACGCACCAGGGTTTTCGGTCTACTCCGGCACCCCGGTCGCGGCGCCTTGTCCGTGCTACGATCCGCCGCCCGCAAGGATATCCGAAATCATTCCGGCGCGCGCCTCTGGAGCGCGTCGTCGCAGGCCTCGGCGCCGATAACGGATGAGCTGCCTGCCGATCCGTGGCCGTCAGTCTGCGACGTTCCGACAACGCGGCTGCATTTCGGGTGGCCCCGGGGCTGGCGCCCGAGGCGCGCGCCATCACCACGCTGGACACTCTCATATAATCGTTCAGGCCGGAACCGTTTCCGGGCGACCCGATTCTTCACCCGGGCCTGCCGACGAAGGCATTTCGTCGATGGGGCGTCTGGCCGGCACGAATCACCTCATCCGTCACCACAGGGGCTACTGAGATGACCAAGCGGAGCACATCGCTCGCCGGCGGACTGGTGCTCGTCATCGTGATGGTGGCGGCCTGCTCACCATCATCCACTCCGGAACCGGGCCAGCCAGCCGACGCGTCCGCTGGCGCAGCACCCGAGGCCGCGCCCTCGCGTTCGGCCGACGCGGACGCGCCGCTCCCTCCCGAGACGTCGCCCTTCGATGCTCTCCCGGCCGCGAGCCGGCCGCTGCTGGACCAGCCCTATACGGGCGATCTGGACGGCATGATCTCGCGGCGGCTCATCCGTGCCGGCGTGGTCGTCAACCGCACGCAGTACTTCATCGACAAGGGCGTGCAGCGCGGGTTCGTATACGAGTCGCTGCGGTTGTTCGAAGACGAGCTCAATCGGCGCCTGAAGACCGGTTCGGTCAAGGTGCACGTCGCGCTGATTCCGATGACGCGCGACCAGCTGTTCCCCGCCCTCCAGTCCGGAAAGGTCGACCTGGTGGCGGCCGCGCTGACCGTGACACCCGAGCGCGCCAGGCTGGCCGACTTCAGCGTCCCGACACGCACCAACGTCTCGGAGATCCCCGTGCTCGCGCCCGGCGCGGCGCCCGTCTCGAGCCCGGACGATCTGTCGGGCCGCGAGGTCTTCGTTCGCAGGAGCAGCAGCTACTACGAGAGCCTGCAGGCGCTCAACGCCTCGCTGGCGTCCCGAGGCAAGCCGCCAGTCGTCATCAAGGATGCGCCCGAGGCGCTCGAAGACGATGACCTGCTCGAGATGGTGAATGCGGGCCTCGTGGACATCACGATCGTCGACGACTACGTCGCCGAGTTCTGGGGACAGGTCTTCACGGCCATGCAGCAGGCCCCGAGTGCGGCCGTCCGCACGGGCGGGACCATCGCCATCGGCGTTCGCAAGGACAACCCGAAGATCCTGGATGCGGCCAACCAGTGGATCGCGAAGTACGGACCACGAACGGCGTTCGGCAACACGCTGGAGCGCCGTTATCTCGTCAACACGAACTACGTCAGGAACGCCGCGGCGGACGCCGAGCGGGAGAAGCTGCTCGCCCTGGTGAAGTTGTTCGAACGCTACGGCAGCCAGTACGACGTGGACTACCTGCTGATGGCCGCGCAAGGGTACCAGGAATCGCAGCTCGACCAGAGCGCCAGGAGCCACGTGGGCGCAATCGGCGTCATGCAGGTCATGCCGGCAACGGGGAAGGATCTGGCCGTCGGAGACATCAGTCAGCTCGAACCGAACATCCATGCCGGAGTGAAGTACTTCCGGTTCATGGTCGACCAGTACTACAAGGACGAGCCCATGGATGCGCTCAACAAGGGCCTCATGACGCTCGCGTCGTACAACGCCGGGCCGGGGCGCATGCGCCAGCTGCGCCGCGAGACGGCCAGGCGCGGGCTCGATCCGAACGTCTGGTTCGGGAACGTGGAGCGCGTCGTGTCGGAGCGCATCGGACGCGAGACGGTCACCTACGTGAGCAACATCTTCAAGTACTACGTCGCGTATCGGCTCGTGATGGAACAGCAGCGTGCCCGAAGCGAGGCCAGGGAGGCTGTCAAGTCGCCACGGCCGTAGAGGAGGCCGCATGACCGAGCAGGAGCTCTTCACGCAGTTCTGGGAGCACGAGTCCGCGACGACACGCAAGGTGATCGCGCGCATTCCCGAGGGTTCGGATTACCGGCCGGATCCGAAGTCGCGTACCGCCAGCGAGATCGCCTGGCAGATCGTCTGCGAGGAGACGATGATCATCGACGGCATGGAGAACGGCCGGGCCGAGTGGAGTCCGGCGCCTGCGCCGGCGAGCATGAAGGAGATGCTCGAGGTCTTCGACAGGCAGAGCGCGGACATCATCCGCCGCTGGAAGTCCCTGCCTGCGGACCGATGGAACGGCACGATGGAGTTCTTCGGCGGCGAGCGCGCCGCCTCGCCGATGGCGTGGAGCGTCCTGTTCGACATCGTCCACCACCGTGGGCAGATCACGACCTACCTTCGGCCGATGGGATCGACCGTCCCGCAGGTCTACGGGCCGAGCGGCGACGAGCCCTGACGGACGCCAGGCGGGCGCGTCGCGAACCGGTAACGTGCTATCGTGCCGGCCAATGGCCGAACGGAGATCTCCGATGCGTGGCCCGACAACGATGCTCGTGGTGGCGCTCCTGGCGCTCGTCCCGCTCGACGCGAGCGCGCAGCGGTATCGCAGTTCGACGGGCGCCGTCCAGGTGGCGCTCTCGAAGCAGCCGCTCTCGCCGAACGGGCCGTCGAAGGGTCCGGCCACCATGGCCGAGGGCGGGATTCAACAGATCCTCGAACAGCTCGGCGCCACGGTGCGCGTCGAGGAAGCCCGCCTCACACCGGACGAAGACACCGAGTACGGCGGATGGAAGCGGCTCGGGCTCTCCCTCGGTCACTTTGCGGACATCGTGGCGAAGAACGAACGGGACGGGTTCTTCACCGTCGGCCTGCTGGCGACGTGCCCGTCGATGCCCGGCCTCGTGGCGGGACTGCAGCATTCGGGACCGACCAGGGAGGCCATCCGGATCGGCATGCTCTGGCTCGACGCGCATCCCGACTTCAACACGCCCGAGACCACGAGGAGCGGATCGCTCGGCGGCATGCCGGTCGCAGTGGCCACCGGCCGCGCGCTTCACGGCATGCGGCTCGACGCGAGGCTCGATCCGCCGCTGTCGGATCGCCACGTCGTCATGGGCGGCGTGCGGCTGACCGATCCGCTGGAGCAGCACCTCCTCGACAGCTCGATGATCGAGCAGCTGAGCGTGGACGATCTCCGCAACAGGACGCCCGCCGTGTGGGCCCAGCTCGATCGGTTGAACCGGTTGACGGACAAGATCTACGTCCACATCGACATGGACGTGCTCGATCCCCGCGAGGTCATGGCGCACGGCAACAAGGTGCCGAATGGCCCGTCGAGCGAGGAACTGGCGGCGCTCTTCGAGGAGATCTTCACGCGCTACCCCAAGGCGTCCGCCATCGGCTTCGCGACGATCCCCCCGACCGACGAAGGGGGCCTCTCCATTGCCGCCGTGAAGCGGATGATCGCCGCCGCGGTGCGAGGCGTGAAGGCACGTCCCTGAGTCGCCCCCTATATTTTGATGCCGCATGAAGTTCCTCTGCCTGATCTATATCGACGAACGCGAGCTCGACGCGGTCCGCGAACCGGAGATCAGCTCGCTCAACGCGGAGCATCTGGAGCTCAACCGACAGCTGCACGCAAGCGGGCATTTCATCGAAGCCGAGGCGCTCTCGCCGGCCCGCGACGCAGCCACGGTTCGCGTCCGCAATGGCAAGACCATCGTCACGGACGGTCCGTACGCCGAAGCCAAGGAGATGGTCGCCGGCTTCTACCTCATCGAGGCCGCGGATCGGGCGGAGGCCGCGGCCATCGCGGCACGCATCCCGGCTGCGAGCACCTGGACCGTCGAAGTGCGGCCAACGCGTCAGCTCGTCGTCGATGGCCGGTCGATGCCGGCGCTCTCGTGGCCCGATGGCGGCGGCGCACGAAGCTGAGCGCTCGAGGCAGGCCCTCCCCTGAGGCGACGCGCGGGCCGATCCCTACTGGCGGGCAAGTGCTGTCGATGGGGCCGGCCAGACATCCGGCAGCCGTTCGAGCCCGACCAGCGTCCATCCGCCTGTCGAACGCCTGAAGAACAACCGCACCGGCTCGCGCCACGACGCGTGGATGCTGCTCTCGAGCGCCACATCGACGCGGACGAATTCGCCGGCGCCCGCCAGGCGCCCGTCCGGCGCTTTCAGCGCGGGCGTGGTTGCCGTGGTCTCACCGAGCGGCTTCGAATTGCCGGTCGCGTTGTCGAAGGCAAACCACTCGGCACGATAGGACGAGGCCGGCTCGGCCACGCCGGCGTCGACCGCCGCATTGGCGAACGCCAGCGTGCCTTCGGCGTCGAGCGTCGGCGCGACGATGGGGTTGACTGCCGGCAGGTAGGCGCGTGCGATGGTGTCGCGACGCTTGATCAGCGTGTCGGCCAGATGCCGCGCAGCCGCCGGATCGCTCAGCCCGCCCTCGTTCACGATGTCGCGAATCAGCCGATCGCTGAATGCCGCCACGCGCCGGGCCGCCCAGAACGCATCGTCTGGCCTCAGTTCCTGGTAGGCGGTCGTGGCCGCGTGCGGCTTCCATGCCGTCGGGTCGAACTCGTCGCCCTCGAAGCGCCCGACCGACGGGTGCTCGGGGTACCGAATCTTCTGCCAGGGGCTGAACCGGAAGCCGAACGACGCGAGCCTCTGGAGCGTCGTGTTGCCCTGGTAGAAGAACTCCCAGCCCTCGTCCCAGTCGTGCGGGCCGTTGGCGCCCATGCCGAACGTCGAGCCGACGTCCTGGAGGTAGTGGCGCACGACGGTGCGGCCCGAGGGTTCGGGCTCGAGGACATCCAACGTGTTCCCGGCCTTGAGATCGGTGAGGTTCGTCCACGCGCCAAAGACGCGGAGTGCCCGCAGCTCGCGGCGATGCTCGTGCGGGACGAGGTCGTTGGGATCGTCGGGGCGGGTGCCTTCGTAGCGGAACGGGCCGAGGATCGTCCCCTTCAGCAGGCGTCCCGCCACGACGCGGTACGTGCCGTCGGCGTTCTCGGCCGATCGATGGTACACGGCGTCGACATCGTCACTGGTGAGGGGAGTGCGCTCGCCTGAGGGCCGCCTGGCGAGTGCGTCCGGGCTGATTTGGAGCGTGCGGGGATCGATCACGGTCAGGAAGTGCTCGACCTGGTTGTATCCGAGCGCCCAGAACAACCGGCTGGCAATGACGCTCGCGGCCGTCGCGCCTTCGGGATTCGACCGCGGATCGAACGTGATGAACCACGTCTCGTCTCGCGCGTCGCGAGCCGTGAAGCCCGGTGCGAACCCGGACGCCTTCTCGCGAACGATCGTCCACCGCGACGGGTCCGGTGGAGGTCCCTGGATGGATCCGTTGACGAGCGCTTCGGGAGTGAGATTCCGATCGATCCGGTTGGTGAACCAGCTCGAGTCCGGCACTTCGTCGACGGTGTTGACGTTGCCGGCACGCGTGCCGGACGGGGTCCGGCGTGGCGTGACGAACAGGTTGAACGTCAGGTCGTAGAGCAGGCCGACGTCCCAGGGCTCGGCGCTCGACGCATCCTGGCTCTCGGGGTCGCGTGCGATGGGATCGTCGGGATAGAAACGTGGCGCGACGCCGCCCGGTCCGGCCGCAAGTGCCAGAATCGCCGCGACGACCAGCATCGTGGAATGCCTGGTCATGATCAAAACACCGCCGATGTCGCGAACACGAGTTTCAGTCCCTCGTTGCTGTGGGCGACTTCGACCCGAAGCGCCGTGTTCTGCGGCGCGTGGAAGCGAAAGCCGACACCGTAGTCGCTCTTGAGTCCCTGCAGGTCCAGATGCCGCGTGGAGGACACGGCCTTGCCCGCGTCGTAGAAGAGCGCCATGTCGAGAAACCGGTTGGCGAGCACCCGCCATTCGGCACCGACGAGCAGGGTGTGCCGGTCGCGGAATCGAAAGCTCGAGAAGCCGCGCAGCGTGTGGCCCCCACCGAGGGCCGGCATCATGAAGTAGGGCACCTCACTGCCGTCTGCGGCCGCTGTCGTCGTCACGTCGGCCCTGAGCGACAACACCCACGCGTCGGGCCCGATGGGGACGTGCTGGACGGCCTGATACTCGAGGGTCCGAAAGCTGTACTCATCGTCCGTGTCGGCGTAGTCGTGGAATGTGACGCCGAGGTAGCTCCCACGCCTCGCGTAGAGGGAAGACAGCCGCGTATCGAGTCCGAGCGCCGCCTGGGAGTGGAGGTAGGTGGGCCGCGCGTTCAGGCCGGGCACCGTGGCCTCGGTGTAGACGGTCTCGATCGACGGCGCGCTCCCGCTGCCCGGCCCGGGCGTCCAACGCGTGATCTCGAATCCTCCCCTTGCGACGAGCGGCAGCCGGTGCGGCCTCACGCTGAGCGTCGCGGATGCATGCGGTTGGGTGAAGCCGTAGTTCGTCCGATCGTCGCGCGAAGTCGATTGCGTGCCGAACCCGTAGAACCCGACCTGGGTGGCTTCGCGCCAGCCTCCGAGGACCGACAGGGTTCCACGCCTCCCGAACAGCATGGGTGCGATGAACTCGGCTTCCGCTCGCTTGTAGCCCCGGACCGTCAGGCTTCCGCGGACGTCAATCGCGCTGTACGGGCTCACGAACCGCCGCCAGCCCGCGCCAAGGGTCATGCTTCCGCCTTGATAGGCGCTGCCGAAGAACAGATGCAGGCTGCGTGGACCGCTCGCGAGCACATCCTCGACCCGGTTGAAGATCGCTTCGATGCGGTGCGGCTGGTAGGGACGGAGGCCCGCCGCCTTCTCACGTTGCCTGGCCACGATGGCCTCCTCGCGAGTGGCGGGCGATGGTTCCTGCGCGAGAACGATGCCGGTGCCGAGAACGACCAGCAGACACGACGCCACCGCCGCACATCGACGGATCGACTCGCGGACGTCGGTGGCGGCCGGAGGCGATTCCAGTACGTCTGTCGCGGATTCGCGGCGCATGCGGCTCTCGAACTATATCAAGGCCATGCGTCGCCGCCGTCCGGATTGTCGCCTGAGCGTGCCGATCAGGTGTCGCCGCGTAGCGGCCCGGCAGGCGGGCCGGCTGGTTCGGAGAACCATTTCGATCGCGGAACGACGACCGACTGGTCGGGCTGCCCCTCGAAGTGCGGCGACATGATCTGGACGCCGTGCTCGTTGAACGCGTCGATGATCTGCTGATGCAGCCGGGACATGAGCACCGCGCGCACGTCGCCGTCGGAACCATACGCCACGAGCTCGTACTCGACGTAGAAGTCCGACAGGGCCCTCTCGATCACGTCGGGGCGCGGCTCGTGCAGGACACCCTCGGTGCGCGCTGCGGCCAGCAGCAGGAGTGCCCTCACCTGGCGCCACGGCGTGTCGTAGCCGATCGTCACGGATGTCGTCAGGACGACAGTCCCGGGGTGTGCGCGCGACAGGTTGACGGTTGCCGTGCTCACGACGACGGAATTGGGAATCGTGACTTCCTTCCTGTCGGCGGTGGTGACGCGGACCGCCGTCAGTCCCAGGTCCTTGACCACACCCTGGACATTGCCGACCTGCACGAACTCGCCCGGACGCAGGACGCGATTGAAGACGAGGAAGAATCCGCCCATGACCTGGCCGACGGTGCCCGCCGATCCGAGCGAGACCATGAGGCCGACGAACACGCTGACGCCCTTGAAGGCGTCGGTCTCCGCGCCGGGCACGTAGGGATAGGCCACCGTGATCGCAAAGAGCCAGACCCCGATCACCACCAGCTTGCGGGCGGCCCGGGCCGAGTGTTGATCGAGCCAGGAGATCGACAACGCCTGGTGTTCGACGGCACGGAACCAGGCGCTCACGGCACCCGTGGCGGCGCGGGTCACGAGGACGATGATCGCGAGCGTGATCAGGTTGGGAAGCGCCTCGACGAATGCGGCAGCCACGCCCGTGACCCGGCTGATGAGGAACTCGCCGAGGGTGGCGCCCCACGGACGCGAGTACGCGAAGTGGTTGAGCACGAAGGTCAGCCACAGGTAACCCGCCACCGCGACGACGACCCATGCGGCCGCGCGCGTCAGCCAGGCGAGCGCTCCGAAGATGAAGGGCCGCGGATCGACGCCGGCAATGGTCGTGCGGCCGATCCGCCGGGCGGCGATCTTCCCGAGCAGGCGCGCCACCCGGTCCTGCACACGCAGGACGAGCAGGCAGGACACGACGAAGGCGAGCGTCGCCAGCACCGACGAGGCCACGCTCCTCAGCAGCGTCGGCCAGCGGCGTTGCTCGGCACGGTCGTGCAGGATCGCCCGCAGCCGGTCCACCGCCTGCGCACCGGCACTGTCGAGCGTCGTCGCCCCGTCCTGCGGCAGATCGCGTTCGTGGAGGCCGAACAAGGTCTCGGCGCCGGCGATGATGAGCACGCCGCGCTCCGACGCGAGCTGAACTTCCGCCACCCGGATCTGATCGGGTATGAGCCGGTCGAGCGCCGCATCGATTCGAGCGCTGGCGGCCGCCGCGCGCTGCTCCGGCGTCGCGTCGTTCAGCTGGACGCGGAAGACGGCCAGCGTCCGGTTCCAGACCTCGAGGGTGGCCGGCGCATGATCCGAGAGGCTTGCTGCCGAGGGTTGAGTGGACGGTCCGGCACCAGGCGCCGCCGGAACCTGCGCGTGTGTCGACATCGAGAGCACGCACGAAAGACTCACCGACAGCAGGAGGGTGGCCCGCCACGGAGCAGTGGTTCCGCCAATCATTGGGGCCTCGTCCTTCCTGGAGTTCGGGCTCGATCCACGGGATCCCTCCACCTGCATGACCCGGGCCCACAGACCGCCCATGGCGCCGCAGGCTGTCAGACATTACCACCGACGGTCACGCCCGCGTCCTGCACGCGCACCAGCCGTGGGCTCGATCCAGGCGCCGGCCACCAGACCGGATGGACCGCGCTGTCGCCGCCCTTGCGCAGATCGCCGGCACCGCCGCCGCCCGCATGATAGCTTCCAGAGTGCGGCTTCACCGTCGAGACCACCGTCGCTGCGGCCCGCGCGCAGGCGACACTGGAAAGGACAGACGAATGACTCGCCTCCTCTCGGCCATCTCTACGGCCACACTTGTCGCGGTCGCCCTGGTGTCGGCTGCGCCCAAGTTCACATCGTCGTGGAAGTCGCCCGACGCGGGGTCGGTGACCTTTGCCGGACAGAAGATCGCCGCGCTCGTCATCTCACAGGACAACTCGTTGCGCATGGCCGGCGAGGAAGGGCTCGTCCGCGAGTTGACCGCGCGCGGGTTGGAATCGGTTGCGACCTATCGCATCGCACCCAGGGAAGAACTGCAATCGGCCGATCGAGCCAGGGCCTGGTTCGAGAAGGCGAATGTCGGCGGCGTCGTGGCCCTGCGGCCCGTCAGCCAGGAGGAGCGAACGAGCTACAACGCCGGCATGTGGATGAGCTCGTCCTACAGCACGCTCTGGGGCTACTACGGGTACGGCTGGGGCAGCGTGTATGTTCCGGGGTCCGTCGATCGGGACACGATAGTGGTCGTCGAGACCACGATCTACAGCGTGCCACGAAACCAGCTGCTGTGGGCCGCCGTCAGCGAGACCACCAACCCGAAGGATCTCCCGTCGTTCATCGAAGACCTGGTGAAGGAGTCCGTGAAGGAGCTTCACGAACAAGGATTGGCCAGGAGCATCCGCAAGTAGGACCGGTGTCCGATCGCGCCCGCCGTCCGTGTCGCGGCGCTACGTGCCGTCACCCGTGCCGGACTCGCGCGCCATGCGGGACTCGCACGCCATGACGGCAGCACGCAATGTCGGAAAGACCGCGTCGGCGCCCAGCCGGTCCAGTGCGCCGCTCCTCTCGAGCATTCGCCGCACCTGCGGAACCGCTCCGCCGAGCACGAGCGTGATCCCTCTCGACTCGAGGTCGTTGGCCAGTGCCACAAGCGTGTCGGCCCCGGTGCTGTCGAGATGCGCGATCGGGCCTCCGTCCACAATCAGCCATCGGGTACCGCGACTGGCGTCGGCTGCAGCGACCGCACGCCTTCTGAAGTGCGGCGCGTTGTAGAAGATGATCGACGCGCCGAAGCGATACAGGACCGCCCCCGGAATGATGGCAGCGCCTTCGTGGCCGGCCAGGTCGAAGAACTCCTGCTGCCCTTCCACGCGACCGAGCGTCGCGTCTGCCGGCCGCGAGGACCGGATCAGCAGGACGAGCAACGCCAGTGCGATTGACAGGGCAATGCCCTGGAGCGCCCCGAACGCCACGACGCCGAGCGTGGCGGCCATGCACACGAGGAACTCTCCCTCGTGGATCCGGTAGAACCGCACGAGCGCCTGCACGTCGAACAGACCGATGGCAGCCGAAATCAGGACCGCGGCCAGCGCACTGGTCGGCAGGTACCGGAGCGGTCCGGTGAGAAACATCAGGACGAGAGCGATCGTCACGGCCGCGACCAGCCCGGTGACCTGCGACTTCCCGCCCATCATGTCGCTCATGACGGTCCGGGAGTCCGCGCCTGTGACGGCAAAGCCCTGCGACAGTCCCGAGGCCATGTTGCACGCACCCAGTGCGACGAACTCCCGATCCACGTCGATCTCGTAGCCGTTGCGCGACGCGAAGCTTCGGGCCGTGACCATGCCGCTCGTGACGCTGACGAGTGCCAGGCCGACGGCGCCGGCCAGGAGCGGCTCGAGATGCTCGGCCGGTACCGGCGTCCAGCCGATGGCGGGCAGCCCGGCAGGCACGGCCCCGAGTACCGCCACGCCCGTCTCCTCCAGGCCGAGGGCCGCGGCCGCTGTCATGGCGAACACGAGGGCGACGAGCGGCGCGGGAACCGCGGGCGACATTCGGCGTAACACCCGGACGATCGCGAAGGTGACAATGCCGATGGCAAGGGTCGGCCCATGCGTCTCCGGCAGCTTGGACACCAGCTCGATGAGCCGCGGCACAATCCGGCCCGACTCGATGGAGACACCGAACACACGGCCGATCTGGCTGAAGACAATGCTGATGGCAATCCCGTTCATGAAGCCGACGAGCACAGGCTTTCCGAGGAAGTCGGCCAGGAACCCGAGCCTGAACGCTCCGGCGACGATGCACGCGATGCCGGAGAACACCGCCAGGTTCGTGGCCAGCGTGCTGTACAGATCGCTGTTGCCGCCAGCCAGCGGCGCCACGATCGCGGCGACCATCGCGCAGGTCGCCGCGTCCGGGTTGACGATCAGTTGCCGGGACGTCCCGAACACGGCGTACGCGACGAGCGGCAGGATCGACGCATACAGACCGACGACAGGCGGAAATCCGGCAAGCTGCGCGTAGGCAATGGAGGTCGGAAGGGCCACGGCGGCGACGGAGAGACCGGCGGTCAGGTCGGACCGCAGCCACTCCCTCCGATACCGACGGAGCATCGCCAGCCCGGGCGCAACCCGGGCCAGCCGATCTGCGTTGACAACTTGTCTCACCGGCGCCACCCTTCCGGCGGGCGGCCGACGGTCCGCGTCGCGCGGCTCGTGGCTCCAGTCACGTTGCTCCTGACCCTCGATGTCGTCGCCCAATCGTCGCCGCACCGTACGCCGACTGGCCCCAACTGTCGCACACCTCCGCTCTCTGCCGTGTCACACCATGAGTGCCCGTTCGCCGTCGCAGGCTTCGGTTTGCGGCGCGCCCCGTGCGGCCCGACCGCCACGCCACCGCGGGCGCCGGGACCGGTTCCCGGATTGTACGCCTGGCCGATAGGCCCTCCACTATGCGGCCTCAAGCGCGGCGCCGCGCGCGCGGGTGCCGCAGCAGGGGCAACAACGCGTGCGCGACCTACGGACGCTTACCGCACCGCGGCCATACGGCCGGCGGTGGCACGACCTGTCGATCGTGAGGCTACGGCTGAGACAGTATTCGCGCTTCCGGGTCATAATTCTTCATTCTTCGTCCACGTTCCCGGAGGTCCGCTATCGTGAAGTCTTCACGCACCCTGATCGTCGCGCTCGCCCTGTTTGCCTCCCCCTTCACCGTGTCGAACGCCTCCGCGCAGGCCGCTGACTTGCGCTGGAACGTCGAGGCGTCCGTCGGCTGGGACATCGGGCTGAGCGGCGATTTCCTGTCGGCCGGCATCGGCACCATCAACGACGTGCCGGTCGTGTTTCAGTCAGCGCCCTTCGACGACGTCTTTGGTAACGGCGTGCTGTGGACGGTAGGGGTCGGCTACATGGTGGACGACATCAACGAGGTCAGAGGACAGTTCAGCTATCAACGCGTGGGCGCGGATGTCTTCAACCTGGGGACGGCGGGAACCTCCCAGCTGGTCGCCACCTTCGACGACTACAAGGTGTCGAGCCTCGAAGCCGGCTATCGCCACTACTTCGCGCCGGGCACCGAACGGCTGCGCCCGTACGTCAGCGGCATCATTGCCGTGGCCGTCATCCCGGAGATCGACGGCGTGCTCGCGGCGCCGGAGGCAGGACTCGCACGGTACGCCACCGACTTCTACGACGGCACGGCCGCGTTCGCCATTGGCGTCGGCGGCGGCGTGCTCTACGCGCTGAACGACCGCCTGGATCTGAACGGGCAGCTCGCCTTCCGCCACACCACCGGGCTATCGGCGGTCGACGGCTTCCAGGGCACGGGGCTCGAGAACACCAACGACAAGAGCTCGCGCTGGACGATGCCCCTGACCTTCGGCCTGCGGTTCAAATTCTGATTCGCACAGGAGAAGCGCTGACATGCTGGAGTCTCCACAGGCCGGCGAGGCGCCCGCGCGCGCGCCGGACCGCGACATGGTCTGGATCCCGGGCGGGACGTTCCGCATGGGCTCCGACAAGCACTATCCCGAAGAGAAGCCCGTCCACCGGGTCACGGTGGACGGCTTCTGGATGGACCGCTTCCCCGTCACCAACGAGCGATTCGCTCGCTTCGTCGCCGAAACGGGGCACGTCACGTTCGCCGAGATCCCTCCCGATCCGGCCGAGTACCCCGGCGCACTGCCGGAAATGCTCTACGCCGGGTCGCTCGTCTTCTCGCAACCACCGGGACCGGTCGACACGCGGAACTTCAGGAACTGGTGGCAGTTCATGCGCGGGGCCGACTGGCGACACCCCTACGGTCCGGAGAGCTCGATCGACGGGCTCGAGCAACACCCCGTCGTGCACGTCGCGTACAGCGACGCAAAGGCGTTTGCGAAGTGGGAGGGCAAGACGCTGCCGACCGAAGCGGAGTGGGAATTCGCGGCGCGCGGTGGTCTCGACGGCGCTCCGTACGCGTGGGGCGACGAGTTCCTGCCCGACAACCGGTTTCTCGCCAACACCTGGCAGGGCGAGTTCCCCTGGCAACAGCTTGGCAAGGACGGCTACGAGCGGACCTCGCCCGTCGGGGCCTTTCCGCTCAATGGCTATGGCCTCCACGACGTCATCGGCAACGTCTGGGAATGGACGACGGACTGGTTCGTGCCGAAGCATCCTCACGATGTCGTCAAGGCGTGCTGCGTCCCGCGCAACCCGCGCGGGCCGAGGGCGGACGAGAGCTACGACCCGTGTCAGCCGGCGCGGATCCCACGCAAGGTGCTGAAGGGCGGCTCGCACCTGTGCGCCCCCAACTACTGCCGGCGGTATCGACCTGCGGCGCGCTTCCCTGAGCCCGTCGACACATCGACGTGCCACGTCGGTTTCCGCTGCATCGTCCGGCCGGAGACGGAGATTGGAGCAGGGTGATGGCAGAGAAGGTCGATATCGAGATGTCCGATGCCTCGCGCTCGAGCGCACGCGGCTCGCGTACGAGCGCCCTTTGATGGCCTGGGTTCGGACCTCGGTGTCGCTCATCTCGTTCGGCTTCTCGATCTACAAGTTCTTCCAGTACCTGCGCGAGAGCCAGCAGGCCCCCCCGGGCGGGCCCTTCGGGCCTCGCCACTTCGGCATGCTGATGATCACCATCGGCGTCCTGACGCTGGCGCTCGCCACGACGGACCATCGGCGGAGCCTGCGGGTCCTGCGGGAGCGGTATGGCCACGTCCAGGGGTCCCATACGGCAGTGCTGGCCGCGCTCATCGCACTGCTCGGCGTGGTTGGGTTGCTGGTCGTCGTCTTCGGAATGTAGCGGGCGCCTGCGCACCCCGGGCACCCTGGGCACCCTGGGCACGTGTGCACTTTGGCCGTTAGTCCCCCCTCAACGTCACCGCCGGATTCAGGCGCGCGGCGCGTCTCGCCGGGAGATAGCTGGCGATCGCGGTGACAATCGTCAGAAACGCCGCTCCGCCGGCGAGCGTCGCCGAATCGGTGGGCGCAACGCCGTAGAGAAGGCTGGCCAGCAGGCGGCCAAGGGCCAGCGCCATCGCCAGGCCCGCGACGAGGCCCGCGGCGGCCGGCAATAATCCGCGGCGCATCATCATCCCGACCACATCTCCCCGGGCGGCGCCAAGCGCCATGCGAACGCCGATCTCCCGGGTCCGTTCCACTACGCCAACGGCAACGACGCCGTAGAGGCCAATGGCCGCCAGCAGCAGCGCCCCGGCGGCGAACGCGCCAATCAGGAACATGGTGAATCGGGACTGATCGAGATCGGCCGCGACGAGGTCCCGCATGGCTCGAACATCGGCGACCGGCTGATCTGGATCGAGCGCTGCCACTTCCGCAGCGATGATGCGGGACATCGCCGCGGGGTCGCCAGTCGTCCGGGCGACGATGGTCAACCGCCGATCGGGGTTCTGCGGGAACCACCAGTAGGCGGTCTCTTGCGGAGCGGCGGCCAACCCCGCCCAGCGCACGGCACCGACGACGCCAATCACCTCCGCGACGAGCGTCTGGTTCTGGCGCGTTTGCCAGGTCAGCCGCGCGCCAATCGGATCTTCCTCGGGCCAGTAACGACGCGCCAGCTCCTCGTCGATGACGACGACAGGTTGCGCGCGCTCGGTGTCGGAGCGGGCCGGCAGCCGCCCGCGCAGCAGCGGAATCCCCATCGCCTGGAAGTAGTTTCCGCCGACGACGCTGATCCACGAGCCGGGCCGGTCCTGCGGCCGAACGGCCGGGCGGCCCGCGATGGTGAACGGGCCTCCGCCGCCGATGTTGCTGAGCGGCAGGTAATTGACGAGGCCTGCGGCGGCGACGCCCGGCAGGCGTTCGATCCGCTCGACGAGCTCGCCGCCGAATCCACGCACGCGATCGTCGCTCTCGTACCTCGGTGCCGCCAGCGTCGTGCGCATCGTCACGACACCGGCTGCGTCGAAGCCGGGTTCGACGCGGCTGAGCTCCCAGAACGTGCGCCCGAGGAGCCCGGCGCCTGCCAGCACGAGAAACGCCAGCGCGACTTCGACGGCGATGAGCGCGCTTCGAATCCGGTTTCTCCCACGGCTCCCGGTGAGCGTGCGCGCGCTGTCCCTGAGCGCCGACTGCGGCACCGCCTGCGCCGCACCGATCGACGGCGCGAGCCCGAAGAGAATTGCCGTCAGTACCGTGACCAGGACGCTGAACAGCAGAACCCCGGGATCGACGCCGATCTCCGCCGTGCGCGGGAGACCCAGGCGCGCCGGCACTGCCGACACGAGAAGCCTGGTGCCAATGGCGGCCAGGAACATCCCCAGAACTCCGCCAAGGGCCGCGAGGACAAGGCTTTCGGTCACCGCCTGTCGCGCGAGGCGCGCAGGCGTTGCACCAAGCGACTGCCGGATCGCGAGCTCCGTTCGGCGGGCGGCCGCGCGGCTCAGCACGAGGTTCGCGACGTTGGCGCATGCGATGAGCAGCAGCAGCGCCACGGCTCCGAACAGGACGAGGAGCCGCAGGCGAACGTCTTTCACCGTGGCTTCGTGAAGAGGGACGACCTGCACGCCCCAGTCACGGCTGTAGGACGGATACTGTTCCTCGATTCGCCGCGCGATGGCGGAGAGCTCGGCCTGCGCATCCTGTGGCGTCACCGTAGCGGCAAGCCGTCCCACGACGTTGAGATATCCCCCCATGCCGGCACGGTTGCCCGGTTCGAGAGGCAGCGGCAGCCACACTTCGGCGCGTGACTCCGGGAGCTCGTTCGTCCGAACCGCGAAACGGGCGGGCATCACGCCGACAATCGTGAAGCTCCAATCGTCGAGCGTCATCGATCGGCCGATGACGGCCGGATCGCCGCCGTAGTGGCGCTGCCAGAACCCGTGGCTGAGCACGACTTCCGGCCGCACGTCGGCAAGGTTGGCCGCGGTGGAGAATGTCCGGCCCAGGTGTGGCTGTGCGCCGAGCACGGCGAAGAAGTTGGTGGTCGCGCGGTCCGCGAGGACTTCGACGGGCGTTCCCTCGCCGGTCAGGTTGGCCGGCTCGTCGTGCCAGCCGGCGATATCGGCGAACGCATCGCTCTCCATCCGCCAGTCGTACAGGTACGCCGCCGAAAGCCGTGCGCCGGATGTCGGCCGAATCACGGCAAGCCGGTCGGGCTCGGCGAAGCCGAGCGGCCGGAGGAGCACGGCGTCGACAATGGTGAAGATCGCGGTGCTCCCGCCGATGCCGAGGGCGAGCGTCATCGTGGCCACAATCGCGAAGGCCGGCGCCCGGCGCAGCTGGCGGAAGGCGATTCGGATGTCCTGCCGCGTCTGGTCGAGCTGTGGCGCTACCCGAAGTAACGATCGCATGGAGCCTCACATTCGCACGAACCCATGTTGCGTGCCACGTGCGGAGTAACGCCGCACCCTGAGCACCGCGCACCCCTGTGCGCCCGTGCACCCTGGCACCCTGGGCACCTGCGCACCCCGGGCACCTGTGCACCCGTGCACTCGTGCACCCGTGCACGAGTCCAAGGGTCGGGCGGCGCTTCGCGTGTATTCTGTATCCTCTGGCTTCCGTGTCCTCCTCCACTCCACGCGTTCGATTCGCCCCTTCTCCCACCGGCTACCTCCACGTCGGCGGCGCACGTACGGCGCTCTTCAACTGGCTCTTCGCCCGCCGGCACGGCGGCGCCTTCGTCCTCCGCATCGAGGACACCGACGTGCAGCGGTCGTCGTGGGAAATGGTCAGCGGCATCCTCGACGGCCTGCGCTGGCTCGGCATCGACTGGGACGAAGGGCCGGACGTCGGCGGCCCGCACGAGCCCTATTACCAGTCCGAGCGGCTGGACCGCTACCAGGCCGGCGCGCGCGACCTGCTGGCGAGGGGTCATGGGTTCGAGGACGGCGGCGCGATCCGGTTCAAGGTGCCGCCCGGCGCCACCACGTTCACCGACAGCGTCCACGGTCCGATCGCGTTCGACAACGAGCACATCGAGAGCTTCGTGATCCTGCGCTCCGACGGACATCCGACCTACCACCTGTCGGTGGTCGTGGACGACATCGACATGCGGATCACGCACGTCGTGCGCGGCGACGATCACATCTCGAACACGCCCAAGCAGGTGCTGCTCTACCAGGCGCTCGGGGCTGAACCGCCGGCCTTCGCGCATGTGCCGCTCATCATGGGACCGGACAAGAAGCGCCTGAGCAAGCGGCACGGCGCCACGTCGGTCATGGAGTACGAGAAACAGGGCTACCTGCCGGAGGCGATCTTCAACTTCCTCGCGCTCCTCGGCTGGGGCAGCGGCGGCGACCAGGAGCTCTTCACGCGTGACGAGCTCGTGCAGCGCTTCTCGCTCGAAGGCATCTCGGGCGGGAACGCCGTGTTCAATATCGAGAAGCTCGACTGGTTCAACCACCAGTACCTGCTCCAGCTGAGCGACGACGAGCTCATCGCGCGTCTGCAGTCGCGGCTGGCGACCGCCGGGTGGTGGCGCGAGTCGCTTGCCGGATCCGACCGCGGGTGGTTCGTCAAGGTGCTCGCGCTCCTTCAGCCACGTGCGAAGACGCTCAACGAGTTCGCCGAACAGCTCACCCCGTTCTTTGCGGATCCGGACGGCTACGATGCCGATGGCGTCAGCAGGCACCTCTCATCCCCGGGCATGCGCGCGCATGTCGAGGCGCTTCGCGACGTGTACCGTGATGTGGCGCCGTGGGAGGAGGCCGCGCTCGAGCGCGAGGTCCGTGCCCTCGCCGAGACGCGCGGCATCAAGGCGGGGCCGCTGATCCACGCGACCCGGCTGGCGGTGACCGGCCGGATGGTCAGCCCGGGGCTGTTCGAGATGCTGGCCCTTGTGGGGCGCGAGCGCGTCGTCTCGCGCATGGACCGCCTGATCGATCGGGTATTCTCCGAGTAGCAGGCTGGCGCCGGTTGGTCCAGCGCGCCAGTCAACGGCTGCCATGAATCGTCGCGACTTCCTCAAGTTGACCGCTGCCGCCGCACTCACGCCGCCCCCCCAATCCGCCGAACCGGACGTCATTGTCGTGGGCGGAGGCTCATCGGGCGCCGCGCTGGTGCACCGGCTGTCTGCCGATTCCTCGGTGCGCGTGCTGCTACTCGAGGCCGGCGTGTCGGGCGAAGAGGATCCGGCGGTCACGACGCCCGGACGCTGGGTGTCGCTCGTCGGCTCGTCTTACGACTGGGCGTACCAGACGGAGCCCGAGGCGGGCATGAACGGCCGGCGCATCACGTTCCCACGGGGCAAGGCCCTCGGCGGCTCCAGCGCCATCAACGCGATGACGTTCATCCGGGGCGATCGTCGATCGTTCGATCGTTGGCAGAAGCTCGGCAACGCCGGATGGGGCTACGACGAGCTGCTGCCGATCTTCAAGCGGTTCGAGAAGAACGATGCCGGGGCATCCGAGGTCCGCGGCGGTGACGGCCCGCTGGCCGTGAGCCACTGCTTCGATCCGCACGCCGGGCATCGTGCGTTCCTCGCCGCGGCCATCCAGAACGGGTTCAAGGCGGATGCCCGCTTCGACTTCAACGGCCCGTTCCCGAACGGCGTGGCCGGCTACTACCAGAAGAACATCCTGGACGGCGCGCGCCACAGCGCGGCGGCGGCGTTCCTGACGCCTGCGGCGGCTCGCCCCAATGTCGAGGTGAGGACGTCGGCCCAGGTCACGCGTCTGCTCATCGAGGGCCGGCGCGTCGTGGGCGTGGAGTACGTCACGGCCGGCCGGCGCGAGGAGGTCCGCGCATCTCGCGCGGTCGTGCTGTGCGGCGGCGTGGTCGAGACACCGAAGCTACTGATGGTGTCGGGGATTGGACCCGCGGATCACCTGCGCGCGCTGGGTATCCGGATCGCGGCCGATGTGCCGGGCGTCGGCCGGAACCTGCAGGATCACCTGAAGCTGTCGATCAGGTGGGCCGGGAAGGGCGAGCTGCCGGGCTCGAGCGTGACGGCCGGGCTCTTTACGCACTCCTCCTCCGGAGCCGCTGGAAGCGGCGCTCTCCCTCCCGATTTGCAGTTCTACATTGGCCGCGGCCTGGACCAGCCGGATCGGTTCGTCACGATCACGGTGTCGCTGGTCAGGCCCGAGTCACGCGGGCAGGTACGACTGCGCTCGGCCGATCCGCTGGCGCCGCCGATCATCGAGGCAAACTACCTGCGCGAGCAGGCGGACGTGGATGCGCTCGTTCGCGGCGTTCACCTCGCCAGGTGGTTTGCCGGGACGTCCGCGTACGAGCCGCTGCGAGGGGAGGAGCTGGAGCCCGGGTCGGCGCTGACGAGCACGGCAGAGATCGAAGGCTTCGTCCGCCGTGCGGCCGATACGATCTACCACGCCGCAGGAACGTGCCGGATGGGACCCTCCGTCGATCCGATGGCAGTCGTGGATGCGCGCCTGCGCGTGCGCGGCGTCGACGGTCTGCTCGTGGCCGACGCGTCGATCATGCCGGAGGTCGTCAACGCGACCACCCACGCCGCATGCGTGATGATCGGCGAGAAATGCGCCGATGTCATGTAGCGAAGTGTGAGAGGGGACGGTCTCTCTTCGCGCCGCCTGCAGGAAGGAGCCCCTTCTTCACAGGCGGTCGATGTCCGGCCGTCCGATTGGGCGGCATCGCTCGATTTCGGCTGCGACGGCCAGCACGCGCTCTTCACCCGACGGCGGCCCGACGATTTGCAGCCCGAGGGGGAGCCCGCGCGAGTCGAGCCCGGCCGGCACGGCCGCCACAGGCAGGCCCGTCATGCTCCAGACGAACGTCGGCGCGATCCAGTCGATGTAGGTCGCCATCGGCCGGCCCGCGATCGTGTCGGGGTAATTCTGCTCCACCGGGAACGGCGGCACCGCCATGCACGGCGTGATGACGCAGTCCACGCGCGAGAAGACGTCACGGCATAGCAGCCACAGCCGGTTCCGCGCCTGCTCGGCTTCGGCCAGCTGTTCGACCGTCGTCTCCATCCCTGCCGCCACGTTGGCCGCGACGTTCGGGCCAAAGCGCTGGCGCTGGCCAAGATGTTCATGGAGTTGGGTCACGAACCACAACCCCCGCAGCGCCAGGAAGGCCGGTCTCGAAAAGGCCAGGTCGATGGCCATCTCTTCGACGAACGCGCCGGCTTCGACGAGCGCGAACGCGGCGTCCCGGCAAATCCGCTCGACATCCGGATCGATGCCGATCCCGGCGGGATCCGGTGCGTAGGCGACGCGCGTGCCGCGCGAGACTCGTTGCGCGACGGCGGCCGGGAAGTCACGTCCGGCCATCGACTGTCCCAGCGGTGCACGCGCATCGGCGCCGGCTATCGCCTGCAGCATCAGCGCGACGTCCGCTGTCGTCCGCGCCATCGGGCCGCTCACCTGGAGCGTGTCCCAGAGCCAGCCTCCTGGCGCCGTCGGCACGAGGCCGATCGACGGGCGGATGCCGGCAACTCCGCAGAACGACGCAGGAATCCTCAGCGATCCGCCGAGGTCCGTGCCTTCGGCGATGGCAATCATGCCGGTGGCAAGCGCGGCCGCGCCGCCGCCGGTCGACCCGCCCGCACTCCTCGTCGGATCCCACGGGTTGCGCGTCCGCCCGAACACCTCGTTGAACGTGTTGCCGCCCGCGGCAAACTCCGGACAGTTGGTCTTGCCCAGAATCACCGCGCCCGCGCGGCGCAGGCGCTGCACGATGAGCGCGTCCTCGCCCGGCACATGGTCGGCACAGATGGGTGACCCGTAAGTCGTGCGAACACCCTCGACGGGCGTGACATCCTTGATGCCCACCGGCAGCCCGCACAGAATCCCCGGCGTCCCGCCGGCCGCCAGCGCCTCGTCGACCCTGCGCGCCTCATCGTCCGCGCGATCGTTGAACGTGACGATGGCGTTGATCGACGGGTTGACACGGGCAATCCGATCGCGCGTGGCCTCGAGTACTTCGCGGGCAGACACGCGACGCGTGGCGACCATCGTGCGGATCTCGGTGGCGGGTCGATCGACAATGGACATGATCGGCGTGCTCGTCGGCGACGGAGACTACGCCTTCCACTCGCCGGTGAATGCGACCGCGCGCGCAAACGCCGCTTCGCCGCCGCGGAACTTCCACGGGAAGATCCCGAGAATCAGCCGCGTGTTCTGGAGCTCCGGCGCGCCGATGTCGCCGCCCATGTTCTCGATGTGCATGCAGTTGTGCGGGAAGAGCGCGTTGTGCGTGAGCTGATAGGCCGAGTCGGGGAAGAGCGCGGCGACGCCGTCCGGGCCGCCGAACTTGGCCTCGCACGCGGCGCGCACTCGGTCGCAGTGGCCCTGCGCCCCCTTGCCGAGGAACCGGCCGATGGGCAGGTTCATCGGGTGGTCCGTCGAGATGCAATCGACGCCCCAGATGTGAATGCCTTTCTCGATGAGCCACGGCACCATGTCGGGATGCGCGCCCGGGTGCCGGTGAATGTAGCGCTCCTCGTCTGGAGTCGCTCCGAACTGTCCGAACCGGTGCCACCCTGTGTGCAGGAACAGCAGGTCGCCCGCCTTCACCTCTACCCGGTCCTCGATCATCTTCGGTGTATAGAGGTCCAGGTCGTCCATCGCGTCCGACAAGTCGACCAGCGCGCCTGGGCCGCAGAGCCACTCCACGGGTATCTCGTCGATCGTCATCCCCGCCGTCACGAAATGGCGTGGCGCGTCGAGGTGCGTCCCCATGTGGTTCGACGTCATGATGTACTGCGCGTTGACGCCGTGCTCGGCCTTCCGCTTGATGTACTTCACCTCGAACGGCGGATAGAACGGCCAGAACGAACACTCCTGGTTGAGTGGCTGTGACAGATCGTAGATCTTCATGGACGGACCTCCTGTGCGCGGGCGACCGCACGGGTGAGGACGCGGCGGACCAGCACCGAGGCCAGGTGCTGTCGGTACGCGCGCGACGCGTGAATGTCCGATGAGGGATCGGCATCGAGCCTGGCCGCGGCGTCGGCAGCGGCGTCAATGGCGGCGGCCGTTCCCGCCGACCCGACGATGGCTCGCGCGGCGGCAGCGGCGAGGACTGGCCGTTCGTGGAGCCCGAGCAATGCCAGGCGCGCGTCGCTGACGACGCCGTTCTCGTCGAGCGTGACGACCCCCGCCACGCCGGCCAGCGCGTAGTCGCCGTGCCGGCGTGACACCTCGCCGAATGCCCACCCCGTCCTGGCCTGCATGGGCGGGATCGTCACATCGACCAGCAGTTCGCCCGCCTCGAGCGCAGTGGAGTACAACCCGACGAAGAAAGCCGAGGCCGGGAGGCTGCGAGCGCCAGCCTGGCTTCGTACGCCAATCGTCGCGTCGAGGGCCAGCATGACCGCGGGGAGCTCGGCCGCCGGATCGGCATGCGCGAGGCTCCCGCCGAGCGTGCCTCGCGTCCGGATGGGCACGTGCGCGACGAACGGCATCGCCTCGGCGATGAGCGGTGAGAGGCGGGCGATGTCGGCGCTCCGCTCGAGCGCGCGATGCCGTGTCATGCCGCCGATCCTCAGACCGTGGTCCGTCGCCTCGATGCCGTCCAGCTCGTTCACGCGGTTGAGATCCACCAGCATCGCCGGCTGAGCGAGCCGGAAGTTCATCGCCGGCACCAGGCTCTGTCCGCCGGCCAGTGGCCGTGCCTCGCCAGCGTGCTCCGCAAGGATGGCGAGCGCCTCCTCCGTCGTGTCCGGCCGCGCGTAGGCGAACGGTGCCGGCTTCACGAGACGTCGCCGCCCGGCGCCCCCAACCGCTCGTCGAGCGCCTGCTGAAGCGCCTGCAGTCCTTTCTCCGTCATCGAGCGGGCCGCGGTGTCGACGACGCGCTGGCCCACCGAGGCCATACGCCCGCCGATCTGCATGTCGGACGTGTACTGCATGATCGTCCCGCCATCGTCGGCGTCCTCGAGGTCCACCGTCGCCGCGCCGCGTGCGAATCCGAGGGCGCCCTTGCTGTCGATCGCCATCGTGAAGTGCGAGGGCGGAGTCTTGTCGCCGAGCGTCACGGTGAGCGCGAACTCCGCGTTCAGCGGACCAAGGCCGACCTTCATCACGCCTTCGTACCGATCGTCGCCCGTGCGTGCGAGCCGCTGCGCTCCCGGCAACGCGCGCGACAGCACTTCGGGATCCTGGAGAAGCTCCCACACGACGTCGCGCGGACCTCGAAACCGGAACGTGCCGGTCACTTTCATTGCGCCCCCGATTCTCTTCGGCCTTCCCGGACCTCATCGAACCTCATCGGACCTCCGCGGACCTCACCGGACCCTGCATCAACTCGAACAACCGATTCGGGCTGAGCGGGATCTCGCAGATCTCCACGGCGCCCGCCAGCGCGTCTTCGACCGCCTGCGCGAAGAGTGCGCCCGTCGCGATGCAGCCGGCCTCGCCGACGCCTTTGAGCCCGGCCGGATTGTCCGGAGACGGCGTCTCGCGATGCGCCATCGCCACATCCGGCACGTCGGTCGCGAGCGGCAGCAGGTAGTCCATCAACGACGCGTTGGCGAGTTGTCCCTGATCGTCGAAGACCAGCTGCTCATAGAACGCATTGCCGATGCCGTGCGCGACACCACCCTGTATCTGCCCCTCGACGATGGTCGGGTTGATCAGCCTCCCGCAGTCGTGCACCACGACGTAGCGACGAATGCGGACCATGGCCGTTTCGGGATCGACCTCCACGATCATCGCGTGTACGCCGTTCGCCGTCGTGCCGCGATCGGGTCCGAAGTACGCCGTCGCCTCGAGCCCTGGCTCCACCCCTGATGTCACCGCGCCTCGGAGGGGATTCGCTCCGGCCGCGAGCTCGCCGAACGACACTCCGCCATCGTCTATACCAATCACGCGAACGCGGCCGCCTGTGAGCTCCAGTCGGTCGCGTGCGACGCCGCACTTCCGCTCGGCCAGGTCGAGGATCTTCTCCCTGACGATCATCGCGGCAGCCCGGCAGGCCGTGCCGGCGACAACGGCGCCGCGGCTGGCGAAGGTGCCGGTCCCCCAGTGGAACTCGCGCGTGTCGCCGGTGACGACACGGACCGTCGAGGCGTCCACGCCGAGCGCATCCGCGACGACCTGCGCGAATGCCGTGAAGTGTCCCTGACCCTGGGTCCCCACGCCGGTCGCGACGCGAACGAGGCCGCTCGGCTCGACCGTGACCCGCGCACCCTCGTACGGGCCGATGCCCGTACCCTCGACGTAGTTCACGATGCCAATGCCCACACGCCGGCCTTCGGCACGCAGGCGTGGCTGCTCGTCGCGGACGAACCGCTCGTAGCCGATCATTTCCGCCGCTTGCTCGAGGGCAGGCAGGTAGTCGCCGCTGTCATAGGTGAGCGAGGTGAAGTCCTGGAAGATGATTCCGTGATCGTGCGGGAAATCGCCTGGCGCGAGCAGGTTGCGCTTCCGAATCTCCACGCGGTCCATGCCGAGCTCGCGCGCGGCCAGATCCAGGAGCCGCTCCATCACGAACGTGCCGTGCTGGCGCCCCGCGCCCCGGACGGGAGTCACGATGGGCGTGTTGGTGAAGACGGCAGTGAACTCGCTGTCGTACGCCGGCACCTTGTAGACGCCGAGCAGCGTGCACTGCGCGTTGATGGGAACGGTCAAACCGTACGGATCGTACGCGCCGGTGTCGTGCAGGAAGACGTCACGGATGCCGAGAATGCGTCCGTCGTGCGAGAGTGCCATCTCCGCATCGTGAATCTGCCCGCGCTCCTGGGTGGTGCCGCCGAAGTTCTCGTGGCGATCCTCGGTCCACTTGACGGGACGGCCAAGCCGCCGCGAGGCCCAGGGGATCAGCATCTCCTCCGGGTAGAACATCATGATCTTCGGGCCGAAGCCGCCGCCGATGAAGGGGGCGATGACCTGCACCTGCGACTCGGCCATCCCCAGCATGCGTGCGAGGCCGTTGCGAATCGGGATGGGCGCCTGCGTCGTATCCCAGATCGTCAGCGACTCGCTCCGTGCGTCCCACGACGCCGCCACGGCCCGATTCTCGATCGCGGCCGAGGCGCCGCGGTCGTACCGGAAGCGCCGGGCGACGATCACGTCCGCATTCGCCCGCGCCTGGTCGTAATCGCCTTTCTTCTGGTGGACATGCGCCGCAAGGTTGGACTCCAGCTGCTCGTGCAGGCGCGGAGCATCAGGTGCCAGGGCTCGTTCGACGTCTACCGCCACAGGCAGAGGCTCGAAGTCGACGACGATGTCGGCCAGCGCGTCCTCGGCGATGTAGCGCGTGTCGGCCACGACCATGGCAACCGGCTCGCCGACGTGCCGTACCTTGTCCCGCGCGAGCGGCACCTGCGTGCACGCGTGGAAGATCATGCCGGGCACCGGAGGTGGCGGCACGAGCAGCGGACCGTGCTGCCAGTAGGCGCCGAGGTCCTCCGCCGTGTAGACGGCCAGGACCCCCGAACGCCGGCGGGCAGCGGCCGCGTCGACGGACTTGATGCGCGCGTGCGCGTGATCGCTTCGAAGGAATGCCGCGTGCACCATGCCGGGCAGCTGCACGTCATCCACGAAGAGCGCACGGCCCGTCAGCAGCCTGGCGTCTTCGTTGCGCGGGATGCGCTTACCGAGAGACGGCGTCATGAGCGAGCCGGACGGCGCGGACGATGTTCGCGTAGCCGGTGCAGCGACAGAGGTGGCCGGAGAGCGCTTCGCGAATGTCCTGCTCGGACGGCGAGGCGTGGTCGCGCAGGAAGGCGACCATGCTCATGAGGATGCCGGGGGTGCAGTAGCCGCACTGGAGCGCATGCGCCTCGCGAAAGGCGGCCTGCAGCGGATGCAGGCTCGATTCGCCGCCGGGCGCGAGGCCTTCGACCGTCGTCACCGCGGCGCCGTCGGCCTGGACCGCGAACATCAGGCACGCGCGTACGGGCTCCTCGTCCACGAGCACCGTGCAGGCGCCGCAGACGCCATGTTCGCAGCCAACGTGCGTGCCGGTGAGATCGAGGTGCTGGCGCAGGAAATCCGAGAGGAGGAGGCGAGGCTCGACTTCGCGCTGGTATGGGGTGCCGTTGACGGTCACCGTGACCGGGAGGACGGCGGACACGCCGCCACTACAACAAACGCCCTGCAGAAGGTCAAGCGCCGCGTGCCAGCCCGGCAGTCATGCCGCGAACACGCGGCCGGGACTTCAGCGCGGCATGGATTGATCGCGCCGCTGCGCGACCTCGAGCTTCGGATGCACGCGGATGGAGGTCGCGACCTTGTCGCCGTCATGCTTCGAGAACTTGACGCTCACGCGCGCGCCGGCGCGCGACGCCAGCTCGCGGACGTTGTTCACCCCGGTGAGCGCTGTCCGGCGATTGAACCGCACCTCGACCTCGGCGCCGTTGACCGGCTTCAGGACGAGACGCTCGGCTTCGACGTCGACGCGAAGGAGGTCGCCCTGGATCATGTTCGACGACAGGAAGACGACGGGCTCCGGGCCGGGGACCTGCGGGTCCTGCGCAAACGCAGGCGCGACCCCGATGAACAGGGCAAAAAGCGCTGCCGGTCCGAACTGCCATGGTCGATCTGCCAGGATCATCGCCTTACCTGTTACGAAACAGCGGCGAAGATCGTGCCAACAGAAGTCTCAATTGTTGCGCCAGAAGACACGTGTGAATCGAGCCGACGGTAGCTCAACTTGCACGGTGCGCTCCGTTCCTACCATGTAAGAAAGGCACACTGACCAGTTTCGCGACGCGGGGTCCATGCGTGACTGCTCAGTTCTTGCGTGGCGAGGGGGACCTGGGCACCCGTGTACCTGGGCACCGGCACCTGAGCACCCTGAGCACCCTGAGCACCCGTGCACCCGCGCACCCGCGCACCTGGGCACCTCGGCACCTGGGCACCTGGGCACCTGGGCACCTGGGCACCTGAACACTCTGATGGTGGTGGTCGCGAACCGACGCCACCAGAGGTGAACGTGTGCCACCCGCGGGCTCGGTGCGGCGGTTGCGTGGCGAAGAGGAAGCCCGCTACAATTGAAGATTCCTGCACCTACTGGGAGGTCGTTCAACGGTAGGACACCGCGCTCTGGACGCGGTTATCGGGGTTCGAATCCCTGCCTCCCAGCCAATCTCCGTTTTCGTTCCCTCGCGCCAGCAGGTCGAACGGCTTAACCCACGCAACTGCAAGACTTCCGCGATCGAACGTGCAGTTC
>CAZJBN010000053.1:0-28074 GCA_964543955.1 uncultured Bifidobacteriaceae bacterium
CCGAGGCGCCGCGAGATCTGTTTGTCGAGGCCGACGAACGCGCCGCCGCAGATGAACAGGATGTTGGTCGTGTCGACCTGGAAGAACTCCTGGTGCGGGTGCTTGCGGCCGCCCTGCGGCGGCACGTTGGCCACCGTGCCCTCCAGGATCTTCAGCAGCGCCTGCTGGACGCCCTCGCCCGACACGTCGCGCGTGATCGAGGGGTTCTCGTCCTTGCGGCAGATCTTGTCGACCTCGTCGATGTAGACGATGCCCTGCTGGCACTTCTCGATGTCGCCGCCGGCGGCCTGCAGGAGCTTGAGGATGATGTTCTCGACATCCTCGCCCACATACCCCGCCTCGGTGAGCGTCGTCGCGTCCACGATGGTGAAGGGGACCGAGAGCAGCTTCGCGAGCGTCTGCGCCAGGAGCGTCTTGCCCGTGCCGGTCGGCCCGACGAGCAGGATGTTGGACTTGGTCAGCTCGACGTCGTTCCTGCTCCGCGGCTGCTTCTGGATTTCCAGCCGCTTGTAGTGGTTGTAGACCGCGACGGCCAGCTTCTTCTTGGTCAGCTCCTGGCCGATGACGTACTCGTCGAGGAACTTCTTGATCTCGGGGGGCGTCGGCAGCGACGTGCGCGTGCCGCGATTGTCGAACCGGTTGTCGTCGGCAATGATGTCGTTGCAGACCTCGACGCATTCATCGCAGATGAACACGGTGGGACCCGCAATGAGCTTCCTGACGTCGTTCTGATCCTTGTTGCAGAACGAGCAGCGCAGGATCTCGCCGCCGTCGCCGTTCTTCTTCACCATAGGCGTAGGGGAACCCGGTACTCTTCTATTCTAGACCCGTTTCCGAATGACATCGTCAAGTATTCCGTAGTCCCTGCCCTGCTCCGGCGACATGATGTAGTCGCGCTCGGTGTCCTCCTGAATGCGCTTCGGATCCTGCCCGGTGTGCTTCACCAGGATCTCGTTGATCCGCTCGCGCATGCGCAGGATTTCCTTGGCCGCGATGTCGATGTCGGTCGCCTGGCCGCCGAGCCCGCTCATCCACGGCTGGTGGATCAGGATGCGCGAGTTGGGGAGCGAGTACCGCTTGCCCTTGGTGCCGGCCGCGAGCAGCACGGCCGCGATCGACGCCGCCTGCCCGATGCAGAAGGTCTGCACGTCGGGTCGGATGAACTGCATCGTGTCGTAGATCGCGAAGCCCGCCGTGATCGAGCCGCCGGGACTGTTGATGTAGAGCGTGATGTCCTTGTCGGGATCTTCGGCCTCGAGGAACAGCATCTGCGCGATGGCCAGGTTGGCCACCCCGTCGTCGATCGGCGTGCCGATGAAGATGATGTTGTCCTTGAGCAGCCGCGAGAAGATGTCGTACGCGCGCTCGCCGCGGTTGGTCTGCTCGACCACCATCGGGACGAGCTGGTTGTGGGGCACTGGCATGCTTCTCCTTTATATCGTCACGACACGGGCGCGACCTAAGGCCCACGCCACGGTCTTCTCGCGCCGGAGGCCGGCCGCCAGCCGAGGCAGCTCGCCGTCCTGCTCGAGCCGGGCCCGGACCGCCGCGGCCGTCCGGCCCGTTCCCTCGGCGTAGCGGGCCAGTTCGGCCTCCAGGTCCTCCTCGGTGACCGAGATGGACTCCCGGCGGGCCAGCTCATCCAGGGTCATGGCGCCCTTGACCGCTTCGGCCGCCGATTCCCGCTGCGCATCGCGGAAGGCCCCCCAGTCGATGTTGGCCTGCCGGGGGTCCACCTGCTGGTCCAGCAGGCGGCGCGCGAATTCCTGGATCCGGCGGTCGGTCTCGCGATCGACGAGCGAGGCCGGGACGGCGAAGGGCACACGCTCGGCCAGCTTCTTCATCAGGTCGTTCCTGACCTGGGCGTCGGCGCCCTCGGCGGCCTCGGCCTCGAGATCCTCGCGGACCCGGGTCCTCAGCGCCTCGAGCGACTCGAACTCGCCCAGGTCCTTGGCCAGCTCGTCGTCCAGCGCCGGCACAATCCGCTTCTTGATTTCCTGGAGCGTCACCGTGTAGTCCACTGTGCCACCCGCAAGCTCGGCGTTGGCATAGTCGTTCGGGTAGGTGATCGTGAACGACCGCGTGTCGCCGGGCCGCATGCCGGCCACCTGCTCGTCGAAGCCCGGCGGGTTCGACGCGGCGCCAATCTCGATCGAAACCTGGTCGTGGCTGTCGACCTCGCCCTGCTTACCGTCCTTGTCGGTACCTTGCCGCGAGAGCTTCACGACCGCCGTCAGGCCCGTCTCGAGCGCGCCGTCGTCGACGGGCTCGAAGCGCGCCGCGCGCTGGCGCAGCCGCTCGAGCGTCTGCCGGACGTCGTCGTCTTCGACGACAACGGGGGGCCGCCGGAGCTCGATTGTCGAGACGTCGCCGGGGTCGAACGGCGGGACGACATCGAAGCTGGCCGTGAACGTGAGAGGCTGCCCCTCGTGGACCGAGAGGTCCGAGATGTCGGGCGTCTCCACCGGCTGGACGCCTCGCTCGGCCAGCGCGTCCTCGATGGCGTGCCCCACCAGGTGCTCCGCAGCATCCTTGAGAATCTCTCCCCTGAAGCGCTGCCGCACGACCTTCGACGGAATCCTGCCCGGCCGGAAACCGGGCAGCCGGACGGACTTGCCATACCGTGCCGCGATCCGGCCGATCTCCTCGTCGACCTTCTCGGTCGGAATCTCGACGCGGAGATTCCGCCGCGTCTCGCTGACGTCAACAAGTTCCGTCTTCATTCAGTTGGGATGCCTGGGAGTGCTGCTGTGTGTTGTCGGGCTACCTGGTCCGAGGGCTCTCTGCACGGCTGGACATGAGGTCCGCCTTCGCCAAGGCTTCGGCGGGACAGCCTTCGCGTGGCCTGCCAGCCGTAGCTCGCCTCCGTCTGGCTCTGCTGGCAGGCGAGACGGCGGCGGAGCGAAGGCTGGTGCGAAAGGGGGGAGTCGAACCCCCACAGCCTTGCGGCTACCGGATCCTAAGTCCGGCGCGTCTGCCAGTTCCGCCACTTTCGCGGGCGTGGGCAGGAACCTCTCTGCCAGCGTAGCACGAGTGACGCCGGATCTCGAATCGTCTCGCCGTCGTGACCGCACCCCAATCGATTGCGGTGTCAGGGGGTGGATGCTACCATCGGGAGGACCTATGCCATCCATCGCTGACCGCACCGTTCGCTTCTTCGGCCTGTTTCGGCTCGAGCAGAAGGCAGACGGCGCGCCTTCGCTCGTCCGCCACGCCGATGCGCCTTCGACCATCCCGGACCCGGCGACCGGCCGCGCCCTCCGGGTCGGCACGCTCGAGAGCCGTGCCAGGGCCATCTGCCCGGCGTGCGCGCAGACGGCCGAAGGCGGATTCATCTCGTTCGTCGGCGACCTCCGGCTGGCGTATGCCTGCCCGTCGTGCGAGCAGGTCGTGTGGCTCCAAGGAGCCTGACTTGACCGACACGTGGACCTGATCTGTCATTGATCGGGTGCTAAGATTCCCGCGTCATGAACCTCGCGGAAGCGCTCCCACAGGCGGCGCCAATCGGCGTAACGGCGGCGCCGTTCCTCAAGTGGGCCGGCGGCAAGCGCCAACTCCTACCGCAGATACGGCGTTTCTACCCGACCGAGTTCTCCGAGTACGCCGAGCCGTTTCTTGGAAGCGGCGCCGTCTTCTTCGACCTTGCCAGCCGTGGCCTTCTTCGGGGCCGGCGTGTCCTGCTCATGGATACCAACCAGGATCTCATCGAGTGCTACGCGGCCATCCGGGACGACGTCGAGCAGGTGATCGCCGTCCTGAGGGACCTTGAGAAAGGCCATCGGGCGGGAGGGGCCCAATTCTTCTATGTCGTGCGCGAGGAGAGATTCAATCCGATGCGCCGAGCCTGCGGGCGCGTGGACGGCGTGCTGAAGGCGGACCCGGCTCTGGCAGCGATCCTGATTTACCTGAACCGCACATGTTTCAACGGCTTGTTCAGGCTCAACAGCAAGGGTGACTTCAACACGCCCGCCGGACGCTATGCCAACCCCATGATCTGCGATGCTTCGAACCTTCGGGCGGTGTCTCGCGTTCTCAACGAAGGCTCCATCGAGCTGCGACAGAGCGACTTCATGAGCGCTCGTGACCTCCTGGGCAGCGGCGCCTTCGTGTACTTCGACCCTCCCTACGCCCCGGTCAGCAAGACGGCAAACTTCACGTCATACACCGCGGCGGGCTTTACCGATGAACACCAGTGCCGCCTGCAGGAAGTGGTGGTGGATCTGGCGGCCAGGGGAGCATACGTGCTGCTGAGCAACTCGGTGGCCCCCCTGACGACGAAGTTGTACGAGAAGTCCAGGGCGGCCGATCGTGTGGGTCTCGAGGCCCATCGAGTTGCTGCGAGACGCGCGATCAACTGCGACGGCTCCTCGCGCGGCACTGTCGACGAATACCTGATCTCGAACGTGCCGCGGTCCGACCTGCATGGCAGGTAAAGCGAAGGCGGTCACCAGCGGCCACGACCTCCGAGATGAAGTGGTCAAGGTCGCGACGAAGCTTGGACTGCAAGTGAGAACCGAAGTCCGCGTTGCACGACGGCTCTGGGGCGCGGTGCGCCAGATTGACGTCATTGTTGCCGACCCACAGACCGGGAAGAGTATCGGGATCGAATGCAAGTTCCAGGGGAGTGCTGGCAGCGCCGAAGAGAAGATCCCATCGACGATTCAAGACATCTCCGCCTGGCCTATCCCCGGCATTGTCGTGTTCGCGGCGAGGGGTTCTCCAAGAATATGCGTGCGTTTCTCCACTCGACCGGCAAGGCCGTCGCACTCGATGATTTGCGCGACTGGTTGAGCCTGTTCTTCGCGAAACCAGCCTGAGCAGGCAGTTCAGTAGGTCCGCTCGCCCTCGACCCACCACCAGAGCCCGAGCGCCGAGGTGAGGAGGACGGCGGCGACGACCAGCATCTGCAGCTGCCCGCTGATGCGCGCGAGCCACTGGCCGGCCGCCGCGGCCACCAGTTCGACGGCCGCCGGATCGATCGAGAACCACCCGAGCGACCAGGCCAGCGCGCCAAGCCCCACGGCAATGAGACCGAGGCCTGCCGCGACGGCGACGTTGAACCCGGCGTCGACGAGCTGCTCGCTGCGCCACCGCTCGCGGCGAACGCGCGTCATGACTGCCGCGGTCAACCACTCGGGTGCCTCGGGGACTTCACGCGTCTCGAGGACGCGATTCACGGATCGCGCCAGGGTGAGCCGGGCCTGGCACCGCGCGCAGGTCGAGAGATGCGCGGCCACGTCCGGCTCATGGGCGAGCCCGTCCGCGATCTCCTCGATGCGATCGTCCATCGCCTGGCAGTCGATCATCGAAACTCCGTCTCCAGCAGGTGCCGCAGCTGGCGCTTCGCCCGGTGGAGGTGGGTCTTCACCGTCCCCATCGGCAGATTCAACGCCTCCGCGAGGTCCTCGTACCGCAGGCCTTTCATGTAGTGGCCGTTGATGAGCACCTGGTAGTTCGCCGGCAGCCGCTCGATGGCCTTTTCCATCCGATTCCTGAGCGCCAGGTGATCGAACGCCGGATCAGCTGCAGCCGGCTCGTGGGACGGACCATCCTTCCGCCCCTCGATCGATTCAACCTCCACCGGCCGGCGTTCCGCTGTCAGCAAATTCACCGCGATGCGGTAGATCCACGTCGACAGGCGGGCCTCGCCCCGGAAGTAGGGCAGGCCGCGGTAGACGCGCAGGAAGACGTCCTGCGCAATCTCCTCGGCGCGGGCCCGGTTCCGGATGCTCCGCGCCACGAGCGCGAACACCAGGCCCTTGTACTGGTCCACGAGCTCGCGGAAGGCCTGCTCGTCGCCCTGCCGGCACCGCTCGACGAGCGCCTGCTCGGATTCGCCCGCACGTGGTTGGCGCATGCGGGCGCCGGGCGCGGATGTCATCTCCTGGGCCATTGGACCGGGCGCCGGCGCAGATTGTTTCGAAACAATTGCCGGGCGGGCCCAGTCTAAGCTTGCCGAACCCCCTTGGAGGACTCGAATGGATGATGGCTTGCTGGTCGGGCTCGTAATCACGTTCATGGCTCTGGCCGCTGGCCTGATCGTGATCTTTGCGGCCCTGCGCTACCGAACGAAGGTGCTCGAGCTCAGGCACGCGGAGCGGCTGGCCCTGATCGAGCGGGGCCTTGCGCCCTCCCCGGAGATCTCGGGGCTCGGCTTCGACGGCCCTTCGCCAGTGAGCGCCACCACCGTGAGAAGCCGGTCCATGTCGGTCGGCATCGTGATTGTCGGCCTCGGCCTGGCCCTCATCTGCCTCATCGGAATTGCCGGCGAGTCTCTCGCGACCGGCATTGGCATCGGCGGCGCGACCGTGGTCCTGGGCGGCGCGTTCATCGTCCGAAGCCTGGTCGTGCCTCCAGTCGAGCCGTCCCGCGCCGCCGGTCTGCCCCCGCCAGGGACACCCCGTCCGATGCCTCCGAGTCCGTCCGGCCCGTCGTAACATCGGGCGGCATGCCCCGCCCTCGCGCCCTTGCAGAACCCGGCCTGTTCGTCCGCGCGGCCTTCCTCGATGCGGACACGCGCAGTCGGATCATGCAGGCCGTCCGCCAGTCGCCCGGCGAGCCGGCCGAAGTCCTCACTGGCGACCAGGAACTCACTCACGACGATTCGGCGCGGCGTGCGTGGGAGGTCCTCCTGCCCGGCGACCTTCTGGACGCGCTCATCGGACGCATCGACGCGCTCGGACCCGAACTCGATCGCGTGTTCGGCATCCGCCTCCAGCCCTGCGACGGCCTGGCCGCTCTCCGGTATCCGCCGGGCGCGTTCTACGGACTCCACCGCGACGTCGCGGAGGCGCCGCATCCCCTCGGCCTGCACCTGCGCCGCGTGTCGATTGTCATCTTCGTGAACGGTACCGGCGACCCGGCATCGCCGTTTGCCGGAGGACACCTGCGGCTCTACGACGGCTTCGAGGACAGCCAGGCGCCGCGCGTCGTGGACCTGGAGCCCGAAGCCGGTACGCTCGTCGCCTTCCGATCCGACCTGCTGCACGAGGTGACTCCTGTCGAACGCGGTGAGCGTTGCACGATTGTGACGTGGCTGAATCTCAGGTCCGGGGAGGCCAATGAGGTTCGGCCCCTATAATTCGCCCAGGGGGTTCGTCATGCGCTTCAGGATCGTCGCCGTGGTCGCCGTTGCTGCCGTCGTATCGGTCGGCGCCCAGGGTCAGGGCCGCGCGCCACAGATCGACTCGATCCGCGAGGACCAGCTGCGGGCCGATCTCTTCTTCCTGGCCGGCGACTCCATGCAGGGCCGCCTCACCGATACGCCGACCAACGGGATAGCCGCGGACTGGATTCGCGCGCGATTCGAGCGCCTCGGTCTTCGGCCTGGCGGCAACGTCGGCTTCGATCACCGCTACCAGCTGATGACGGCCTCGCTGGCCGGGCCGAACGAGATGTCCATCGACGCTGCCGGCGCGGGCCTGCGGCAAAGCCTCCGGGCGGGCATCGACTTCTATCCGCATCGCTTCAGCGCGAGCGGGTCGGCCGAAGGCGCCGTCGTGTTCGCGGGGTTCGGAATCGTGTCGCCCGAGCGGGGACACGACGACTACAAGGACGCGGTCCGCGGACAGATCGCCCTCGTCCTCGACAACGAGCCGGGCGCCAGCGATCCTGAGAGCGTGTTCGACGGCGTCGTCCGATCCGAAGCGTCGTCTCCGGTGCACAAGGCGATTGCCGCCGAACGCGCCGGCGCCGTGGCGCTCGTCATCGTCGAGGACGCGCACAACCAGGCGGGGCCGCCGTCGAACTTCGCCGCGCAGGCGACGGGCTACTGGCCGGACCCCGCACCGCGGATCGAACGCTACACCCTCATGACGTTTGCCGAACGCGTGCACATTCCGGTCGTGCAGGTGTCGCGAGCCGTCGCCGATCGGCTGGTCGGGACGAAGCGTTCGCTGGCCGATCTGGGGCGCGCGTCGGAGGCGCCCGGCGGCGTCTCGCCGGTGCCGCTCGGTGTCAACGTCGCCATCGAGACCGGCGTGACGCGCCACACCGTGGCCGACCGCAGCATCGTGGCGGTCCTCGAAGGCAGCGACCCGTCGATGAAGGGCGAGCACGTCCTCATCGGCGCGCACTTCGATCACAACGGAGCCGACGGCACGGGCATCTTCAACGGCGCGGACGACGATGGATCGGGAATCGTGGGGCTGCTGGAGATTGCCGAGGCCTACGTGGAGGCCGCGCGCACGGGACAGCATCCGAGACGCTCCATCATCTTCGCGGCGTGGAACTCCGAGGAACGCGGGTTGCTCGGCGCGTGGGCGTATGCCGAGTCGCCGGTCGTCCCGCTCGATCGCATCGTGGCCAACCTCAACATGGACATGATCGGCCGGGACGAGGAAGTGCAGGCCGGCGGCGGCGCGCGTTTTCGCGGGCTCGACGTGCAGACCGCCGAGTCCAACCACAACGCGACCAACCTGATCGGCAGCGTGCGCAGTCCCGACCTCAAGGCCGTGTTCGATCGCGCCAACGAGGGCATTGGCCTCGACCTGCGATATCGCTACGACAACAATGCCTCCAACCTGATGCGCCGGAGCGACCACTGGCCGTTCATCCAGCACGGAGTCCCGGGCATCTGGGTGCACACGGGCCTTCACCCGGATTACCACACGGTGTTCGACCGTCCCGAGAAGATCAACTACCCGAAGATGGAGAAGATCGCGCGCCTCGTCTATCAGGCCAGCTGGGACCTCGCCAACGCCCCGTCCCGGCCGGCGCTCGTGCCCGTGGTCAAGGCCACGACGTCTGCGAGGTAGGAGGCGCACGTGGCCCCCACGAAGCTCGTCAGGAGTAAACGGGACACTCGGCCGGTGTGTAACCCGTGTATCGGCAATCCCTTGACCGTGCTCCGGCACGTCTATATCGTCGCCGGCAGCGTCTGAAGCAGCGAACCCCGATCATGCTCAATTCCTTCTTCCCCCGCGTCGTGGTCACGGGCCTCCTGGTTACGGGGGCGATCGCCGTGACCGCGGCTTCCAACTGGCCCGAGTGGCGGGGACCGTCTCGCGACGGCCGTTCCGCCGAGCAGGGGCTCCCCGAGGCGTGGTCACCACAGGGTGAGAACCTGGCCTGGAAGGCGCCGTACGGAAGCCGCTCGGCACCTGTCGTCTTCGGGAACCGCGTCTACATCAACACCGCCACCGAGGATCCCGCGACGACGCAGGAACGGCTCGTGGCGCTCGATGCGGACACGGGCAAGCTCGTGTGGGAGCACCGCGCGAGCATCTATCTGAGCGACGTGCCACAACATCGCGCGGCGTGGGCGCCGCCGGCGGTCGATCCAGCGACCGGCAACATCTATTTCTTCACCGTGGGCGCCGAGCTCTTCTGCCTCTCGCCCGACGGCAAGCGGCTGTGGGACCGATCGCTCCCCGAGGAGTACGGCGCCGTCACCACGCACGGCGGCCGGACGACATCGCCGATCGTGGAGGGGGATCTCGTCATCCTCAACGCGCTCGTTCTGGCCTGGGGCGACCTCGGTCGGCCGGGCAATCGCTACTTCGCGTTCGACAAGCGGACGGGGCAGACCGTCTGGGTGTCCTCGCCGCAGGCGCGTCACTACGACACGAACTACTCGACGCCCATCGTTGCCGATCTGCCCACGGGCCGCGCGCTCATCGTCGGCGGTACCGACGGCGCGTTCTATGCGCTCCGCGTCAACACCGGCGAGAAGATCTGGAGTGTCGAGGTCAGCAAGCGGGCCATCCTGAACAGCGCGCTCTTCCGTGACAACGTGGCCTACATCACGCACGGGGAGGAGAACATCGGCACGACCGAGATGGGCATGGTGGCCGCCGTCGACGCGACCCGGACCGGCGTGCTCGGCGCGGACGCCTTCAAGTGGAAGACGCACGGCTTTCTGCCGACGTTTCCCTCGCCGGTGATGGACGACGAGCGGCTCTACACGGTCGACAACGGCGCGATCCTCGCGGCGTTCGACCTGAAGACGGGCGCGCAGCTGTGGACCAGAACGCTCGGGACGCTCCAGAAGGGTTCGCCGGTGCTGGCCGACGGCAAGTTGTACATCGGCACCGAGAACGGCAAGGTGTTCATCCTGCGCCCGTCAGCGACCGGTGCCGAGGTCCTGGACGAAGACGTGCTCGGGACCGCGGCGGAGCCGGAAGTCATCGTCGCGTCTCCGGCTGTCGCGGATGGGCGCGTCTACATTGCGTCGATGGAGAACTTGTACGCGATCGGAAAGCGCACTGGCGTCGCGGGATCGAAGACCAGTCGCGTGCCAGAGCCGCCAGGGGCACCGGCGTCTGTGCAGGTGTTTCCCTATGAAGCCCTGCTGGCGCCTGGGGGGACGCAGGCCTACACGCTCAGGCTCTTCGACGCGAAGGGTGCGTTCATTCGCGAGGAACCGGCCACCGGCGCGACGTGGGCCGTGGATCAGGTCCAGGGCGCGGTCGATGCGAAGGGGATGTTCACGGCCGGGACCGGCAGTTCGGCCGGGTTCGTCAAGGCCACGGTTGGCGGCCTGACCGGGCAGGCGCGCGTGCGCGTGCTGGCGCCGCTTCCCATCGAGCACGACTTCGAGAACGCGGCGTCCGAGGCGCCGCCGGCATGGTGGGTGGGTGCGCCGACCAAGGTCTTTCAACGCTCGGTCGAGGGCGTGGGCCGGGTGCTGATGCGTCCGCGAGACGAGACCGTTGGCCGTCGGGCCAAGGTCGCCGTCGGACCGCCGGACTGGTCCGGCTACACGATTGAAGTCGATGGCCGTGTCTCCGAGCAGCGGCGGCAGCGCGGCGACTTCGGGCTCATCAATCAGCGCTACGGCCTGGTGCTCTTCGGAAACGGCCAGAAGCTCGAGCTCCATCCGTGGCAGGCAGCCGACGAGATGACGGTGCGCGTCCCTTTCAAGTGGGATGCCGACACCTGGTATCGCATGAAGCTCCGCGTGGACAACCAGCCCGATGGCACGGCGCTCGTCCGCGGCAAGGTGTGGAAGGCGGGCGAAGCCGAGCCGTCGGCCTGGACGATCGAGAAGACGGACACCATTCCGCACCTGCACGGCAGTCCGGGCATCTACGCCGATGGCATCTCGGACGTGTACTTCGATAACCTGAAGGTGTATCGGAACGAGTAGAGGCTCTGCCAGGTCCTCGCCGCAGCGAAAGCGGAGGCGGCCGGGAAGGTTCACATGATGCGACGCGCGCTTGTTCTCGGTCTCGTATTCGGCTGCAGTGCGGCCACGCTGTCTGCCGACTGGCCAATGTGGGGTGGCACGCCGGTCCGGAACATGGTGTCGGCGATGACGGGCGCACCGACGGAGTGGGACGTCAAGTCCGGCAGGAACGTCAAGTGGGTGGCCGACCTCGGCTCGCAGTCCTACGGGAACCCGACCGTGGGCGGCGGTGTCGTGCTGGTCGGCACGAACAACGAGCTGGCGCGCGACCCCGACCAGGGCGGCGACCGCGGCGTGCTCATGGCGTTCCGCGAGTCGAACGGCGAGTTCCTCTGGCAGGCCACGTTCGAGAAGCTCTCGTCGGGCCGCGCCAACGACTGGCCGTTCCAGGGCATTGCGAGCTCGCCGCTCATCATCGACGGCGTGGCGTACTTCGTCTCCAATCGCGGCCAGGTGATTGCCGCGGATCTCGACGGCTTTCACGACGGCACGAACGACGGGCCGATCACCGACGAGAAGCTGACCGGCAAGTCCGACCCCGACTTCCTCTGGATCTTCGACATGATGGAAGAGGTCGGGTCGTTTCCGCACAATCTGGCCAACTCGTCTCCAGTCGCGCACGAGAACCTCATCTACGTCAGCACGGCCAACGGGCAGGACGAGAGCCACGTCAACATCCCGTCGCCGCGCGCGCCGGCCATCATCGCCATCGATCGCACGACGGGGAAGCTCGTGTGGGAGGACAACTCGGTCGAGGACCGGATTCTCCACGGGCAGTGGTCCACGCCATCGGTCGGTGAGATTGGCGGCGTCATGCAGGTCGTGCACGCGCAGGGCGACGGCTGGGTGCGCGGCTACGAGGCGCTCACGGGCAAGAAGCTCTGGGAGTTCGATACCAATCCCAAGGACTCGGTCTGGCCGAAGACGCGCAACGAGGTCATCAGCACGCCCGTCATCTTCGAGAATGTGGTCTACATCTCCAACGGCCAGGACCCGGAGCACGGCGAGGGTGTCGGCCACGCGTATGCGATCGATGCCACCAGGCGCGGCGACCTCACCGAGAGCGGGCGCATCTGGCACTTCGACAAGATTCGGCGATCCATCTCGACGGCAGCCATCAAGGACGGCCTCATCTACCTGGCGGACTTCAGCGGCTTCGTCCACTGCCTCGACGTGAAGACCGGCAAGCTCCACTGGACGCACGACATGTTCGCGGCCATCTGGGGGTCACCCATGATCATCGGCGACAAGGTGTACATCGGCGATGAGGACGGCGACATCACGGTGATCGAACACTCGCCGACGCTCAAAGTCGTGGCGGAGCAGAACATGGGGAGCGCCGTCTACTCCACGGTCGTGCCCGCCAATGGCGTGCTGTTCGTGATGAACCGCAACCAGATCTACGCTCTGCAGCAGGGAGCAACGCTGCAGAAGAGTCAGTAGAGGTCCGAGGGGGTCCCGCCTTCGCCAAGGCTTCCGCCTTCGCCGAGGCTCCGGCGGACCGCCGTAGCTTTGGCGGAGGCTGGTCGGCGGGCTCGCCGTAGCAGAAGCGGAGGCGGCCGGGAAGGTCCGGGGAGGTCCGCCGACAGGGCGGGGCTGGTCACTCCCGGTGTCACACTCATCATGAATCGTCGAGACTTCATCACCGCGCTCACGGCCGCCGCGCTCGCTCGTGGCGGGGTCGTCCGTGCGCAGGCGCTACCCGCGCGCGCACCGGCCGACGCGTGGCCTCATTTCCGTGGAACGCCGTCGCTGACGGGCGTGTCGGCGGCCATCATCGGCGCCGAGCCCGGACTGGCCTGGGCCTGGGAGGGCGGCGAAGCCTTCGATTCGTCAGCGGCCATCGTGGGCGGCGTGGCCTACGTCGGCGCGGCGACGGGGGAGCTCGTCGCCATCGGCATCGAGGACGGGAAGCTGCGCTGGCGAGAGAAGCTCGGCGAGTCCATCGGCGAGTCGTCGCCCGCCGTGGCCGGCGGGCGTGTCTACATTGGCGATCTCGACGGCGTCGTGCACGCGCGGGACGCGGCGGACGGCAAGCCCGCGTGGACGTTCAAGACGAAGTCGGAGATCAAGTCGTCGCCCATCGTGACCGGCGACCTCGTGCTGATCGGGTCATACGACGGATCGCTCTACGCGCTCGGCGCCGCGGACGGCAAGCCTCGGTGGACGTTTGCAACCGAGAACTACGTCCACGGCGTGCCCTCGCTCGTCGACGGCATCGCGCACTTCGCCGGCTGCGATGCGCTCTTCCATGCCGTGCGCACCGCCGACGGCAAGGCGGCGTACCAGACGTCGGCCACCGCGTACACGGGCGCGTCGGTGGCCATCGCGGACAATGTCGCCTACTTCGGCACTTTCGACAACCAGATGATCGCGCTCGACCTCGCGACGCGCGACGTCAGGTGGCGCTACGAGCACGCCGACCGCAAGTTCCCGTTCTATTCATCGGCCGCCGTGTCGGACGGCCTGGTCGTCGTCGGCGGGCGCGACCGGATGCTGCATGGACTCGACACGGCCACCGGCGCGGAGAAGTGGACCGTGATGACCCGCGCACGCATCGATTCGTCGCCGGTCATTGCCAGCGGCCGTGCGTGGGTGGGCACGAGCGACGGCCGCGTCGTGGCCGCGGACCTCACGAGCGGCAAGATCGTGTGGGAGCACGAAGAGGGCGCAGCCTTCACGGCCTCACCAGCCCTCGCCGCGGGACGGATGGTGATCGCCTCCACCGAGGGCCGCGTGCTTTGCTTCCGGTGACCCCCCGGACCTCCGCGGACCTTATCGAACCTCCCCGGACCCTATTTGAACTCCACATTGACCGTCGGGCCGTCGATCTTGATGCCCTTGACGTCCTTCAGGTAAGGCTTCACTTCGGAGAGCGATGCGCCGGGCTTGACCTTGCCCTGCAGCGCCTTCAGCTTCTCCTGATCCGCGAAGAGCGCGCCCATGTCCATCTCCAGCAGCGTGACGCGCGACCCCTCCACGTATTCTGCATTGGTGTTGACGATGGAGCCGAGGACCTCGACGTCGATGGCGACCTTGAATCCGTCGAACATGGCTTTCATCATGTTCAGCACGGCCGGATCCGCCATGTCGGGTCCGCCTGCCGGCCCGGCGGGCGCGGCGTCCGCCGTGGTCGGCTTGTCCTGCAGTTGAATCGTCAGCACGGGATTGGCGCCGTTCTTCGTGAGCGTGAACTTGATGGGGCTCTCGTTCTTCGGAGGCGCGGTGTTGAACTGGCCGTCGCTCGTCCCGCTCATGCTCGGGTCCTGGTTCACCTCGACCTGGTTGATGTCGTCGAAGGCGTAGATCGCCTTGACGCCTTCGAAACCACCGCCTGAAGCAGGCTCGGCCGAGACCAGCCGCACGCCTTTGCCCATGCGTTCGGCCTGGCGCTCGAGGTCGGCCTTGTTGATGACGGAGCCCGGCGTCTCCGTCGCCTGGCCACCCGGCATCATGGACTTCAGCGCCGACGTGTTCACGAGCGTCGTCTGCTCGATCGTCCCGCTGCCGTCCGGCTTGACCTTGACGAGGGTGGCGCTGTTGATACAGCCGACCAGGATGACGGACGCCGCAACGAGAACGAGGGCACGGAAGGTGCGCATGGATCCTCCAAAAGGGGTCGCTTCATCATAACCTCAGGCCGCGCCTGGACGGCGGACGGCGGCCGCGGTCGGCCGTGCCGGGACAGCACGTATAGGATCGTCCGATGATGGCGGACGGCACCTCGCGTCGCGCGCTCGTTACGGGCGCCTCGTCGGGAATCGGGCGCGCGTTTGCCGACGAGCTGGCGGCCCGCGGGTTCGATCTCGTGTTGACGGCCCGGCGCCGCGACCGGCTCGAAGCGGCCTCGGCCGACATCCGTGGCCGTCACGGTGTGGACGTGCAGGTGATTGCCGCCGACCTGTCGGATGCGGCGGCGCCGTCGGCCCTTGCGACCGCGATCCGCGGGCGCCATCTCGTCGTGGACGCGCTCGTCAACAGCGCCGGCTACGGAGTGACGGGTGCCTTCGAACGACGCGAGTGGCAGGTACACCACGACTTCCTGCAGGTGATGGTCACGTCCGTGTGCGAGCTCACCCACCTGTTGCTTCCCGGCATGATCGAGCGGCGATGGGGGCGCATCGTCAACGTGGCCTCGCTCGCCGGACACCTGCCCGCACCGGCCGGCCATACGCTCTATGCCGCGTCCAAGGCGTTCCTGATTCGCTTCTCCGAAGCGCTCCATGCCGAGCACGCAACGGGCGGCGTGCACACGACGGCCGTGTGCCCGGGATTCACGTACAGCGAGTTTCACGACATCACCGGCACGCGCGCACAGGTGAGCCGGATGCCGTCGTGGATGTGGATGGACGCGTCCGCGGTCGCGCGGCAGGGTCTCGACGCCGTCACGCGCGGCCAGGCGGTGATTGTCACCGGCGGTGCCAATCGCACCATCGCCTGGCTGGGCCGTGTGATGCCGCAGGGCATTGTCCGCCGTGCGGTGAACAGGTCCGGCAGGAGGTTTCGCAAGGTCTGATGAACCTGCGGCCGGGGGAAGCCGTCTAACGACCCCAGAGCCATGATTCAGGACATCCGCTACGCCGTCCGCTGGCTGGGTCGCAGCCCCGGGTTTGCCGCCGTCGCCATCCTGTCGCTCGGCCTGGGTGTGGGCGTCAACACCGCGATGTTCTCGCTGGTGGACTCGCTGCTCTTCCGGCCACTTCCCGTGAGCGACCCGGACCGGCTCGTGGACGTGTTCACGTCGAGCAGCGACGGGGACGAGCACTCGACGACGTCGTACGCCGACTTCGTCGACGTAAAGAACCAGAACACGGTCTTCTCCGACATGACGGGCTACAGCCCCATGTTCGCGCCGATGGCGCTCGGCGAGCGGTCACGGCTGGTACTGGGCCAGGTCGTCACGGCCAATCATTTCTCGCTGCTCGGAGTGGGGCCGCTCGTCGGGCGCCTGCTCGTGCCGGCAGACGACGAGCCTGGCGCGGAGCGCGTCGTCGTGATTTCGCACCGCATGTGGCAGCGCGAGCTCGGCGGGCGCACCGACGTTGTCGGGACGCGGCTGACGCTGCGCGGCCTGCCCTACACGATCGTCGGCGTGGCGCCCGCGTCGTTCATCGGCGTCGTGCCGCTCCTCACGCCGGAGCTCTGGCTGCCGATCGGACAGGTCGACGAAGTCGAGCCCGCGGGCATCAACGACTTCGTTCCGTCGCCGGGCCGAACCCTGCTCGAGCGCCGCGGCGCGCGGTGGATGTTCGTCAAGGGCCGGCTGCGGCCCGGGGTGACCGCGGAGCAGGCGCACGCCAACGTGTCGCTGATTGGCGCGCAGCTGAAGACTGCGCATCCCCAGACCAACGAGGATCGCCGGATGTCGGCCGTGCCGACGCGCGATGTGCGCATGCTCGTGCCGCAGGCCGGGGGCGTCCTGTCCATCGGTGCGACCGCGGTCATGAGCGTCGTCGGGCTGGTGCTGCTCATCGCGTGTGCGAACGTGGCCGGCATGCTGCTGGCGCGGGCGTCGTCGCGTCGTCGCGAGATCGGCGTGCGCCTCGCGATTGGCGCCAGCCGGTGGCGGCTGGTCCGCCAGCTCCTCGTCGAAGGTCTCGTGCTCGGCGTCCTCGGCGGCGCGGTGGCCGTCGCGGTTGCCTGGGCCATGGTGCGGGCGCTTCTGGCCGTCGAGCTGCCGCTGCCCGTCGAGATCGCGTTCGATCTGCGCCTCGACCTGCGGGTCCTCACCTTCGCCGTGCTCCTCGCCGGCGGTACCGGCATCATCGCGAGCCTGCTGCCGGCGCTCAAGGCCTCGGCGTCCAGCCTCATCGGCGACCTTCGCGGGGACATGCCCACGACGAGCGTGGCGGGCCGCCGATTCGCGCTGCGCGATGCCCTGGTCGTGACGCAGGTGGCGCTCACGGCCGTGCTGCTCGTTGTCGCGGGACTGCTGTTGAGAAGCCTCGGCGCGTCGCAGCGAGCCGATGTCGGGTTCGAGACGAGCGGGCTGGCCCTCGTGTCGTTCGACACCGACATGGTCCGTTACGAGCCCGAACGGGGCGTCCGGTTCTGGGAGGAGGCGCTGGCCCGCGTGCGCGCGCTGCCGGGCGTGAACTCCGCCGCGACCGCATCGCCAAGCCTGCCCCTCGAGTTCAACTTCAACCAGGTCGAGTTGCGCATCGACGGCCGGACGTACGCCGAAGGACAGCGCGGCGAGATCGTCGAGAACATCGCGGTCTCCACGGGCTATGTCCCGACGCTCGGGCTGCGCATCCTCGACGGCCGGGACTTCGACGCGGCCGACCGCGACGGTGCACCGCTCGTCGCCCTCGTCAACGAGACGATGGCCCGGCGGTACTGGCCCAACGAGAGCGCGGTCGGGCACACGTTCCGCGTTCCCACGACCGGCAACCAATACCGCATTGTGGGGGTGACGTCCGATCACAAGCGCCACAGCGTGCTGGAGTCGCCCGCACCCTTCGTGCACTTTGCATCCGCGCAACGGCCGACGCGCTACAACTATCTCCTCGTGCGCACGACAGGCGATGCCTCGGCTCTGCTCGCCGCTCTTCGGACGGAGCTCCTCGCCATGGAACCGGGCCTCGTCTTCATGGGCAACGCGACGATGGCCGAGACCCTGGAGATGACGCTGATGCCGGCACGCGTCGGCGCGTGGCTGGCGACCGCGTTTGGCGCGCTCGGGACGCTGCTGGCAGCCGTGGGCCTCTACGGCGTCGTCGCGTTCTCGGTGGCGCGCCGCACGCGGGAGATCGGCGTGCGGATGGCGATTGGCGCCAACCCTCGCGACGTGCTGGCGCTGGTCATGCGCCAGGGGCTGAGGCTGGTTGCCATCGGGCTGGCCGTCGGCGCGGCGCTCGCCCTCGCCGCGGCGCAGGCGCTGTCGGCCGTGCTCTACGGCGTGTCCCCCCTCGACCCGGCGGCGTGGGCCCTGGCCGTGGCGGCCCTCATCGGCGCCGCGAGCCTGGCCAATGCCATTCCGGCGCGACGAGCCATGCGCATCGATCCGCTGAACGCACTCCGGACCGAGTGACTCCGCACCCTGCACGCGGCACTCCCCACCTCCGTCGTATACTGAGCCTTCTGTTTGACTGGGAGGCACTCGTGACATTCAGCGCTCGTTCCGTACTCTCGGCAGCCTTTGTCGCTGCCGTCGGCGTCGGCCTGGCGGCACAGCCGCAGGGCATGAACCCCACACCGCCGCGTGGCAGCCAGGGCGAGGGTCCGTTCGACCGGATGGTCATCCGTGGCATCACGATGATCGACGGGACCGGCGCGCAGCCCCGCGGGCCGATGGACATCGTCGTCGAGCAGAACCGCATCACCGAGGTGCGGAGCGTCGGCTTTCCGCTCGTGGCGGTCAACGATCGCAATCGGCCGGCAAAGGGCACGAAGGAGATCGACGGCACGGGCCTGTACCTGATGCCGGGCTTCGTGGACGCCCACACGCACTGCGGCGGTGGCCAGGCACGCGATCCCGACTACGTCTACAAGCTGTGGATGATGCACGGCGTCACGACCGTGCGCGGCGTCCCGTGCGGCTCGATGGACTGGGACCTCGCACAGCGCGAGCTGTCGGCGAAGAACGAGATCGTCGCGCCGCGAATCTTCGCGTATCACCGTCCCTTCAGCGGTGAGGGCTGGGATCGCAGCCGGCCGCAGACGCCGGAGACGGCCCGCGAGTGGGTGCGCTTCGCGGCCAAGAAGGGCGTGGACGGGCTCAAGCTGGGCGCGTACGACCCGGAGATCATGGCGGCCCTGCTCGACGAGGCCGGGAAGCTCAACCTCGGGTCCACCGCCCACCTCGATCAGATGGGCGTTGTCCGCATGACGGCGCGCGACGCATCGCGGCTCGGCCTGGGCGCGATGACGCATTACTACGGCCTGTTCGAATCGCTGCTCGCGGATTCCAGCATCCAGCCGTTCCCGGTGGACCAGAACTACAACGACGAGCAGCACCGCTTCGGCCAGGTGGCGCGCCTGTGGGACAAGATCCACCCGCGCGGCAGCGACGAGTGGAACGCCCTCATCAGGGAATGGGTGAATCGCAGGTTCATCGTCGATCCGACGATGACGATCTATTCGGCGGGGCGTGACGTCATGCGCATGCGCAACGCCGACTGGCACGAGAAGTACACCATGCCGTCGCTCTGGGAGTTCTTCCAGCCGAACCGCAACGCGCACGGTTCGTACTGGTTCAACTGGACCACCGAGGACGAAGTGGCGTGGCGCAACTTCTACCGGGTCTGGATGTCGTTCGTCAACGACTTCAAGAACGCCGGCGGCCGCGTGACCACCGGGTCCGACTCCGGCTTCATCTACCAGACCTACGGCTTCGGCTACATCCTCGAGCTCGAGATGCTGCAGGAGGCGGGCTTCCACCCGCTGGAGGTCATCCGGTCGGCGACGCTCTTCGGCGCCGAGGCGATGCACGAGCCCAAGGGCAAGCCGATCGAGTTCGGCATCATTCGTCCGGGTCTGCTGGCCGACATGGTCATCGTGGATCAGAACCCGCTCGAGAACCTCAAGACGCTGTATGCAACCGGCGCCGTGAAGCTCAACGATCAGACCGGGGCAGTCGAGCGTGTCGGCGGCATCAAGTACACCATCAAGGACGGCATCGTCTACGACGCGAAGAAGCTCGCGGCCGATGTGGCCGCGATGGTCGAGCAGGCGAAGAAGCGCGGAGCGACGACATCGAACCAGCCACGATGAGAATTCGTCTCAGCGTGTGGGAACCAGGAGGGGCGGCTTCGGAGCCGCCCCTTTTCCCGTAGCGTAGGCCCATATGCGACTCCTCCTGCGAGTGTTGGCCGTACTGCTCGTCCTCGTCGCCGTGGTGGTGGCGGGGGGCCTCACCTACCTCTACGCCCGATACCCGGACGTTCCACCGCCATCCGAAACCTTCGCCCTGACGTCCACGCCCGAGGTCGTCGAGCGCGGTGCGTACCTGGCCAACCACGTGGCCATCTGTATGGACTGCCACACCGAGCGGGACTTCTCGAAGTACGCGGGGCCGATTCGTCGCGATCGCCTCGGCGCCGGCGGCGAGAAGTTCGACCGCGCCAGCATGGACATTCCAGGCACGCTCTACGCGCGGAACATCACGCCGTCCGCAATCGGCGCCTGGAGCGACGGCGAGCTGCTGCGCTCGGTCGCCTCCGGCGTGTCCCGGGACGGCACGCCGCTCTTTCCGTTGATGCCCTATCCCATCTACGGCACGCTGGCCGAAGACGACGTGCACGCGATCCTGGCCTACGTGCGGACGCTTGCGCCTGTCGAGAGCCACATACCGAAGCGCTCGCTCGACGTGCCCGTCAACTTCATCGTCCGTACCATACCGAGCGAGGCACACTACGGCACGCGCCCTCCGGCGTCGGATACCGTGGCCTACGGCGAGTACGTCACGCGCGCGGCGGCCTGCACCGAGTGCCACACGCCGCGCGACGGCCAGGGCCAGCCGCTGCCCGGCATGGCGTTCGCCGGCGGCCAGGAGTTCCGCATCCCCGATCAGGTCACCCGCGTGCGGACGGCCAACATCACGCCGGACGCCGATACGGGTATCGGCACGTGGACCGAGCAGCAGTTCGTCGACAAGTTCAAGGGCTTCGAGGCGCCGGACGACCGAGTGCTGACCAGCGCGGAGCAGGGGCAGAACACCGTCATGCCGTGGCGGATGTACGCCGGCATGACCCGCGAAGACCTCGGGGCCATCTACGCGTTTCTCCGATCGCTGAAACCGATCACCCACCGCGTGGAGAAGTGGCCGGACCAGCGGCATTGACGATTGGGCGGATGCGCCGACGCAGTTCAAAGTGCAGAAGTTCAACGTTCAAAGGTCTTGACCATCAGTTTGCAGCGGCTTCGCGACGGGGCGCATCCGACCATCGGTCTGCAGCGGCTTCGCGATGGGGCGCATCCGACATCCCGTCAAGAGCTTTGAACTTTGAACTTTCGATTCGGATACCATTCGCCTGAGTGACCTCGAGCTACGACCTGGCCATTGTCGGCGGCACGCTCGCCAGCGGGGGCCGTGAGCACGCGGCGACCATTGCCGTTCGCGATGGCCGTATCGCGGACCTGCTCCCGCCCGGGACGGCCTGTCCGGCCGCACGCACGTTCACGGCACGCGGGCTGCACATCCTGCCGGGCATCATCGATACCCACGTCCATACGCGGCACCCGGGCGGCGAGGCCCGCGAGGACTTTCAATCGGGCACTGCAGCCGCGGCGGCCGGCGGCATCACCACCCTCTTCGAGATGCCCGTCTCGACGACGCCGACCAACTCCGCGCGCAACCTGGAGGCGCGGGTCAGGGCGATGTCGCCGCAGGCGCACATCGATTTCGCCCTCTATGGCGGCGCCGGCCACCAGAACATTCCGCAGCTCGCCGAGCAGGCCCAGGCGGGCTGCGTGGCCTTCAAGACGTTTCTGCAGCCCCCGCCCGATGGACGAGACGACGAGTTCGTCGGTCTGTGGTGCACTGACGAAGGCAGGTTGCGCGAGGTCATGGACGCCGTGCGCCGCACCGGGCTTCGCCACTGCTTCCACTGCGAGCATCCGGGCATCTACAACGCGCTGCAGGGACGGCTCGAAACGCTGGGCCAGACCACCGGGCGCGCACATGCCGAGAGCCGGCCCGCGGCGGCCGAAGAGGTCTCGGCGGCCATCGTGCTGGCGCTCGGCGCCGAGCGCGGCATGCCGATCGGCATCGTGCATGCGTCGAGCCCCCGGACCGCACGGCTCGCCGCCGACGCGCGGCTCCGCGGCCTGAACGTCACGGTCGAAACCTGTCCGCACTACCTGTTCTTCACCGCCGATGCGCTCGATCGCCTCGGTCCCTATGCCAAATGCCATCCGCCGCTCCGCACGCGCGAGGAGCAGGAGGGACTCTGGGCCGCGATTCGCGAAGGGCACATCGAGTACATCGGGAGCGACCACTCCCCGTTCCAGGCAGAGGACAAGGAGCGATACGGCGATCAGATCTTCCCGGCACCGCCGGGCATTGCCGGACTGGACCTCTTCGTCCCGCTCATGCTGACGGCCGTCAACGCCGGCCGCATCACGTTGCCGCAGGTTTCGGCGGTCTGCTCGGAACATGCGAGCTTCGTCTTCAGCCTGCCTGCCAAGGGCCGGTTGCTGCCGGGCTCCGATGCCGACCTCACCATCGTGGATCTCAAGAAGAAGTGGCGCTTCGACGTCTCGACCTCGCTCAGCCGGTCGCGCGCGAACATGGCGCTCTACGATGGCATGGCACTCAAGGGACGCGTGGTCGCCACCCTCGTGCGGGGTGTGACCGTGTACGAGGAGGGCCAGATCGTCGGACCTCCCGGGCACGGGCGGTTCGTGCGGCCCGATCCGGAGATCGAAGGCGGGCGGCCGCTTGCGGGCGTCTTGTGGGGGGCGGGGCAGGAATGAAGAGAAGTGAGAAGTGGGAAGTGAGAAGCTGGAACATCCTCTGGAGACTGGATCTCGCCTCATGAATCTCGGGTTGGCAGGGAAGCGCGCGGTCGTGATGGCCGCGAGCCGCGGACTGGGCTTTGCGTGCGCAAGGGGCCTTGCGGCCGAAGGATGCCGCGTGGTGATCTGCAGCCGCGATCAGGCGCGCATCGAGGCTGCCGCGACGGCCATTCGCCAGGAGATCGGGGCGGATGTGACGGCCCTCACGGCCGACGTGAGCAGCCCGTCCGAAGCCGCGCGTCTTGTCGAGACTGCGGTCACCGCGTACGGCGGGCTCGAGATTGTCGTGCACAACGCCGGCGGGCCGCCCGCAGGGCAGTTCCTGGACATGACCGAGGCGCAGTGGCAGCAGGCTTACGAGCAGAACCTGATGAGCTTCGTCAGGCTCGTGCACGCCGCCGTTCCCGAGATGCAGAAGGCCGGCTACGGCCGCATCCTGACGATCGCCTCGTCGTCCATCAAGCAGCCGATTCCCAATCTGGTGCTGTCGAACGCTTTTCGCGCGGGCATCTGGGGGCTGGCCAAGACCCTCTCGCGGGAGCTGGCGCCGCAGGGCATTCTCGTCAACGTCGTCGCGCCAGGGCGCATCTCGACCGAGCGCATTGCCGAGCTCGACGAAGCCAACGCGAAGCGAACGGGCACGCCGATCGACGACGTGCGAAGAGCGTCGGTCGCATCGATCCCGCTCGGTCGACTCGGCCGCCCCGACGAGTTCGCCAATCTCGTCGTCTTCCTCGCGTCCGAGGCTGCCAGCTACGTCTCGGGTCAGGCCATTACAGTGGATGGCGCCGCGATGACGGCGCTCTGACGCCGCAAGGCAACCCTGAAGGGTTGCCTCCACACGATTGGGTTTTGTAGAGGCAACCCTCACCACGACATTCGTAGGGCAACCCTTCAGGGTCGCCTGGACGTCGAGAACCTCACCACGGCAACTTGTAGAGGCAACCCTTCAGGGTTGCCTGCACGTCGAGAACCCCACCACGACGACTTGTAGAGGCAACCCTTCAGGGTTGCCTGGCACGTTCGCGGGACCGCCTTCAGTACAATGACACCGTGGGCCGGTTGCTCTGCTTCGTCTCGCTCGTCTTGGTCGCGGTGGCGGGTCTCACCGCCCAGGAGGCCGATCGGCCCGCGTTTGCCGTCTGGCTCGAGGGCATTCGCGCTGACGCGATCGCGCGCGGCATCAAGCCCGACACGCTCGCGCAGGCCTTCGACGGTCTCGAACCGCTCGAGGTCGTCGTCGAACGCGACCGGACGCAGGCCGAGACGGTGCTCACGGTGGAACAGTACGTCCAGCGGCGGCTCACGCCGCGGTTCGTCCGGACGGCTCGCGAACAGGCCCGTGCCAATCGTGCGACGCTGAAGAAGGTGAGCGACCGGTACGGCGTGCAGTCGCGCTTTCTCGTCGCCATCTGGGGACTCGAGTCCAACTTCGGACGATTCAGCGGCGTTCGGCCGGTCGTGCAGGCGCTGGCCACCCTGGCCTGGGAGGGACGACGCGGCCCGTTCTTCACCGGGGAGCTCATGAACGCGCTCGAGATCGTCGATCGCGGCCACATCGATCTCGCCGCGATGAAAGGTTCGTGGGCCGGCGCGATGGGGCAGACGCAGTTCATGCCCTCGAGCTACCTCAAACATGCCGAGGACTTCGACGGCGACGGCCATCGCGATATCTGGTCGTCGACGCCGGACGTCCTCGCTTCAATCGCCAACTACCTGAAAGCCTACGAATGGCAGGGCGACCAGACCTGGGGTCGCGCGGTCAAGGTGCCCGCCGGCAGGCTCGACGACATCGTCGAGACGGTGGGCCTGCGCGTGAGCGGCTGTCGGGCGGAGCGCGAGATGACCGTGGCGGTTCCGCTGAGCCGGTGGCAGGCCCTCGGTGTCCGGAATCTCAACGGCACCAGTCTGCCGAAAGTGGCGCGCAACGCTTCGCTCGTGCGTGGTGGGAAGGCCACCTACCTCGTGTACGGCAACTACGAGGCCCTGCTCGGGTACAACTGCGCGCATGCCTATGCGCTCGCCGTGAGCCAGCTCGCGGACCTCGTTGGCCGCTGAGCCTGTCGTGGTTGGCGTCGAGCGGCCTGCTACAATTCCGGGGATGACTTCGCCCGCCCGGCCCTCTGGAGCCGTTCTCGCCGCGAGTGCAGGGGCGACGGTGGTGTCGATGGCCGCCGGCGTCTATTTCGGGGGACACGGCAACCTGCCGCTCGGGATGATCGGCACCGCCCTGTTCGTGCTGTTCGGCGGACTCACGTTCGAGCTGGCCCGCCGACGATCTCATGAGGACATTCGATGACTGCTGATCTGCTGAAGGGCCTGAACGAGCACCTGACGCTCGAGTTCCGCGCGTCGCACGAGTACCTGGCGATGTCCATCTGGCTTGCCGAACACGACCTGCCGGGCTTTGCCAGGTGGATGCGCGGGCAGTCCTCCGACGAGCTCATGCACGCGCAGCGGATCATCGATCACCTCGTCGAACGCGACCAGAAGGTCAGGCTGCCGGCCGTGGCCGCACCGCCCGGAAGCTGGAAGTCCGCCGAGGCCCTCTGCGCGCACGTGCTCAGGAACGAGCAGGACGTCACCTCGTCCATCAACAACCTCTACGCCATGGCCGAGAAGGCCAAGGATCGTCCCGCGACCGTCATGCTGCAGTGGTTCGTCAACGAGCAGATGGAAGAGGAGGCGGCCGCGAGGGCCGTGCTCGGCCGCATCCGCCTGGCAGGCAACACCGGCGTGGGCCTGCTGATGATCGATCAGGAGCTCGCCAGCGGCAGCATGCCCGGCATGCCGGCCGACAACCAGGACACGACGGCGGGGTAGGTAGTTCGGGTCGGGAGACGGATGCTTGTCGGGACGCGGATGCCGCGAATCGCACCTCCCGACGTGATGGTACTTCCCGACACGATCTTCCTTCCATGCCTGTTCGCCACTGGAACACCACGCTCGACGGTCCGCTCTCTGAAGCGGCCTTGCGCCGCAAGCTGGAGTCGCTCGGGTATCGCGTCGCGCGTTACACCTACGAGCCAGGCACTGTGTTTCCCGACCACACGCACGGCGTCGCCAAGGTCGACGCCGTCGTCTCCGGCCGTTTCCGGCTGGTCGTGAGCGGCCACCTGGCCATGCTTGGCCCAGGCGACTGGATCGAAATCCCCCGCGGGGCCGTCCACAACGCCACCGTGGTCGGCGACGAACCCGTGGTCAGCCTCGACGGCATCAGACTGGAACCATGAGAATCGCAATCTTCGGGACCGGCGGCGTGGGCGGGTACTTCGGCGCGAGGCTCGCAGCGGCCGGCGAGGACGTCACGTTCATCGCGCGCGGTGCGCACCTGGATGCCATGCGGGCCGGCGGACTCCACGTTCGGAGTCCGAAGGGCGATCTGCACCTGCCCACCGTCAAGGCGACCGACGACCCCGCGACGATCGGCCCGGTCGACGTCGTGCTCTTCACCGTCAAGCTGTACGACGTGGCCGACTCGGCGGCGCTCCTGGCGCCGCTCATCGGTCCCGACACCGTCGTCATCACGCTGCAGAACGGCGTGGAGGCCGTGGACATGGTGGCCCTCCACGTCGGGGCCGAACACGTCGCCGGCGGCGCCGCCTATGTCGTCGCGGTGATCGATGGACCGGGGCGCATCCACCACACGACCGCGGATCGCCTGGTCTTTGGCGAGACGGACGGCCGCACGTCACCGCGCCTGCAGGCGTTTCAGGCGGCGGGCCGGCGCGCAGGCTTCGTCGCCGACCTCAGCGGCGACGTGAGGATCGACCTGTGGGTCAAGTTCGTCCGCCTCGGCACGTGGAGCGGCATGACGACCGTGACGCGGTCGCCGATGGGCGTGATCCGGCAGTTCCCGGAGCTCGTGGCCATGATGGAGACCGCGCTCGACGAAGCGATGGCGGTGGGCCGGGCGCGGGGCATCACGTTTCCGGCCGGCCTGGTCGAGGGGACGCAGGAGATGGTCCGCTCGTTCCCCGCCAGCTCGAAGTCCTCGATGCTCGAGGACCTCGAACGAGGGCGCCGGCTCGAGCTCGACTGGCTGAGCGGCGCCATCGTGCGCATGGGGAAGGAGAGCGGCGTGCCGACGCCGACGCACGCCTTCATCGCCAACGTGCTCGCGCCCTTTGTCGGGGGTGCGCTGTAGATGCAGATGCGCAGACCAACGCAGATTCACGGATAGGACACAGATTGGCAATCGGCGTGATGTGGGCGGACAAGGTTGAGCTGGGTGTCGTATCGAACGTCACGTTCACGGAAAATCGACGGCGTCATGCGCCTGCGGCGCCGGTTCGGCGAGCAACGAGGTGTAGGTAACAGTAAATTGAGTCGCGTCTGGAGAGGTCCGCGGTCAGGCCAGCTCGACGTCGTACGAGGTGGTCCTGATACGTCGGCGCAAGATCCGACATGAGCCGTTTCCTTGATGAGTTGCGCCAGGACGTCCGGCACGCCATCCGGACACTGGCCCGGCACCCGTCGTTCACCGCGGCGGCGGTGCTGAGCCTGGCGCTCGGGATCGGCGCTGGCGCAGCGGTGTTCAGCGTCGTCGACGCCACGCTGCTACGTCCGCTCCCCTACGCGGATGCCGGCAGCCTGATGGCCGTTCATGGCACGTCATCGACGTCCGCAAAAGACTCCGTCTCGTACCCCAACTTCCTCGACTGGCGTGCCCGTGCGCGCACGTTCGAGGTGCTCGCCGCGTGGCGACTCGACATGTTCACGCTTGCGGGCGATCCGAGCGCGGAGCGCGTCCTGGGCGGTCGTGTGTCGTCCAGTTACTTCGTGACTTTACGCGTGGCGCCACTGCTTGGGCGGACGTTCGACGCTCGCGAGGACCAGCCCGGTGGTCCGCCAGTTGTCCTGCTGGGCGAGGGTCTCTGGCGACGCAGGTTTGGCGCCGATGCCGACATCGTCGGGCGGCCGGTCACGCTCGACGGGGCACCCTACACCGTGATCGGCGTGATGCCCGGTCACGTCGGCGTCGGAGTGATTCCCCGCTTGTACAACGACGTCTTCGTGCCCATCGGCCAGTACGACGATCCGCTCTTCTGGTCGCGAGACGTGCACGCCGCGTCCGTGATCGGGCGTCTTCGCCACGGGGCGGAGCGAGCCGAGGCGCATGCCGAGATGACGACGATTACGAAGGCCCTCGCAGCCGCCTACCCGGATGCGAATCGTGGTCAAGGTGTCAACGTTGGGCCTCTCGCGGAGGATCTCGTTGGGGACGTCCGCCCCACGCTGCTGCTCCTGCTGGCCACGGCCGCGCTCGTGTGGCTGATCTCTTGCTCAAACGTCACGAACCTCATGCTCGCGCGCTTCTCGCGTCGAGCCGATGAATTCGCCACGCGTCTTGCCCTCGGCGCGAGCCGGTGGCGCATCCTTCGACAGGCGCTCGCGGAGAGTGGGTGCCTCGCGGGTGTGGGCGCCCTCGGCGGCATCGTCCTCGCGACATGGGGCACGCGTGCAGCGTTGGGCCTGCTGCCGTC
>CAZJBN010000054.1:0-1087 GCA_964543955.1 uncultured Bifidobacteriaceae bacterium
CGTACATCTCGAAGAGGTTGCCGTAGCGGGCCGCGATCGTGTCGCGGCCGAGGCGCTCGATGCCGGCGGCGAAGTCGAGGTAGACGCCGTTCTTGCGGGCGCCGACGCCGAGGTCGTCGTCTATCATCACCTTCGCGGCGCGCGAGGCGACGTCGCGCGGCACGAGGTTGCCGAACGCGGGGTAGCGGCGCTCCAGGTAGTAGTCGCGCTCGGCGTCGGGAATCTGGCTGGGCGGGCGCTTGTCGCCGTGCTGCTTCGGTACCCACACACGGCCGTCGTTGCGGAGGCTCTCCGACATGAGGGTCAGCTTCGACTGGTGATCGCCGCTGACCGGAATGCACGTCGGGTGAATCTGCGTGAAGCAGGGGTTGGCGAAGAACGCCCCACGCTTATGGGCGCGCCACGCGGCCGTCACGTTCGAGTTGACGGCGTTGGTCGACAGGTAGAACACCGTGCCGTAGCCGCCGGTGCAGAGCAGCACCGCGTGCGCGTCGTGCGGCTCGATGTCGCCCGTCACCAGGTTGCGGCAGACAATGCCTCGCGCCTGCCCGTTGACGAGGACCAGGTCCAGCATCTCGCGCCTGGGGAAGAGCGTGACGGTGCCGGCCTCGACCTGCCGCATCATCGACTGGTAGGCGCCGAGCAGGAGCTGCTGGCCCGTCTGTCCCCGGGCGTAGAAGGTGCGCGACACCTGCGCGCCGCCGAACGATCGGTTGTCGAGCAGTCCGCCGTACTCGCGCGCGAAGGGCACGCCCTGCGCGACGCACTGGTCGATGATGTTCACGGAGAGCTGCGCCAGGCGGTACACGTTGGCCTCGCGCGCGCGGTAGTCGCCGCCCTTGATGGTGTCGTAGAAGAGGCGATAGATGCTGTCGCCGTCGTTCCGGTAGGCCTTGGCGGCATTGATGCCGCCCTGGGCCGCGATGCTGTGCGCCCGCCGCGGGCTGTCGTGAATGCCGAACAGCTTGACCCGGTAGCCCAGTTCGCCGAGCGACGCCGCCGCCGAGGCGCCGGCCAGGCCCGTCCCGACCACGATGATGTCGAACTTCCGGCGGTTGGCCGGGTTCACGAGCTTGTTCTCGAACTT
>CAZJBN010000054.1:1097-28063 GCA_964543955.1 uncultured Bifidobacteriaceae bacterium
AACTTGCGGCGATCCCACTTCTCGGCAATGGGGCCGCTCGGGATCCTGGAATCGAGCGTCACAGGACACCCCGCGAGAGAAGGAAGGTGTAGATCGGCAGGATGAAGAACCCGCCGGCGACGAGGATCGACAGCACCCGCCCAGCCACGAGAATCCGCGGCGTCCAGGCCGGGTGATCCACGCCGAGCGATTGCGCGGCGCTCGTGAGGCCGTGCCACAGGTGGAAGAAGATCACGCCCATCGCGACGAGGTAGAAGAGGACGTAGAAGGGCGAACCGAACACCTCGAGCTGCAGGCGGTACAGATCCCGGATGCCGTTCGCGTTCTCGTAGTACGTGCCGAACTTGAACGTCCCGAGATGCGTGACGACGAAGAGGGCCGTGATCGTCCCGGTGAGGATCATCGTCGAGGACGCGAGGCTCTTGCGGCTGCTGGGATTCTTCGTCTTCGCCCACCTCTTCGCGGCGTACCTGACCGGACGCGCCCGCCGGTTGGCCGCGTAGCCGGCCACGGCCTTGACGATGTGCACGACGAAGATGACGACGAGACCGAGCTCGGCGACGTAGACGAGCGGGTTGCTGACGAGCGCGTGCGAGTACTCATTGAAGGCGCCGGGCCCGACGATGAAGAGGAGGTTGCCGGCGAGATGCGCCACCAGGAACACGAACAGGCCGAGCCCGGTGAACGCGATGAGGAGTTTCGTGCCTATGGATGATGACAATCGATGATGGAGCTGCATGAGGAATGCCCAACCATGCATTCTATCAGCGCAGGCAACCCCTTGGCGTTGCCGCAGTTCAAAGTTCTTCAGTTCAAAGTTACAAAAGGACAGCCTCCCTTTTTGAACTTTGAACTGTCAACGTTGAACTGAGGCCAACCGTTATCGGGCCGGCACGGCCAGGCGCAGTGCGGCGCCGGACTTCGGGACCGTACGGCGCTGCTGCTTGTTCTCGTACATCCGCCGATCCGCGGCGGCCAGCAGATCGTCGAAGCTCGCACCGTCCTCCGGGCACACGGCGACGCCGACGCTGATGGCGACCGAAAGCAGTGCCCCCGATTCGACGGTCACCGAGAGGCGCCCGACCGCGCGCTGCAGATCGCGCGCGCGGCGCTCGGCCTCGCCACGATCCTGGCATGCCATCGACACGACGAACTCGTCGCCGCCGTAGCGTGCGCAGAGGTCCGCGGATCGCACCTGGCGGCGCAGCGTTTCGGCCACGGCCTGAAGCGCGCGGTCGCCGGCATGGTGGCCGTGCTGATCGTTGATGGCCTTGAAGCCGTCGACGTCGATCATGATGAGGGCGCTTGGCGCCGGCTCGCCGGCGGCGGCGAGCCGCTGGTCCATGTAGCCGACGAGCGCGCGCGAGTTGGGCAGGTCGGTGAGCGAGTCGGTCAGCGACGCGGCGCGCATGCCCTCGAAGAGGATCGAGTTGCGCAGGACCGACGCCGCCTGGCTGCAGAGCCGGTCGAGGAGCCGGCGGTGGGCGTCGGAGTAGGGCGCCGCCTCCACGTGATAGGCGGTGAGTGTCCCCACCAGCTGCCCATCGTCGATCAAGGGGTAGGCGAGGGCCGACTGGAAGAGCTTTCCGGCTTCCGGCGCTCCGGCGGACTCGAAGTCCGAGCTGGCGCGGGCATTGATGGCGGGCGTCTTGTGGCGCGCGGCCCACGTCGAGGCGCCCTCGCCCGACTGCAGGCGCAGCCCCTCGAGCACATCGGCCGACAGTCCGCTCGCAAAGCAGCAGCTCATCGTGTCGCGGCCGGCTTCGGGCAGGTACAGCGCCCAGCACGACGCCGGCACCAGCCGGTTCAGCTTCGACGTGAGGAGGCCCATCGTGTCGTGCACCGTGAGCCGCGTGCCCAGGGCCTGCGCGATGTCGTAGAGCGCGTGCATCTCCTGCGTCGCCTGCGAGATGCTCTGATACACGCTGGCAGGGCCCGCCATCGAGTCCGCGTCGGCCTCCACGAAGAACCCGGTGGCCGGCGCGCCGGTCCGCGCGGCCGCGCGGTCGGGCCTCAGCGCGACGGGGACGGCCGTCTCGAGCTGCAGCATCTCGTCGATCTTGGGGAGGATATCGATGAAGAGCGACACGAGCCACGGATCGAGCGCCCTGCCGGCCTCGGCGCGCAGGGTCTCGATGGCTTCCTCCGGCGCCATCGCACGGTGATACGGCCGATGCGCGGTGAGCGCGTCGTGGTAGTCGACGACAGCCAGCACCCGGGCGCCGAGCGGAATCTCCTCGCCCTTCAGACCTTCGGGATAGCCCGCGCCGTCCCACCGCTCGTGGTGGCTCTGGATGTAGGGCGCCACCGGATAGGGGAACGGAACGGCCCGGATGATCTCGGCGCCCACCGTCGGGTGGATGCGGATGTAGTCGAACTCCTCCGGCGTCAGTCGGCCGGGCTTCGTGAGGATGTGCTCCGGCACCGCGAGCTTTCCGATGTCGTGCAACAGCGCCGCCACCTTGAGCCCCTCGATTGCACTCGACGGCATGCCCGCCGCCTCGCCAAGCGCCGCCGCCCGTGCCTCCACGCGGCGGATGTGGTTCTCGGCGCCCCTCGCCTCGGGGTCGATGGTCTGATCCCGCGCATCGATCGCGCGCGCGAGGGCCTCGACGGTGGCGAGGTGCAGGTTCGAGACAATCCGCACGTGCTCCTGGTGGCGGGACACCCGCGCGAAGTAAATGCGGTAGCTGTGAAACGTCAGCCCGAGAAGCGCCGTGGCGAAGAGGACCAGCCACACCTGCTGGCTGGCCATGACGGACGCGGCAAACGTCGCCGCGCCGGCGGCGACAAAGCAGGCAGGCCCGGCCCAGAGGAAGTCTTCCTTCCAGGTAGCCACAACGGACTTGCCGCGCGAGAGCGCGACGACGGTGGCCACGAGCCAGCTGTTGCAGATGAAGAAGGTCGCGGCGGCGGCGGCCGCGGGCTTGCTGAGATCGACCACGCTCCCGCCGAGATCGAATCCACCCAGGGCGGCGGCGACGAAGCCCGCCGACTGGATCGTGATGATGAGCGTCGAACTGCTGAAGAGCGTCTGCCGCAGGGAGAAGCGCCCGCGCCGGCCCATCACGCACTGGGTGGCCGCGCTCGCCCCCGCGACGAGCATGCCCTCATGCGGCCCGAGCAGCACCAGGCTCAGGAAGTCGGTGAAATACGACATGGAGAGCGTGGCCTGACCGCTCGCCAGGGGCAGGTGGATCTTCAGGACCGCGGCGGTCATCGACCCGATGAGGAGGGTCACGAACAGCAGCGGATGCGCGAAGTCTGCCTGGGGTACGCCGTTGATGAGCAGGAGCGCCGCGACCGACACCACGAGCACGATGTAGGGCTGGAGAAACCTCGATTCGACGTGTGTGCCGGAGGCGACTGACCGGCTGTAAGACGATGACATGGGTCTGGGAGTACCCCTTGTCTGAGCATCTTGCTTGCCAGCGAGGTCAATTGAGCTAACCCGTTCCCCCTCAATCTGTTAGGTCGAACACCATCGACATGCCAATTTAGTCAGCGTGTGCTATTACTGCACATATGGCCTGCATCATGGTGGGCTAAACCATTTTGATTCAGTTATTTACGCGGTTAGTCGCGAAGCCGGAGGCTTGTGTTCTGTTCAGGTACAGAGTCTCCCGCATCCGACTCGCTCGTAGCGGCGTGCTATGATCCGGACCCGGTCACGATTCCCGACATCCCCAACCGCATGAAGATTCACGAGTATCAAGCCAAGGCCATCCTGGCCCGGCACGGTGTGCCGGTGCCTCGCGGCGAGGTGGCCTTCACCTCACAGGAAGTCCACGAGATTGCCCGCCGCCTTGGTGGCGACGTGGTAGTCGTGAAGGCGCAGATCCATGCTGGCGGCCGCGGCAAGGCCGGCGGCGTCAAGGTGGTCAGGTCCGCGGACGATGCCGAGGCGGTCGCGAAGGACCTGCTCGGCCGGACGCTCGTCACCTACCAGACCGGACCGGCGGGCCAGACCGTGTCGCGCCTGCTCGTCGAGGAAGGGCTCGCCATCGACCGCGAGCTCTACCTGAGCCTCGTCATCGACCGCTCCACGAGACGCCCCGTCATGATGGCCAGCGCCGAGGGCGGCGTCGACATCGAGGAGGTCGCGGCGAAGACGCCCGAGCGGATCCACCGCGCGACGGTCAATCCGGGCATCGGCCTTGCGTCGTTCCAGGCTCAGAGCCTCGCCTTCGCCCTCGGACTGTCGGGCGACCAGGTGAGGAAGGCGACGAAGATGCTGCTCGCCCTCTACCGGGCCTTCATCGCCGTCGATGCCTCGCTCCTCGAGATCAACCCGCTCATCGTCACGAAGGGCGGCGACCTGCTCGCGCTCGACGCGAAGATGAACTTCGACGACAACGCGCTCTTCCGCCATGCGGACATCCGCGACCTGCGCGACCTGAGCGAGGAGGACCCGCTGGAGGTCGAGGCGTCGAAGTACTCCCTCAACTACATCCGCCTCGACGGCAACATCGGCTGCATGGTCAACGGCGCCGGGCTGGCGATGGCGACGATGGACATCATCAAGCTGTCCGGGGGGATGCCGGCAAACTTCCTGGACGTGGGCGGCGGCGCGACGGCCGAGCAGATCAGGAACGCCTTCAAGATCCTGATGTCGGACACCAACGTCAAGGCGGTGCTCATCAACATCTTTGGCGGCATCCTGCGCTGCGACGTGCTGGCGCAGGGCGTCATCGCGGCCGTGCAGGAACTGCACGTGCCCGTGCCCATCGTGATCCGGATGAAGGGCACCAACGTGGAAGAAGGCAATCGGATGCTGGCTGAGAGCGGGCTCAACTTCACGACGGCCGACTCGATGGGCGAGGCGGCCGACAAGGTGGTGGCGCTGGCGGGAGGATCGCGCTGATGGCGGTCCTGCTCGACGCTCAGACACGCCTGCTGGTCCAGGGACTGACCGGACGCGAGGGCACGTTCCACGCCAGGGCGGCGCAGGCCTACCACACCAACGTGGTGGGCGGCGTGACGCCGGGGAAGGGCGGCACGACCCACGAAGGCTGGCCGGTCTTCAACACCGTTGCCGACGCGGTCCAGGCGACCGGCGCCAACGCGTCGGTGATCTTCGTGCCGCCGCCGTTTGCGGCCGACGCCATCATGGAGGCGGCCGACGCGGGGCTCGCCCTTGTCGTCTGCATCACGGAGGGCATTCCCGTCGTGGACATGCTCCAGGTCATGACCGCGCTCGGCGACCATCCCGGTACGCGGCTCATCGGGCCGAATTGCCCGGGCATCATCTCGCCGGGCAAGGGCAAGGCCGGGATCATCCCCGCCAACATCTGCAAGGAAGGCCGGATCGGCATCGTCTCGAAGAGCGGGACGCTCACCTACGAGGCCATCCACCAGCTGACGACGCGTGGGCTCGGACAGTCGACGTGCATCGGTATTGGCGGCGACCCGCTCATCGGGACGACGCATATCGACGCGCTCGGGCTGTTCGAAGCCGACCCCGGCACCGACGCGGTCATCATGATTGGCGAGATCGGCGGCTCGGCCGAGGAAGAGGCGGCGGCCTGGATCAGGACGAACTTCACCAAGCCCATTGTCGCGTTCATTGCGGGACAGACCGCGCCGCCGGGGCGGCGGATGGGCCATGCCGGCGCCATCATCGCCGGCGGCAAGGGCACGGCGGCCGAGAAGATGGCCGCGCTCGAAGCCGCGGGTGTTCAGGTTGTCAAGAGCCCGGCCGATATGGGAGACTCCCTCGTTCGCGCGCTGAAACAGACATGACCCGCGTCGCCAGCCTCACCGCCTCCGTTCGATTTGCCGGATTCGCGTTTACCGGGAGGGGGATGGTGTAGGCTTCCGACGCGCCAGCGAATCGGAAAGCGCCGCCGCCCCGACAACGAAGTCGTGGCGGCGGTTTTGTTTGTGGGCGGCCAGAAAAAGGGGACAGGCACCTTTTTTTCTGCCATCTTGTGTTCGAAAAAAGGTGCCTGTCCCCTTTTTCTCCGTCCACCGACAGGGAATGCCGATGACGAACCGAGATCTCGCGGATCTGCGCAAGTCCCTGGATGACCTCGACCGGGTCATCCTCAACGCGCTCGGCGAACGCGCGCGCCTCGCACGTGACATCACGGCTGTCAAGAGCGACATGAGCAGCCCGCTCCGAGACGAGGAGCGTGAGGCCGCCCTTCTCGACCATCGTTCGACCTACGGCGAGCGGCTCGGCCTCGACCCGGGATTCGTCCGGCGGGTGTACCGCGAGATCCTCGACGATTCGGTCCGGCGCCAGCAGGCCTGGTTGAGCGAGCCCGAGGGCGACCTGCCGCCGCTCGTGGTCGGCTTCCAGGGCACCGAGGGCGCGTACGGGCATCAGGCCGCGATGCAGCATTTCGGCGTGAGCCGGCGCGAGGTGGCCCTCAAGGCGTACCGGTCGTTCCGCGAGACCCTCGAGGCGGTCCTCCAGGGGGACGCCGCGCGCGCCGTGCTCCCCATCGAGAACACGACCGCGGGGTCTGTGCACGAGGTGTACGACCTGTTGTTCCGCTTGAACCTGTCAATCGTCGGCGAGGAAGTGCTCGTCATCGACCACTGTCTGCTCGGCGTACCCGGGGCGACCATCGAGGGACTGCGCCACGTGCACTCGCACCCGCAGGCGCTCGCCCAGTGCAGCGAGTTTCTCGCGGAGCTGCGGAACGTCGAGCCCGAGGCTGCGCAGAATACGGCCCTGGCGGCGGCTCACGTGGCGGAGCGTGCCGACCCGGCGCACGGGGCCATTGCCAGCGAGGATGCGGGCCGGCGATACGGCCTGGTGGTCCTGCGCCGGGGCATCGCGAACCAGGCCGTCAACCTCACGCGCTTCGTGATCATCGGCGCCACGCCGGAGCCGTGCGACCCGCTCGTCGATGCCAAGGTGTCGCTCGTCTTCGGCACCAGGCACGAACGCGGCGCGCTCGTGCGCTGCCTGAACGTGCTGGCCGACGAGGGCGTGAGCCTGACGAAGCTCGAGTCCCGGCCGCGGCCGGGCGCGGCATGGGAGTACGTGTTCTACGTCGACTTCGAAGGGCACCTCGCCGAGCCGCGCGTGCAGTCGGCGCTTGCCGGGCTGGCCGTGACGACACAGTTCGTGAGGGTACTGGGGTGCTACGCTCGCCTTCGCACCGCGGGAACCTGACGGTGCTACGGCGCGGCAGGCGGTCGCGCGCGAGGCCTACAGTAGGCGGTCGCAGCGAGGCATGCGGTGGGCAATCGCTTCGCGACCGTAGGCCTGCGGTAGGCGACGCTTCGCTTCGTAGGCGGCGCCTGCGGCGCCGCTGGATCCTGTGGAACGCGGCGAGGCCTATGCGCCGCAGGCGCGCCCACCGAACGCAGTGAGGCCCCCACCGAGCCGCGAAGCGCAAGGCCTACGCGCCGAAGGCGCGCCTCCCGAGCCACGAAGCAGCGAGGCCCTTACCGGGCCGCGAAGCGGCACGGCCAACGTGCCGCAGGCGCGCCTCCCGAACGCAGTGAGGCCCCAACCGAGCCGCGAAGCGGCGAGGCCTGCAGATCATCGACGCCAGATCGATCCCTTCTTCCGATACCGTTCGATCAAGCCAGACAACGGCGCGGCGATCATTCTGACGCGCTCTTCGAATCCCTCCTCCGCTTCGGGAGAAATATAGCCAAGCCGTCTGGCCGCGTGAAGACCATACGCGGTCTCGCTGAGCGACGCCGACGCCACGTCGAAGAATCTGATCGAGTCCTTCGGGTGGGAGCGGGCAATTCCTTCCACGATATTGGCTGGGACGGAGTATGCGGATCTCCGCACCTGTCGGCCAAGCTCGAAGCGTTCGAATGCCGGAAGTTGTTGATGGGTCAGGCGATGGAGATCGATGAACAGGTCGTCGGCGCGCTGCCAGACGACCAGCGTGTGGTGCGGTGCCCTCATGGGATGCCTCCTGATGATCTGCAATCCGCAGTCCGGTCCGTGGCCGGCGACGCTTCGCGTCGTAGGCGGCGCCTCTCGGCGCTGTTGGATCCTGCCGAACGCAGTGAGGCCCTTCCCGAGCGGCGAAAGCGGCGAGGCCTTACGCGCCGAAGGCGCGCCTCCCGAACGCGAAGCGGTGAGGCCTTCCTCAGCGAGGCCTCCTCTATGCCATAATCAAGCGTTTATGCAGCGAACCTTTGCCATCATCAAGCCGGACGCCGTCCGGAAACAGGTTGCCGGCCGGATTCTCGGCCGGATCGAGGGCGCCGGCTTCACCATCCGCGCCATGCGGATGATTCATCTGTCCAAGGCGGAGGCCGAGGGCTTCTATCACGTGCACAGGGAGAAAGGCTTCTTCGGCGGATTGACCGACTTCATGTCGTCCGGCCCGTGCATCGTGATGTGCCTCGAGGCACCGGATGCCATCAGGAAGTGGCGCGACCTGATGGGCGCGACCGACCCGGCCAAAGCGGAGGCGGGTACGCTGCGCAAGGACTTCGGCGCCTCCATCGACAACAACGCGACCCATGGCTCCGACGCGCCCGAGACGGCCGCGTTCGAGCTGGGATACTTCTTCCGGGGCATGGAACTGCAATAGTGTCGGGAACCGGAAGCCGGGCTCTCTGCTCTCGATTCCCGGCCCCCCGGATCCCGGTTCCCGGGCCACGGGTTCCAGGCCCCCCGGTTCCCGGCTCCCGGCTCCCGATTAGATTCACCTATGGCGATCAAGGCAGACCGTTGGATTCGGAAGATGGCGCTCGAGCACGGCATGATCGAGCCGTTCGAGGATCGCCAGGTGCGCGACGGCGTCGTGTCGTACGGGCTGTCGTCGTACGGGTACGACATCCGCGTGTCGGACGAGTACAAGGTGTTCACGAACCTGTTCAACACGGTCGTCGACCCCAAGCAGTTCGACCCCCGGTCCTTCGTCGACATCAAGGGCGACACGTGTATCGTCCCGCCCAACTCGTTCGCCCTCGCCCGCACCATCGAGTACTTCCGCATCCCGCGCGACGTGCTGACGGTCTGCCTCGGCAAGTCCACGTACGCACGCTGCGGCATCATCGTCAACGTGACGCCGTTCGAGCCCGAGTGGGAAGGCTACGTCACGCTCGAGATCTCGAACACGACGCCGCTCCCGGCGAAGATCTATTCGAACGAGGGCATCGCGCAGGTGCTCTTCTTCCAGAGCGACGAGGTGTGCGAGGTGTCGTACCGGGACAAGAAGGGAAAGTACCAGGCGCAGCGAGGGGTAACACTGCCGAAGATTTGACATCTGATGATCGCGTGAGCTGGTGATCTGAACTGGCGACCTCGAGATCTCAGAGATCGATCTGGTGAAGCTTCGGGAGACCTGAGTTGAGGATTTGTGATTCGTCGATTCCGTGATGTCGTGCCCTCCGTCGACGAGACGGCCTACATCGACCCGAGCGCGCAGGTCATCGGCGATGTCGCGATCGGCGCCGAGTCCTCGGTCTGGATGAACGTCGTCATTCGCGGCGACGTCAACCAGATCCGGATCGGCCGGCGCAGCAACGTCCAGGACCTCACGATGGTTCACGTGATGCGCGACACGCACCCGACGACGGTCGGGGACGAGGTGACGATCGGCCATTCGGCGGTCATCCACGGTGCGACGATTGAGGACCGCGTGCTCATCGGGATGGCGGCCATCCTCCTGAACGGCGTACACGTCGGGCACGACTCGGTCGTCGCCGCGGGCACGCTCGTCACCGAGGGGACGCGCATCCCGCCGCGGTCGCTCGTCATGGGCCGGCCGGGCAAGGTCAAGCGCGAGCTGACCGACGAGGAAGTCGCGGAGATTCGCTGGTATGCCGACAACTACGTCGCCTACCGGCTCGAGTACATGAACGGCGAGTAGCTCGCCGGCTCCAGGACGGGCGGAGAGGTGTGATGAATACGGGTCCCGCGCGGGGCATGCGCGATTTCCTCCCGGAGGACGTGCGCCGCCGGCAGTACGTGATTGGCGTCATTGCCGACGTGTATCAGCGGTACGGCTTCGAGCCCCTCGAGACGCCGGCCGTCGAGAACATCGAGACCTTGCTCGGCAAGTACGGCGAGGAGGGCGACAAGCTCATCTTCAAGATCCTCAAGCGCGGCGAGGGGGCCGCGACAGGCCAGGCGGACCTGGCCCTGCGTTACGACCTGACCGTGCCGCTCGCGCGCGTGGTCGCGGAGTACCGCGCGACGCTGCCGAAGTTCTTCAAGCGCTACCAGGTGCAGCCGGTGTGGCGCGCCGATCGCCCGCAGAAGGGCCGGTTCCGCGAGTTCTGTCAGTGCGACGTGGATGCGATCGGCTCGACGTCGATGGTCGTCGAGGCCGAACTCGTCGGTGCCGCGGCCGACGTGCTCGAGCGATTGGGCTTCTCGCAGTTCGTCATCCGCCTGAATCACCGCCGCGTCCTGTCGGCCATGCTCGAAGCGGGCGGCGTTCCGGCTGCCCTCCATGGCGATGCGCTCGTCGCCCTCGACAAGCTCGACAAGGTTGGGCGCGACGGCGTTGCGGCGGAACTCGAGACGCGTGGCGTACCGCAGGCCGGAGCGGCGCGCCTCCTGGAGTTCTTCGAGACCGTGGCCGCCGCCGGCGCGGACTCGGACCCGGCGGCCTTCAACGCCGGCGTGCTCGGGCGCCTGGAGGCGCTCGTGGGCCCTGGCGGCGCCTCTTCGCTCGGCGAGCTGCGCGAGATCGTGCGGCTGGCCGCGCCCGGCGCGTCGGGAGCGCACCTGCGTATCGATCCGTCGCTCGCGCGCGGGTTGTCGTACTACACCGGCGCGATCTTCGAGATTGCGGTACCGGACCTGGCCGGCAGCCTCGCGGGCGGCGGCCGCTACGACAACCTGATCGGCATGTTCCTCGGCAGCGAAGTGCCCGCCTGCGGCATCTCACTGGGCCTCGAGCGGATCCTCGTCGTGATGGGGGAGCGCGGGATGTTTCCCGCCGGGCTGTCGAACACGCCGGCCGACGTGATGGTCACCATCTGGAATGTCGATGCCTTGCCCGATGCGCTGGCGCTCGCGGCCGGGTTACGATCGACGGGTTTGCGCGTCGAGGTGTACCCGGAAGCCGACAAACTCGGCAGGCAGTTCAAGTACGCCGCGTCACGCGCGATTCCGTTCGTCACCGTCGTCGGCGACGCCGAGCAGGCGAACGGACAGGTCACGATCAAGAACCTGGCGACCGGCGAACAGCAGACCGTGCCGCGCGCGAGCGCGGCCGAGACCATCCGAAAGTCCTGACTGAATGGCTGAGCAACTTGGATCGCTGGCCCGCACGCACACGTGCGGCGCCCTCCGCCCTGCCGATGTCGGCAGGGAGGCCGTGCTTCTTGGCTGGGTGCACCGCGTCCGCGACCTCGGCGCGCTCCTCTTCGTCGACGTCCGCGATCGCCACGGCCTCACGCAGGTCATCGTCGAGAGCAACGACGCGCTCCTCGAACGGGCCAAGCGGCTCCGGTCGGAGTTCGTCGTGGCGGTCATCGGCGCGGTCGAACGGCGCTCGCCGGACACGGTCAACCTGAACGTGCCGACCGGAGAGGTCGAGGTGCGCGCACGGGAGATTCGGCTCCTGAACGAAGCCCGGACGCCGCCGTTCTCGATTGCCGAAGACCAGAACGTCTCGGAGGAGACGCGGCTCCGCTATCGGTATCTCGATTTGCGGCGGCCCACTCTGCAGCGGAACATCGGCCTGCGCCACCGCATCACGATGGCGCTCAGGACCTACTTCGACGAGCAGGGCTTCTACGAGATCGAGACGCCCATCCTCACGCGGTCCACTCCCGAGGGCGCCCGCGATTTCCTGGTGCCGAGCCGCGTGCACCCCGGCGAATTCTATGCGCTGCCGCAGTCGCCGCAGATCTTCAAGCAGATCCTGATGATCGCGGGGTTCGACCGCTACGTGCAGATCGCGCGCTGCTTCCGCGACGAGGCGCTTCGGGCCGATCGCCAGCTCGAGTTCACGCAGGTGGACCTCGAAGTGTCCTTTGCCACGCCGCCGCTGGTCTTCGAGATCGTCGAGGGCGCGCTCGCGGCCTGCTTCCGCGAGATCGGCGTGGACATCCCGCGCCCCTTCCGGCGCATGTCCTACGCCGAGGCGATGGCGAAGTACGGATCTGACAAGCCGGACCTGCGGTTCGGGCTCGAAATCCAGGACTTCGGGGAGCTCTTCGCCGATTCGCCGTTCGGCATCTTCCGCGAGGCTATCGCACACGGCGGCACGGTGCGCGGCTTCGTGATTCCCGGCGCAGGCGGGTCATCGCGCCGTGAGGTCGACGAGCTCGTCGACCAGGCGAAGGAGCTCGGCGCGGCCGGCCTCATCTGGGTGCGGCACACCGCCGACGGCGTGCAGGCCTCGGCAAAGGCGATCGGCGAGGACGGGACGCGGCGCGTACTCGAGCAGTCGGGGACGACGCGTGACGATCTGCTCGTCCTGGCGTCCGGGGCGCCGGATGCGGTGGCGAAGCTGCTCGGGCTGCTGCGCCTGCACGTGGCCAGAACGCGCGGCCTCATCCCCGAGGGCCGGTGGGAGCTCACCTGGGTCACCGACTTTCCGCTCTTCGGCTGGAACGCCGACGAGAAGCGATGGGACTCGGTGAACCACCCGTTCACCGCGCCCCGCGAGGAAGACCTCGCGAGGCTCGAGTCCGAGCCGGGCACGGTGCTGGCTCAGGCCTACGACGTCATCCTCAATGGATGGGAGCTCGGCGGCGGCAGCATCCGTATCCACGACCGCCAGACGCAGGCGGCGGTCTTCCGGCTCCTCGGCATGAGCGACGAGGACGCGAAGCAGCGGTTCGGCTTCTTTCTCGAGTCGCTCGAGTACGGCACGCCGCCGCACGGCGGCCTCGCGCTCGGCCTGGACCGCATCTGTGCCCTGCTGGCAGGGGAGTCCTCCATCCGCGAGGTCATCCCGTTCCCCAAGACAACGCAGGCCGTGGACCTCATGTGCGATGCGCCGTCGACGGTGGACCCGAGGCAGCTGAGAGAGCTGCACATCACGGTGAAGAAGTAGGCCTTCGCGATCGCAGTCTTGACGCGGCACGGACCGGGTGGTACGCTTCGGTCTCAGCCGATTAACTCTTTGCAGTACAGGGAGATATCGCGATCGGAACCGTGACCACGCGGCGCATCGCCGTCCCCGAGGACGGTCTGTCCATTCTCTTCGGGGCGCTCGACGATAACCTCCGGCACCTCGAAGGCCTCCTGAACGTCCGCATCCGCACGCAGGGGCACGAGCTCTTCGTTGAAGGCGAGCCGTCCGATACGGGCAAGGTCGCGCGCCTGATCGATCAGCTCGGCGGTCTCATCAGCGAAGGGCACGCGCTCTCGGAGCGTGACGTCAAGGACGCGGCGCAGCTCGTCAACGACGACCCCGCGGTCGATCTCCGGGAGCACTTCCTCAAGGGAGGGCAGCTGCGCCAGGCCGGCAAGCGCCGGATCATGGCCAAGTCGGCCAACCAGCGCCGTTACCTGGACGCCATCGATCAGTTCGACATCGTGTTCGGCGTCGGGCCGGCCGGCACCGGCAAGACGTACCTGGCCATGGCGCAGGCGGTCAACTACCTGCTCGCGAAGAAGGTGAGCCGCATCATCCTGGCGCGGCCCGCGGTCGAAGCGGGGGAGAAGCTCGGCTTCCTGCCCGGCGACCTGCAGGAGAAGGTCAACCCCTACCTCCGTCCGCTGTACGATGCGCTCTACGACATGATGGATGTCGAGAAGGCCGAGCGCATGCTCGAGCGCGGCACGATCGAGGTCGCGCCCATCGCCTTCATGCGCGGCCGCACGCTCAACGACGCCTTCGTCATCCTCGACGAAGCACAGAACACCACGACCGAGCAGATGAAGATGTTCCTCACGCGCCTCGGCTTCGGGTCGAAGGCCGTGGTGACCGGCGACATCACGCAGATCGACCTCGCCGCGGGGCGCACGTCGGGCCTCATCGAAGCCATCAACGTCGTCGGCAGGGTCGAAGGCATCGCGTTCGTCTATTTCGACGAGCGTGACGTGGTCCGCCACAAGCTCGTTCAGGCCATCGTCAAGGCCTACGAGGCATATGGCAGCACGAGCTCGGCTTCGCGTTGATCTGCTGGCGCCGGATGGCTCGCGTGCCGCGGCGCGCGGGCTGGCCGTGTGGCTGGCAGGTGTCGCCCCGGCCTCGGCCCGTGGTGAGGTCACGGTCGCCATCGTCAGCGACCGCCGCATGCGCTCGCTGAACCGGATGTTTCGCGGCAAGGACTACGCGACCGACGTGCTCTCGTTCGCGGCCGACAGTGGCCCCGCCAGGCAGGCCGGGCGGGCGCTCGGCGATATCGTGATTGCCCTGGGCGTGGCCACGCGCCAGGCTCGGGAGCACGGTCACCCGGTCCGGGTGGAGCTGCGCGTGCTGGCGCTGCACGGCCTGCTGCACCTGCTGGGCTACGATCACGAAGTGGATGCCGGCCGGATGGCTCGAGCCGAGGCCCGCCTGCGCCGGAAGGGCGGCCTGCCGGTCGGCCTCATTGCCCGCACGGCAGGACCTCGCCAAAGCTCGTCCCGGACGGGCGGGCGGAAGCGGGCCGTGCCCCCACGCCGACGATGACGCCGCTGCTGCTGTTTCTCCTGGGGTGCGCGATGATCTATGTCGGCACCATGACCGCGGCGTTCAGCGCGCTGATGCAGCTCTCGCTGCGCATCATGGCGGAGCGGAGCGGTCGCGACGATCGGCTCGGCAAGTATCTCGACGACCCGCGCCGGCTGTTCATTCCCGCCCGGCTCCTGCTCGCGGTGATTCCCGTCCTGGCCACCGCGCTCCTGGCGCGCGTGACCGGGGTGGACCCCGCCGGCCTCCCGGTCCTCCTGCTCTCGATGCTCGGGCTCATCCTGGTCTGCGAGCACATCGTCCCGCTGCTCATCGTGCGCCGGGACCCTGAACGTGTCCTGGACCTGCTGCTGCCGTCGTTCGACGCGGTCGCCCGCATCCTGACGCCGTTGACGCTGGCCCTCCTGACGGTCGGGACGCTCGCGCGTCGTGAGCGGCCGGCAGCCAACGGCGGCAGCATGCCGGAGACCGCGGCGGACGCGGCCGGGGCCGCCACCGAGGACGAGCCGGAGGACCTCTACGAAGGCCAGGCCCGCGCCATGCTGAGGACGCTCGTGGACTTCCGCGAGACGATGGTGCGCGAGGTCATGACGCCGCGTCCGGACATCGCGGCGATCGAAGCCGATGCCACGATCGGCCGCCTCCAGACGATGTTCCGCGAACAACAGTATTCGCGCATGCCGGTCTACCAGGAGACGCTCGACAACGTCGTGGGATTCGCGTTCATCAAGGACCTGATCCACCTCGCACCGGATCTCGACCCGTCGGCGCCGCTCACACCGCTGCTGCGCCCCGCGAGCTTCGTGCCCGAGACCAAGCGCGTGTTCGAGCTGCTGCAGGAGTTCCAGCGCGGGCGGCTCCAGATGGCCATCGTCGTGGACGAGTACGGCGGTACGGCCGGACTCGTCACGCTCGAAGATCTCATCGAGGAGATCGTCGGTGAGATACGCGACGAGTACGACGTCGAGAGCGAGCCTGTCGTGGACGAGGGAGGCGGAACCTTCGTGTTCAGCGGCAAGGCGCACGTCGACCTGCTGGCCGATCGTCTTCATGTCACGCCCGAGGGCGAAGGCTTCGAGACGGTGGGCGGGTTCCTCCTGTCGCGGCTCGGCCGCGTGCCCGCGGTCGGAGAACGCTTCGAGATCGACGGCCTGGACGTCGAGGTGCTCGAGGCCGAGCGCCGCCGCATCACGCGCGTGAGGGTGGCGCCGCTGGTGAAGCAGCCGTCCGAGACCGCGCCGGGCGGCGCATGAAGAGCGGCACCGTCGCGATCGTCGGCCGGCCCAATGCCGGCAAGTCGACCCTCCTCAATCGCCTGGTCGGCCAGAAGCTGGCGATCGTCTCCGACAAGCCCCAGACCACGCGCAACCGCATCGTCGGCGTGAAGCGTCTCGAGGGCGGGGAGATGGTCTTCATGGACACGCCGGGCATCCATCGGCCGCTGCATCGCCTCAACGTGCGGATGGTGGACTCGGCGCTCGACAGCCTTCGCGACGCCGACGTCGTGGCCGTCGTGGTGGACGCGAGCGAGCCGTCGGGCGCGGGTGATCGCTATCTGATGGACGTCGTCCGCAGGCTCGCCCTGCCGCGCGTGCTGATCCTCAACAAGGTGGACCGTGTCGAGAAACACGCGCTGCTCCCGCGCATGGCGGGCTACGCCGCCGACGTCGGGTTCGCGGACATCGTGCCCGTCTCCGCCCTGACGGGCGAGAACGTGGACCGCCTCGAGCAGGTCCTGCTGGCGCATCTCCCGGAGGGCGAACCCGTCTATCCCGAGGACTACCTGACCGATCAGCCTGAGCGTTTCTTCGTGGCCGAGCTCGTGCGCGAGCAGGTCCTGCGCCAGACGCACGACGAGCTGCCGTTCTCGACGGCGGTCGTCGTCGACAAGTTCGAGGAAGGGCCGATCCTGAAGCTCTACTGCACGATCCTCGTCGAACGCGACTCGCAGAAGCCGATTCTCATCGGCCGGGGTGGCGCCGCCATCAAGGCCATCGGCACCGCCGCGCGCGAAGAGCTGGAGCGGTTCTTCGACACGAAGGTCTATCTCGATCTGCATGTCAAGGTCCGCGACCGCTGGCGCGAGGACGAACGCATGCTGGATACGATCGGCATCGAAGGCCGCTCGAAGACGCGACGCCGTTAACCGGACCTCATCGGACCTCCTCGGACCCTTCCGGACCTTTCCGGACCTTTACACACCCGTGGTACATTTGTTCGGTTCGCCATGACCGCGCAGCGCCGCAGTGATCTCGTCGTCGATTCGGTGAAGCGGTTGTTGCGCATCGGCGCGACGGCCAACCTGCTGAATCTGCTGCAGAAGCAGCATCCGGCCGACCTGGCTCAGATCTTCGGATCGCTCCTCGACAACGAGCGCCAGGCCGTCTTCGCGCTGCTCGTCGAGCGGCAGCCTCGCCTCGCGATGGAGACCGTCAGCGAGATGGGGCCCGAGCCCGGAGCGGCCCTCCTGACCGGGCGATCGGCCGACGAGATTGCCAAGCTCCTGCACGAGATTCCCTCCGACGACCAGGCGGCGCTCATCGACTACCTGCCGGATGAGCTGGCCAGTGAGGTGCTCGAGCTCATGCGCCGGCGCGAGTCGGGGCAGGTCGAAAGCCTCCTCGAGTACGGCGAGCGGACGGCCGGCCGCATCATGAACCCCGCGGTCTTCGCCCTCGGCGAGGACCTGACGACCGGCGAGGCGATCACCGCGCTCCAGGTGGCGCGCGACGTCGAGATGGTGTTCTACCTCTACGTGGTCGACTCGCGGCGGCATCTCGTCGGCGTGACCTCCCTCCGGCGGCTGCTGCTCGTCTCGCCCGAGACCCCGCTCAAGCGCATCATGACGCCCGACGTCATCAGCGTGCGCGTGGACACCCACCAGGAGGAAGTGGCCCGCCAGGTCGCGTCCTACAACCTGCTGGCCGTTCCCGTCGTGGACGAGGAGAACAAGCTGGCCGGCGTCGTCACGGTGGACGACGTGATCGACGTCATCAAGGACGAGGCGACCGAGGACCTGCTCCGCCTGGCTGGCGTCTCCGGCGACGAGCGGATTGCCACGCCGCCGGGCGAAGCCATTCGCAAGCGCCTGCCGTGGCTGGGCGTGAATCTCGTGACCGCATTCCTGGCCGCGTCGGTCGTCGCGCTCTTCGAGGGCACGATTCAGCAGGTGACGGCGCTCGCCATCTTCATGCCCATCGTAGCCGGCATGGGAGGCAACGCCGCCACGCAGACCCTCACCGTCATCGTGCGTGGCCTGGCGCTCGGCGAGCTGACGTGGGGCAATGCACGCAAGACGATTCTGAAGGAAGCGACAATCGGCCTCGGCAACGGCGTCGCACTCGGGGCGGTCGCGGCCGGGGTGGCCTGGGTGACCAAGAACGACCCCATCCTCGGGCTGCTGCTGGGGATGGCCATGGTCTGCAACATGTTCGTCGCGGCCACCGTCGGGACGCTCGTCCCGTTCGGGCTCAAGGCGCTCAAGTTCGATCCGGCCCTGGGGTCGTCCGTCTTCATCACGACGGCGACCGACGTGGTCGGGTTCGCATCGTTCCTCGGGCTGGCGACGATCTTCGTGAACTACCTGGCGCGCTGAGACGTCCGCATCGGAAATCGCGCCCGGGAACCGGTCCGCGCCGCGTCCCGGCCTGATAGAATAGGCGGACCCGATGCCGCTCCATACGGCCGATGCCCTGGTGCTCAGGACCTATGCGCTGGGCGAAGCGGACCGGATCGTGGTGTTCCTGACGGCCGACCGCGGCAAGAAGCGGGGCGTGGCCGAGCATGCACGCCGGCCCCGCTCGCGATTTCGCGGTTCGCTCGAACCGCTGACCCACGTGCGCGTGGCGTACTTCGAGAAGGAGCGGCGGGAACTGGTGGGCGTCAACTACGCGGAGGCGGTCACCTCTCCCCTTGGCGCCGCCGGCGCCGATGCGCTCGGCTACAGTCACTATTTCGCCGAGCTCATTGACGAGTGGGCCGCCGATGCCGACCCGGACGAACGGCTCTTCCGCCTGGGAACGGCGACGCTCGACGCGCTCGTCGCCGGGACGCCCGTGGATCCGCTGGCGCGGTACTTCGAGTGCTGGCTGTTGCGGCTGCAGGGTGTCTACCCGTCGGATTTGCGCCTGTCCACTGCGGCCAGCGCGTTCGTCAACGGCGCGCGGCGCGTCGTGCCGGCGGCCGCGGGGGAACTGGCCGCGTCGGATCGGACGCTCAGGGAGCTGGAGATCGTGCACCAGAAGCTCATCACGACCTTCCTCGACCGCGAGCCCCGATCGATCAAGGTTCTGCAGGCCCTGCGGCGCGGAGTCGCCTTCTGATGCGGACGTCCAGCTTCTCACCTCTCACTTCTGACTTCTCACTTCTCACTTCAAACTTCTGACTTCTCGCCTTCCTTTGACCTTCCAGGACCTCATCCTCAAGCTCTCCGCCTTCTGGGCCTCGCGCGGCTGCCTCATCCAGCAGGGGCTGGACCTCGAGGTCGGCGCCGGCACGTCGCATCCGGAAACGCTGCTGCGCGTGCTCGGCCCGACGCCCTGGAGTGTGGCGTACGTGCAGCCGAGCCGCCGGCCCGATGACGGGCGCTTCGGCCAGAATCCAAACCGGCTCTTCAAGCATCACCAGATGCAGGTCGTCCTCAAGCCATCGCCCGACGAGGTGCAGCAGATCTATCTCGAGAGCCTCGAGGCCTGCGGCATCGATCCGCGGCTGCACGACATCAGGTTCGAGGAGGACAACTGGGAGTCGCCGACGCTCGGCGCGTGGGGCATCGGCTGGCAGGTGATGCTGGATGGCCTGGAGATTTCGCAGTTCACGTACTTCCAGCAGGTCGGCGGCGTGGACCTCTCGCCGATCGCCTGCGAATTGACCTACGGCCTCGAGCGGATTGCGATGTTCCTGCAGAAGGTCGAGAACGTCTTCGACCTGCAATGGGCGTCTGGAGTGCCCTACGGCGCCGTCCGCCTGCGGGAGGAGGTCGAGCAGTCCCGGTACGCCTTCAACCAGGACACCGGGATCGACCAGGAGATCTATGCCGCGTTCCATCGCCGGCAATTCGACGAGATCTTTGCATTCGGCGAGCGGCTGCTGGCCGGCGGGCTGCTGCTCCCGGCACTGGAGTATTGCCTCAAGTGCTCGCACCTGTTCAACCTGCTCGATTCGAGCGGCAGCATTGGTGTGACCGAGCGCACGGCCTACACGCTGCGCGTCCGTCAACTGGCGGTCGCCATCTGCCGCCAGTACGCGGATCAGGAGGCGGCACGGGCCGCAGCCGATGCGCCGGCGCCGGGCGAGTGAACCTGGAGACGACGTGGACCGCGAGCTGCTGATCGAGATTGGCACCGAAGAGATTCCCGCGAGCTGGCTGCCCGCGCTGACGACCGGGTTCGGCGCGGCCGTGCAATCGAGCCTTGCCGCGTCGCGGCTCGACATCGACAGCGCCGTCGAGACCTACTCCACGCCCCGGCGCCTGACCGTGCGCATCGCGCGCGTGGCGGAACGCCAGTCGGATCTGGAGGAGGTCATCACGGGGCCCCCCGTGTCAGCGGCCTTCGCCGCCGACGGTGCCGCAACGCCCGCGGCCGTCGGGTTCGCCAGGAAGAACGGTGTGGACGTCTCGGCCCTCGAACGGCTCGAGGTGCCGGAGAAGAAGGGCGCCTACGTGGCCGTCCGTCGCCATCAGCGAGGGCGCGCCGCCGTCGACGTCCTGCCGGACGTGCTGGGCGACGCCCTCAGGGGGCTGTCGTTCCCGCGGCTCATGCGGTGGGACGCGCTGCTCGAGGATGGCAGGGGCGAGCTGCCATTCGGGCGTCCCATCAGGTGGATCGTGTTCCTGTTCGGCGGGCGCGTCGTCCCGTTCACTATCTTCCGGACCCCGATCGCGCAGGGAGGGCTCGTGCAGGAAGTGCGGGCCGGCGCCCTCACCTACGGGCACCGTTTCCGCTCCACGACAGGCCGCCCAGGCCGCTCCGTCAAGGTCAAGACCTTCGACGACTATCTCAAGCGGCTCGCCGAGCACTTCGTCGTCCTCGAACGGAGCGAGCGGCACAGCCGCATCGCGCGCGAGCTGGACGTCGAAGCGCGTCGCAGAGGAGGACGCGTGGCGACCGCCCTCGTCGGGCAGTCCCTCCTGCAGGAGGTGCCCGACCTCGTCGAGTATCCGTTCGTCATCTCCGGGCATTTCGCGGAGGAGTTTCTCACCCTCCCCGAGGACGTCCTCACGACGACGATGATTCACCATCAGCACTTCTTTCCCGTGCTGAACGATCAAGGCCGGCTGCTGCCGGTCTTCCTGGCCGTGCTCAACACCGAGCCCGACAAGCCCGAGATCGTCTCTCGCAACCTCGAGCGCGTGCTGACCGCTCGTCTTCGCGATGCGCGCTTCTTCTTCGACGCCGACCGCCAGCAGGGGCTCGAGGGCTTCATCGATCATCTCGACACGGTGCTCTTCCACAAGAAGCTCGGGAGCTACCGCGCCAAGGCCGAGCGGTTGAAGACGCTGGCCGGCTGGATCGCGGCGGAGCTGCTGGGACGCCCCGACCTGTCGGAGCCGGCTTCCGAGGCCGCGTGGTTGTGCAAGGCGGATCTGGCGACCGAGATGGTGCGCGAGCTGACGGAGCTCCAGGGCGCGATGGGCGGGATCTACGCGCGCGAGGACGGCCGTCCCGAGGCCGTGTGGAAGGCGATCTACCACCACTACCTGCCCGTCGGCGTGGAGGCCGATCAGCCGCCCAGCCGTGAGCAGCTGGGCGAGGCCGCCATCACGTGGGCGGCCGTCGCCATGGCGGACAAGCTCGACACGCTGGTGGGCATGTTCGCGGCGGGCGAGCGTCCGACCGGATCCCGGGATCCCTATGGACTGAGGCGGGCGGCGCAGGGGCTGGTCAGGATCCTCATGGACCTGCCCGAGCTGACGCGTGTCGAGTCCGGCCTGGCCTTCGGGCCGCTCATCGAGCGGGCCGCATCCGGGTTCACGGTGGAGATGCCCGATTGGCGATCCGTTCTCGACGCGTTCCTGCTCGACCGGGTGCGCTACGTCCTCGAAGCGCGAGGCGCGGATGTCCGTAACGTTCGCGCCGTGACGTTCGGGCCGGTCGCGGCGCTCAGCCCGCTCGTGGCGCGGCGCAAGGCGGAGGTCCTGCCGGAGCTCACCGCCACCGCCGAGTTCCGCCAGCTGGCGGAACTCTTCAAGCGCGTGCGGAACATCGCACGCGGCGTCGACTCGAGCGGCGACGCGCCGGTCACAGGCTCCGCGCACCTGACGCTCGATGCCGAGGTCGCGCTCCTCGGAGAGCTCGACGAGCGTGAACCCCTCATCCGCCGCGCGGTCGCCGCCCAGTCCGGCTACCGGGAGGCGTTCTCCGAAGCCGCGCGGTTCGGCCCCGCTGTTGCGCGGTTCTTCGACGATGTGCTGGTCATGGCCGACGACCCGGCAGTGCGGGACGCGAGGCTGGGACTGCTGAAGCGCCTCGAGCTGGTGATTCTCGAGCTCGCGGACGTATCCGAAATCGTTCCCCAGGAGTGATGTGCTCAATGGCCAAGACGCAGGCGAAGAAGACCGCGACGAGCGGAGCGCGAGCGGTGAAGAAGGTGAAGAAGGTGAAGAAGTACGTGTACTTCTTCGGGAACGGCAGGGCCGAAGGCAACCGCCACATGAAGGACACGCTCGGCGGCAAGGGCTCCGGCCTCGCCGAGATGACCAATGCCGGGCTGCCGGTGCCGCCTGGGTTCACGATCTCGACCGATGCGTGCAACCTCTACTACAGCGAGCGCGGCACGCTCCCGCCGGCGATCGACACCGAGATCGGCGTGCACCTCGCCCGGCTCGAGAAGGCCGCGGGCGCGACGCTCGGGTCCACGGACAATCCGCTGCTCGTCTCGGTGCGCTCCGGCGCCAAGTTCTCGATGCCGGGGATGATGGACACGATTCTCAACCTCGGCCTGAACGACGCGGCGGTCGAGGGGTTGAAGCGCCGGACGGGCAACGGGCGGTTTGCCTTCGACAGCTACCGCCGCTTCATGCAGATGTTCGGCAGCGTGGTCCTCGAGATTCCGAAGAGCGCGTTCGAGCACGAGTTCGAGGCGATCAAGAAGGCCCGTGGCGCGGCGCTCGACACCGACCTGGACGAAGGGGGCCTCCGCGACGTCGTAGCCGCCTACAAGACCGTGGTGAAGCGATCGAGCGGGAAGCCCTTCCCTCAGAATCCGCTCGATCAGCTCCGGATGGCGCGCAACGCCGTCTTCCGCTCGTGGAACAACCCGCGCGCGCGGGAGTACCGGCGTATCTATGACATCCCGGATTCGATCGGCACGGCGGTCAACGTGCAGATGATGGTCTTCGGCAATACCGGCGACCGGTCAGGTACCGGGGTCGGCTTCACGCGCAACCCGGCGACGGGCGCAAAGGAGTTCTTCGGGGAGTTCCTGATCAACGCGCAGGGCGAGGACGTCGTGGCCGGCATCCGGACGCCGCAGCCGATCCGCGACCTCGCGAAGGTGATGCCGAGAGCCTACGCCGAGCTCAGGAAGATCACGACTCGGCTCGAACGCCACTACAAGGACATCCAGGACTTCGAGTTCACGATCCAGGACGATCGGCTCTTCATGCTCCAGACGCGGAGCGGCAAGCGCACGGGCTATGCGGCCGTGATCATTGCCACCGACCTCGTCAAGGAGAAGCTGGTCACGCCGAAGGAGGCCCTTCTCCTCGTCGATCCCGAAGCGCTGTCGCAGCTGCTCGCGCCCGGCTTCGACGCGAAGGAGTGGAAGCAGATTCCCGTCGCGACGCGCGGGCTGCCGGCCTCACCGGGCGCGGCCTGCGGCCAGGTCGTCTTCACCGCAGACGATGCCGTCGCCTGGTCGAACGAAGGGAAGCCGGTCATCCTGGTCCGCCGCGAAACGGTGCCGGACGATATTCACGGCATGTGGGTGTCGCAGGGCATCCTCACGGCCACCGGCGGCATGACGTCGCACGCGGCGGTCGTCGGCCGCCAGATGGGGAAGCCCTCGATCGTCGGCGCGGGCGACCTCGTCATCGACGAGCACGGCAAGCGGTTCACCGTAGGCGGGCAGACCGTGAAGGAAGGCGACTACGTCGCGTTCGACGGGCTGACCGGCGAGGTGAAGCTCGCGAAGGTGGCCTCGCAGCCGAGCGAAATCCTCCAGGTGGTCGCCGGCCGCATCAAACCGTCCGCGTCCGACATCTACGGCCGGGTCAACCGGCTGTTGACGTGGGCGGACAAGGTCCGGCGCCTCGGCGTGCGCGCCAACGCCGATCAGCCCGACCAGGCGGAGCTGGCCTACCACTTCGGGGCGCGCGGCATCGGCCTCTGCCGGACCGAGCACATGTTCTTCGGCGAGGGCCGCATCCCCATCGTGCAGCGGATGATCCTCGCCGACAACGAGGCCGACCGCCGAGCGGCGCTGGCCGAGCTGCTGCCGCTGCAGCGCGGGGACTTCTACGGCGTCTTCAAGGCCATGCGCGGCCAGCCCGTGACAATCCGCACGATCGATCCGCCGCTCCACGAGTTCCTGCCGAAGCGCGAGGACCTGATGGTGGAGATTGCCCGCATGGAGGCGGCGGGCAAGTCCGGCGCAACCCTCGCGGAGAAGAAGACCCTGCTCGCCCGAGTCGAGCAGCTGCACGAGTTCAATCCGATGCTCGGGCACCGCGGCGTGCGCCTCGGGATCACGTATCCCGAGATCACCGAGATGCAGGCGCGGGCGATTCTCGAAGCCGCGTGTGAGCTCAACAAGGAAGGGCTCAGGGTCGTTCCCGAGATCATGATCCCGCTCGTCGGCCTGGTGAAGGAACTGACCGATCAGAAGGCCATCGTCGATCGCGTGGCGGCCGAGGTGATGAAGGAACAGAAGGTCCGAATCAAGTACCTCGTCGGGACGATGATCGAGGTCCCGCGCGGTGCGCTGACCGCGGACGAAGTGGCCCGCGAGGCGCAGTTCTTCTCCTTCGGCACCAACGACCTCACGCAGATGACATTCGGCTTCTCCCGGGACGATGCGGGCAAGTTCCTCAAGATCTACCAGGACAAGAAGATCCTGGACAAGGACCCGTTTGCCACGTTCGACGCCGCGGGGACGGGGCAACTCGTCGCGATTGCCGTGCAGAAGGGTCGCGCCGCACGGCCCGACCTGAAGCTGGGCATCTGCGGCGAGCACGGCGGCGACCCGGCGTCGGTGCACTTCTTCCACACGGTGGGGCTGGACTACGTGAGCGCCAGTCCGTACCGTATCCCCGTCGCCCGCCTGGCGGCGGCCCAGGCGGCGCTCAGCGTCAAGGTCGGTGACTGACGAGGCGCATGATTCGTTCCTTCGTCCATCGGAACGGCGCGACGACCGAAACCGGAGCCATCGACCCGGCCTGGCTCGGCGGGGAGAGCGGCGTCACGGTCTGGGCGGACTTCGCCGATCCGACGGAGGAGGAGGGCCGGGTCCTCACCGAGGTCTTCGCGTTCCACGATCTCGCCGTCGAGTCGGCCCTGCGCCGGGAGGCGCGACCGAAGATCGAGAGCTACGGCACGCACTTGTACCTGGTGCTGCACGGCATCAACTTCAAGAGCGCCGAGCATGAGTTCGACACCCACGAGACGGACTTCTTCCTCGGGCCGAACTGCCTTGTGACGGTGCACGACGGCCATCGGCGCAGCATCGAGCACGTCACGTCCCTCTGCAGCCGGACCAACCACATCCTGGCGGAAGGCCCCGTGGCCCTCCTGCACCGCATCGTGGACACGATGGTCGATCACTACCGCCCGGAGGTGGACGTGCTCGAAGAGCGGCTGGACGAGATCGAGCGGAGCGTCATCGCGACGACCTCCGAATCGCACATGGGCGACATCCTGGGCATCAAGCGGGACATCACGTCGCTCCGGCGGATCGTGGTGCCCCAGCGCGACGCCGTCGGGCGGCTCGCACGGCGCGAATTCGAGATCATCAACCAGGAGATGGCGTACCGCTTCCGCGATGTCTCCGACCAGCTGGCCCGCGTCGCCGAGGATGCCATTGTCTTCCAGGACCGCGTGACGGGCATCCTGGACGCACACCTGGCCAGCGTGTCGAACCGGCTCGCGGACGTCTCGCGGCTCCTCGCGGTCATCGCGACGCTCTTCGGTCCGTTGACTGTCATCACCGGCCTCTTCGGCATGAACGTGCCGCTGCCGACGCTCTTCGGATCACCCGAGGCCCACTTCTGGGAAATCCTCATCGTGATGCTGCTCTCGTGCGGCGGGATGTTCTTCTGGTTCAGGAAGGCGGGATGGCTCTAGCCCGGGGGGAAGTGAGAAGCGCGGCCCATGGGTAGGATCACGCGGTTGCCGGAGGACCTGGCCAACCAGATTGCCGCCGGCGAGGTGGTGGAGCGTCCGGCATCCGTGATCAAGGAGCTGGTCGAGAACGCCATCGACGCGGCCGCCAGGCGCATCCAGATCACGGTCGAGTACGGCGGCAAGCGGCTCATTCGCGTCGAAGACGACGGCGCGGGCATGGAGCCGGAGGACGCACGGCTCAGCATCGAGCGGCACGCGACGAGCAAGATCCGCCGGGCCGACGACCTCGGCGCCATCGTGACGCTCGGCTTCAGGGGCGAAGCGCTGCCGTCCATCGCGTCGGTGTCGCATTTCAGGCTCCGGACGCGGCTGCGCGGCGAGCCGGCGGGCACGGAGATTCGCGTCAACGCCGGCGTCATCGAGTCGATGGTCGAGGCCGGCGGCCCCGAGGGGACGCTCGTCGAGGTGGCCGACCTCTTCTACAACCTGCCGGCACGGCGCAAGTTCCTGAAGTCCGACGCGGCCGAGAGCGCCCAGATCTCGCGGACGGTCACGCAGCTCGCGTTGTGCTATCCCGCGGTGGGGTTCACGTTGCTCAGCGGCGGCCGCAAGGTGCTGACGGTGCCGCCCGTCGCGTCGGTTGCCGACCGGCTGTACCAGCTGTACGGCGACCGGCCGGACCTGATCGAGGTGCACCGCGAGCACGCCGACATCCGCATCCACGGGTTCATTGCCGCGCTGGCCGAGCAGGGGCCGACGCGCGGCCCGCAGCACGTGTTCGTGAACCGGCGCACGGTCAAGGACAAGACCATCGCGCACGCAATCATCGACGCCTACAGCGTCGCGTCGAACAAGGAGCGGAGCCCCGAGGTGCACTTGTTCCTCGAGGTCCCGCCGGACCGCGTGGACGTCAACGTCCATCCGACGAAGGCCGAAGTCCGGTTCAAGGAACAGTCGCTGGTTCACGAGATCGTGCGGCGTGCGGTGGGCGATGCGCTGGGACGGGCCCCGGCGCCCGAGCTGACGCTCCGGCCCTCCGATCTCGTGCCGGGCCGTCCCATGCAGCCGGCAATCCCAGGTGCGCTCGCAGGAGGGGTGTACACGAGTCGGTGGTACACGGGGGGGCAAGACACGGGGGTTCAAAGCACGGAGGTTCAAAGCACGGGGG
>CAZJBN010000055.1:0-3901 GCA_964543955.1 uncultured Bifidobacteriaceae bacterium
GTCTTGTTAGGGAAGTCAGAAATCTGGAAGTGAGAAGTCAGAAGTGAGAAGTTAGAAGCCAGGAGTTCGTGCGACTTTCCGGCTTCACTTCTCACTTCTCCCTTCTCACTTCTCACTTCTCCCTTCTCACTTCTCACTTCTCCCTTCTCTCAAGAGAGAGGGACCGCCTTCACCAGCTCCCCGAACGGCACCACCGTGCCGTGCAGCGGGACGATGCGATCGACGCGGAGCTTGCGCGAACGAACCTGGTCCAGCAGGTTGGCGGCGTAGGGCTGGACGGCCGATCCCGGGCTGAACGCGTCGACTTCCACCAGCAGCCGTTCGCGGGGCAGGTACGCCATGAGGAGCGTGTCGCCGTGCGGATTGCCCGCGATGTGATAAATCTCCACGCGCCTGGTCTTGTCCTCGATCACGCGCATGTCCGCCACGCCCTCGATTGTCGCCGGTCTCGGACGGCTCGACAGCGCGTCCGGCCTCGCGGTGTGCGGGCGCTGCACCGCCTCCTCGTAATAGGCGACGTTGCCGGCGTGCGTGATCACCTTCAGCCCTTCGGCGACCGCAGCCCTCAGCCCCGCGGAGTGATCGAAGTGATGGTGCGAGGACACGAGCTCGGTCAGCGGCTTGCCCGGCACGAGCGCCCGCGCACGCTCGATCACGGCAAGCGTCCGGGCCTCGCTCTGCGGCGCTTCGATGAGCATCAGGTGATCGTCGAACTCGACGAGCACGCTGTGATGGGACTGCCCGGCGAGCAGCCACACCCCGGGCGCGATCACCTGCTCGACGACATTCACGGCCGGCGGCCCGGGCTCGTCGGCCTCGCGCGCCGCGTCGGGTGCGGCGGTATGGCTGGCGTCGCCGTTGACCATCGGCCGCGACAGCCTCAGTTCTGCCGTCTTGAAGCGATCGACGCTGGTCGTCAGGTGTTGCGGAACCATGACCCCGTTCAGACTCGTGTAGTCCCCGAACGTGGTCTCGATGACCACGTCCCCGAGGTTGGGGTTGGCGCCCGCCGAGCTGATGCGCGACGGGAGGCCCGTCCCGGCGTCGATGGCGAGCGTGAACGGGCCGGCGTCGCCGACGGTGACGTCGACGAGGCGCTCGCCGCCCTCGGTCCGCGCGTTCGAGGCAATGGCGCCCGGCCCGAACGCGGCGCGCACGAGGACGACCGGGTGGTGATAGAGTTCCGCGCGGCGATCCTCGACAGCCTGGGCTCCGCCCCGCGTGACGTTTCCGTTTGCGGCAATCGAGTAGGCGACGTCGCCGTCGATGCCGAAGACCTGCTTCTGCGGCGCCTGCCCCTGGAAGTAGAGGAAGTTGGGCGTGCGCGTCTGTTCGACGCGCATGCGGCCGCTCGCCAGATCCATCGCTCGCCGATAACCGGTGAGCGCAAACGTCTGTCCCGTCGCCTCCATGGTCATGTCCTGCCCGACGTTCCAGAGCGTGCCTTCGCCCTCGAGAACGAGCGTGCTGATGGCCAGGAGCCTGTCGCGTCCCCCGAGCGCCTCGGCCGCCGCGTCGAGGGTCTGCTGCTCCGGCGTGGGACGCGCGCAGGACCCCAGGAGCGCCGCGAGCAGGAAGAGGTGGAGGAGACGTGCCATGTGCCGGACGATGCCATGCCGGAGCGGGATGGGTCAAGCGGCGGAGACCAGGAGCACGTGGTGACCCCGCTGACCGCAACGACGTCGATGGCGCGACGCATCGACATGACGGAGCTCGGCCTGGTCCAGGCGGTTGCCGAGCGTGCACGGGCCCTGGGGAACGCCGACGTTCGCATCATGCCCGTCGGCGGCGTGGCGGCCACCCTGGCCGAGTCGGGCTCGCCGTTCAACAAGCTGATTGGGCTCGGGCTGGGCAGCGGTCAGGTGAACGAGGCGGACCTTGGGGCGATCGAGCGCGTCCACGCCGCGCGCGGCGTGCCGCTCCAGGTCGAGCTGTCGACGCTGGCCGATCCGGCGGTCGGTGTCCTTCTGACATCGCGCGGCTATCTCCTCGAGGGGTTCGAGAACGTCCTGGGCCTGGCGCTGGCCGACGCGCTGCCCCGTGCGGCCGACGGGACCATCGATGTTCGTGCGGTGGGTCAGGGCGAGGACACCGCATGGGTCGACACGGTGATCACGGCGTTCCTGCACGAGGACCAGTATGACGGCCCGCCCGCACACGAATCGTTCGAAGGCACGGTGCTGCGTCGGGCGTTCGAGGCATGCTCCGGGGTGCCGGGCTTCAGCCGGTACTGGGCGACACGCGCGGGCGTCGATGCCGGCGGCGCCAGCCTCTATGTGTCGAACGGCATCGCGCTCCTGGCCGGCGCGGCAACGCTGCCCGCCTGGCGGCGGAAGGGCGTGCAGGCGACGCTCCTGGCGTCGCGGCTGCGCACGGCAAGGGATCTTGGATGCGATTTGGCGGTGGTGACCACGCAGCCGGGGTCGAAGTCGCAGGTCAACGTGCAGCGGGCCGGCTTCCAGCTGCTGTACGCTCGGGCGATCCTGCGGAAGACGTGACCGACGCGGCGGGCGGCCGATCAGTCGTTGTGGGCCAGCTCGTACTCACGCTGTGCCCGCGCCAGTTCGCCGCCGCGGACCTTGTCGCGCCTTGCCGCGGCCTGAAGCGCCATGGCATGCGTTCCCGACGAATGGACCGCGGGCAGCGAAATCAGCCGCTCCAACTCCGTGGCGGCGCACTTGGGACACGCGGGCGTCGAACCGCTTCGGACAAGCGCTTCGAACTCCAGCCCGCAGGCCTTGCAGCTGTATTCGAAGATGGGCATGAGGTCATTATAAGGAAAAATGCACCTGCCATCCCTGCTCGTCGTCCTGGCCCTGGCCGTCCAGTCGCTCCCCACGCCGGCGCCGAGTCCGTCCGTTGCCGCCGACCCGTCCTTCGACGCGATTGCCGCCAGGGCCGGCACGATCCCACGCCTCCGGAGCCTCCTGGTCAGCTGGAACGGCGAGATCGTGATCGAGCGCTACGTCAACGGGGCGCGAGCCGAACGGCTCGCCAACATCAAGTCGGCCTCCAAGAGCGTCATCTCCGCGCTCGTTGGCATTGCCGTCAACCGGGATCTCCTGGCGCCGGAGGACACCATCGCGAAGCACTTCGCCGCCGAGCTTGGCCCCGACGCCGACCCGCGCACGCTCGGGATCACCGTCGAAGACCTGCTCACGATGCGATCCGGGCTGGCGTCCACGAGCGGCCGCAACTACGGCGCGTGGGTCCAGAGCGGCAACTGGGTGCGTCACGCGCTCCGGCGCCCGCTCGTGAGCGACCCGGGTACGACGATGGAATACAGCACCGGGACGTCGCATGTGCTGTCGGCGCTGCTCACGCGGGTCACGAAGCAGAGCACCTGGCAGTTCGCCGAGGAGGCGCTCGCCAGGCCACTGGGCTTCTCGCTGGCGCGCTGGCCGCGCGATCCCCAGGGCATCTACTTCGGGGGCAACGAGATGCTCATGACCCCGCGCCAGATGGTCGCGTTTGGCGAGCTCTACTTGAATGACGGCCGGGTCGGCGCGGCGGCGATCCTGCCGGCCGGATGGGTGGCGCGATCCTGGGTGCCGCGAACGCGATCCCGGTACGGCAACGATCGGGAATACGGCTACGGCTGGTGGCTGCGCGATCTCGCCGGAGCGCGCGCGGCCTACGCGTGGGGCTACGGCGGTCAGTTCATCTTCGTCATCCCGTCGGTCCGCACGGTCGTCGTGACCACGTCAGACGTCAACGTGAGAGAGGAGCGCCGTGAGCACCTTCAGCAGATCTACGACCTGGCGGCCGACATCGTCTCGGCCGTGAGACGACGCTGAGCGAACTACGTTATGCTCTGCCCCGAGCCAGGGGACTGGCAGGGGCGCTTCAGAGAACGAGTCGGACGGATCGGGTACTTAGGTGCCCGGGTGCTCAGGTGCCC
>CAZJBN010000055.1:4001-10820 GCA_964543955.1 uncultured Bifidobacteriaceae bacterium
TTGGTGCGAGTCCAGAGCCTCGGCCCCGAGCGAGCAGAGGCGTTGTTCCAGTGCGAGTCGAGGGGTTTCCATTGCGAGTCGAGGGAGAGTTCCGATGCTGCAGGATCTGAGTGGAAGGCTGGTGGCCGGGGCGGCTGCCGCAGTGCTGGCGGCTGGCGCCGGCTACCAGGTGATGGCACAGGGCGCCGACCAGGCGACAAACGACGCGCCGAACCCGTTCACGACGATCGAGAATCACTTCAAGATGCCCGCGGGCCGCACGTGGGGGTCCACGAGCGCCGTGGACATCGACAAGGACGGCAGGACCATCTGGGTGGCCGAGCGCTGCGGGGCCAACTCGTGCTGGGATCGCGCGAAGGGCGAAGCCTCGCCGCTCGACATCGTGCTGAAGTTCGATGCGAACGGCACGCTCCTGGCGAGCTTCGGCAAGGGCATGTTCGTCTTCCCGCACGGCATCCACGTCGATCGCGACGGCAACATCTGGGTCACCGATGGCCAGGACAACCTGCCGCGCCGTCCACCGAACCAGCCCGACGCGCCGCTTCCACCGATGCCCGCCACCGTCATCGGACATCAGGTCTACAAGTTCAGTCCCGACGGCAAGCTTCTAATGACGCTTGGCAAGCCGGGTGGGAATCAGCCGGGCCAGCCGGCCGATCCGGCCTCGTTCTACCAGCCGAATGACGTCATCACCTATCCGAACGGCGACATTCTCGTGGCCGAGGGCCACGGCAACCAGCCGCCGGCCACCGCCCGCCTGATTCGCTTCGACAGGAACGGCAAGTTTCTCCGCGAGTTCGGCAGGATGGGGTCGGGACCGCAGGGTGAGTTCATGCAGCCGCACGGACTGGCCTTCGACTCCAGGGGGCGGCTCTTCGTCGCCGACCGATCGAACAACCGTATTCAGATCCTCGACGCCGAGTCCTACAAGACGCTCGACACCATGTACCAGTTCAGCCGGCTGAGCGGCATCTTCATCACGCCCGATGACACGCTCTACGGCGCGGACTCCGAATCGGGATCGGTCAACCCGGCGCACGGCGCGTGGAAGCGCGGCATTCGCATCGGCAGCGTGCGTGACGGCAAGGTGCAGTACTTCATCCCGGATCCGTCGGGCGAGGGCGTGACCTTTGCCGTCGTGGACGGCAAGCCGACGCTGAAGAAGGCCGACGGCACGCCGGGTCCCACCGGGACGCTTGCGGCCGAAGGTGTGGCGGTCGACGCGGCCGGCAACATCTACGGCGCGGAGGTCGGTCCCAGGGCGGTCAAGAAGTATGTGAAGAAGTGACCCCTTCCCATCGCTTGACCGCACCCGAGATCCACCAGAGCGCCACGCCGATGACGATGGCGGCAATCGTCCAGCGCATGAGGCTGGCCAGGGCGGGCAGATCGATCGCGGGAATCGGGAACTGGCTCAGGTTCTCCCATCGGTCCACCATCCAGTGCCACGCCGTGTGCGCGACGATGGCCGAGAGGATGATGACGCCCAGGCGCTCGTCGACGACGCGCGTGAAGACGAAGCCGAGCGCCGGGACGAGCACCACGAGCACGAGGATCTGGCCGAGCTCGACGCCGACGTTGAACGCCAGCAGCGACGAGAGCAGGTGGGAGCCCGCGAACTGCAGCCGCTCGCGCAGCAGGAACGAGAAGCCGAAGCCGTGGACGAGCCCGAACGCGAAGGTCATCACCCACCGGCGCGACACGCCGGCCCCGATGATGTTCTCGATCGCCATGTAGAAGATGGAGGCGGCGATGAGGGTCTCGACGAGCGGCGGAAACCAGAGCGCGCCCGGGGCCAGGTCGTAGGCTGACGCGATGAGCGTGATCGAATGGGCCACGGTGAACGCCGTGACCACGATGACGAGCGGCCTGAAACGCCGGAACGGGATGACGAGGCACAACAGGAACAGCAGGTGATCGGTCCCGTCGAGGATGTGCCAGAAGCCTTCCTTGACGAAGAGCCACGCCGCCTGGTGCCATCGCGGGTCGAGCTGGACGACGCCGACTTCGGCGTGGACGTCGAAGAGCCGTTCGGGCTTGTCGGGCGCGAGGAACCGCAGGCCCACGTTGACCTGCAGGCCGAGACGCGTGAACCCCGGGTGAATCGCGAATCGCGACTGATCCGACGCGATCGGGTACTCGAACAGGACGTCGAGCACGCCCTGCTCCCAGAAGATGTTGGTGTCGTTCGGCAGCGGCGGGCTGTGGATGTTGGCCATCGCCCGCTCGAATGACTCGAAGGAGCGGTCGGATGGCAGGTCCACGCGGACCGCGGTCACACTCGGCCGCTCGAGCCGGACGCCGTTCTCGTACAACTCGACGAAGTCGGCGATCCAGAGGCCTGCCGCGTCGCGGAGCGCCGGCTCGGCGGCGGCGATGTCCAGGTAGCCCGGACCCGTGACCGGCACGCTGATGTCACGGAGCGAGACCATGGGCGCCCGGACCAGGAAGCGCAGCGTCTCGCCTTCGGGCCGGAGGAAGGCGAGGACCGTGACCTCGTTCGGCACTTCGTGGGCGGACGGGCCGGCCTGACCGGCCAGGAACAGGGCAAGGACCGCGGCGACGAGCGAGGCCGTCGACACGGGCGTCGGAACCGGAGTGCGCATGGATCGACCGAGCGTAGCACGGGGTGATGCCGATCCGGCTGGTGTCGCGGCCCTGACGTTGTATACTCGGCCAGCTTCTGAGGGGAGGCGAGGATGGCGCGTGTGCTGAAGTCACGGAAGGTAGTGTGGTCGGCCCTGTGTGTGGCCGTCATCGGGCTCGGCGTCGGGCAGGCGATGATCGAGCGGACGGTGGCCCAGGCGAAGCAGGCCCCGATATTCGAGGTCGATCCCTTCTGGCCCAGGCCGATGCCCAACAACTGGGTGATGGGCATGACCATCGGGGTGACGGTGGACGACCGGGATCACGTCTGGGTGGTCCACCGCGGCAACGACCCCGGCAACCTGGATCGCACGGAGCTGGCGCTCCCGGGCGGCGCCAATGCCCCGCGCGTGAGCGAATGCTGCCTCTCGGCGCCGCCGGTGCTCGAGTTCGACCAGGCCGGAAATCTGGTCGGGCAGTGGGGCGGCGACGGCGAAGGTTACGATTGGCCGGAGTCGAATCACGGCATCGCGGTCGACCACAAGGGCTTCGTCTGGATTGGCGGCAACGGCGGTCCCGATGCACACGTGCTCAAGTTCACGCGCGACGGCAAGTTCGTGGCGCAGTTCGGCAAGTCCGGCGCGCGTCGCGACCCCAAGTCGCCGAACGAGAAGCCGACCTTCGTGCCCAACAGCTTCGACATGGAGAACTTCGGCCGCGTCGCCAAGATCTTCATCGATCCGAAAGCCAACGAGGCGTACCTCGCCGACGGCTACCTGAACAAGCGCGTCGCCGTCATCGACATGGACTCCGGCCAGGTCAAGCGGTTCTGGGGCGCCTACGGCGAGAAGCCGGACGATACGCCCATCGGCCGCTACAACCCCAGCGAGCCGGTGGCCAGGCAGTTCAGGAACCCGGTGCACTGCGCCGACATGTCCAACGACGGCTTCGTCTACGTCTGCGATCGCCCGAACGACCGCCTGCAGATCTTCACGAAGGACGGTAAGTTCGTGAAGGAAGTGTTCGTCGAGAAGCAGACGCTCAGCGACGGCTCGGTGTGGGACATCGCCTTCTCGAAGGACCCACAGCAGCAGTTCCTGTACATGGCCGACGGCGCCAACGAGCACGTCTACGTCTTCGACCGGCAGTCGATGGAGATGCTGACCGCATTCGGACAGGGCGGTCGCCAGCCGGGGCAGTTCTTCGGCGTGCACAGCATCGCGACCGACTCGAAGGGCAACATCTACACGACCGAGACCTACACCGGCAAGCGCCTGCAGAAGTTCGTCATGAAGGGCGTGGGCCCGGTCACCGCTCCTCGTCAGGGCACGCCGTGGCCGGCCAAGACAGGGAATTGAGGCTGGTGCCTGACATCTCGTGATCTGGTGACGTGGTGATCTGGAGATCGATCTTCAGATCGCGACATCGCCAGATCGCCAGATGTGGGCTTACCTCAATCTGACTGCCCACCCCGCTCCGATCTTCAGATTGGGCACGTTGCCGCCCCCGATTCGGAACTCGGTGAAGAAGCCGCCGTCGTGTGAGAAGCCGAAGAGATAGCTCCCGCCGGCGGTGACCTCGGTCCCGATATCGAAGGCGTCGTCGGCTGGACGCCACAGCACGACGGCCGGGCCGCCACCCGTCACGAAATTCCACGGGCCTTGTCCCAGCGGAAACAGGTAGATGAAGTCCACGTTGATGGTCGCCAGCCTGATGTCGTTGCCGAAGCCGCCGTCGATGCCCGAACGCAGACGGAACCGGCCGCCGATGTCCGGAGATTGCCAGAACACGCCGACGTAGACCTGCTCGGGGTCGATCGACCCTCCGCCGGTGAAGCCGATGGAGGACTGCGCGCGTGCCGTGGAGGACAGGCCCCCGAGCAGGACCACCGACAAGACGACGATGCGGACGGCCGTGTGTCCACTCGATGAGACCATGCACACTCTCCCCGGGCCGCAGACTACAAGAAACATTCCAGCCGGCGCCGGGCAACCCCTTCACATGCCTCTCGCGATGACGGAGAATCAGCCCTCGTGAGCATTGCCCGTTCGCTGCTCCTCAAGGCGTCCGACAGCCGGTGGCTGCGCGAGCACGGCACGACGCTGCCCTTCGCGCGACGTGCCGTCTCGCGCTTCATGCCGGGCGAGCGCTTCGAGGACATGCTGGAAGCCGCGCGCGCGATGGCCGCGCTGAACGTGGAGACGGTGTTCACACGGCTCGGCGAGAACGTGAAGGACCAGGCCGAGGCCGACGCCGTGGCCAGCCACTACCTCGACGCGATTCCCCGCGCGTCGTCCGGCGGCCGGTCCTGCGAGCCGTCGATCAAGCTCACGCAACTCGGCCTGGACATCGATCGTCTCCTCGCCCTGCGGCACGCCCGCGCGCTCACACGCGAGGCGCAGTCGGCGGGCAGCTACCTCTGGGTGGACATGGAGCAATCGTCGTACGTCGATCAGACGCTGGCGACGGTGCGGGCACTTCGCGAAGAGGCGCCGGTCGGCGTCTGCCTGCAGGCCTACCTGCGGCGCACGCCGGCCGATCTGGAGGATCTCCTGGCGCGCGGCATCGGTGTCCGGCTGGTCAAGGGCGCCTATAACGAGCCGCCGGCCGTGGCGTTCGCGGAGAAGCGGGAGGTCGACGATCGATATCTGTCGCTCGCGCAGACGATGGTGGCGGCCGCGTCGGGCCCCCTGAAGCCCCGGGTCGTCTTCGGCACGCACGATGTCGGTCTCATCGCCAGAATCCGCGAAGGCGCGTCGACGACCGGCGTGCCGGCGTCCGCGTACGAGTTCCACATGCTCTACGGGATCCAGCGGGAGGAACAGCTCCGGCTGGCAAAGGACGGCGCGGTGGTGCGGGTGCTCATCGCGTACGGAGCGTACTGGTTCCCGTGGTACATGCGCCGGCTCGCCGAACGCCCGGCAAACGTCTGGTTCGTGGTGCGAAGTCTCTTTCGATAGCGTCGGGAGGCGGGCGGAACCGCGTCGGTATGCGAACTGCGTCCGGACGGACTTGCGATGGGAGTCAGGCGCGGCCGGCGCGGATCTTGCCGACCTTCCTGTCGCGGTCGTCGGTGATGCGCTGCACGTCGCGGCGGTAGTTCTCCTGCAGCTTCGTCCGGGCCTCGGGGTCGAAGGTCTGGGTCAGCGACGCCTTGTACAGGATCTCCTCCTGGGCGAGCCTGGCGGCCGCGGCCTGGCGCGCCTCGCCAATCGCCGCCTTCTGCGCGTCGGTCAGAGGCGTTTCGGTCTCGCCGCTCTCGGCATCCTTCTGCCGGAGGCGGGCCATCGCGATTTCGAGTGCGCTCTTCGGGGCGTCGTCGCTCATGGTTCGAATCATAGTATGCGGATGGACTGACCATGACGCGGTGACAGGCCGGTCGGCCCGGTCGGCCGCTACAATTGGCCGATGGACGACGTGGCGGGGATGGACGAAGGGGCGGTGTACGCGGCAATCGGTGAGGACGGCTTCGCGCGCCTGGTGCGGGCGTTCTATGCGCAGGTGCCGGGGGACGACATTCTCGGTCGGATGTATCCCTCCGACGACCTGCACGGTGCGGAGGAACGCCTCCGGGACTTCCTGATCGGCCGGTTCGGCGGGCCGCCGCGTTACGTGGAGCAGCGCGGGCATCCGCGGCTCCGCATGCGCCATGCGCCGTTCCGACTCGATGGGCCTGCGCGTGACCGATGGGTTGCGCTCATGGACACCGCGCTCGACACGGCCGATCTTCCGGCCGATGTCGTGTCGGTCCTGCGTCGGTTCTTCCACGAGACCGCGACGTTTCTCAGGAACGCCTGACCGCCCCCGCTGCGGTGGCTGTGACACAGATTCGCAGACGGACGCAGATTCGCAGACGAACACAGATTCACAGGCAAACACAGATTCACAGGCAAACACAGATTCACAGGCGAACACAGATTCACAGGCGAACACAGATTCACAGGCGAACACAGATTCGCAGACGAACAGATTCATAGACGGGCACAGGAGCACTCTCACACAGGGCGACACCAGCCACGGGACGGTTCGACGGGCTCGGATGACGGATATCCCTTTGCGCCTCTGCGTCCCTCGTGCGCCTCTGCGTCCCTCGTGCGCCTCTGCGTCCCTCGTGTGCCTCTGCGTCCCTCCTGCGCCTCTGCGTCTATCTGCGTCTCTGCGTCTATCTGCGTCTCTGCGTCTATCTGCGCATCTGTGTCTATCTGCGTCATCTGTGTCCGCAAGTGCCTTTAC
>CAZJBN010000055.1:10920-12609 GCA_964543955.1 uncultured Bifidobacteriaceae bacterium
GTCTATCTGCGCATCTGTGTCTATCTGCGTCATCTGTGTCCGCAAGTGCCTTTACACGCGATCACCCTTGGGGCTATGGTTAGCGCGTCAATTCGGCGTGTTCATCCCGGTCCGGAGGCGGATTCATGCAGGTGATTCCGGTGACGGCCGTCCAGCGTGGCTTCGGGGTTACGTCCCGTCGCGACGCATGGTGGACGGCCCCGCTCGTCGTGTTCCTGGTGTTGTCGGTGTTTCTCGTCTACGCGACCTGGGCGGCGTTTCAGGGGACGCACTATACGTGGGGTCCTTACCTGTCGCCGTTCTACTCGCCCGAGGTCTTCGGCGCTTCGCCGCATGCCTGGTTCGGGCCGAAGCCGGCATGGTGGCCTGCCATCCTTCCGTTCTCGCCCGCGCTCATCATCCTGCCGTTCCCGGCGCTCTTCCGCTTCACCTGCTACTACTACCGAGGCGCCTACTACAAGGCGTTCTGGGCCGATCCGCCGGCTTGTGCGGTCGGCGAGCCGCGAAAAGGGTATCGGGGCGAGCACTCGTTTCCGCTGATCCTGCAGAACGTGCATCGCTTCTTCATGTGGGTGGCGGTCGTCTTCATCGCCTTTCTCTCCTACGACGTGTGGCTGGCTCTGTGGTTCACCAATCCGGCCACTGGCGCGCGTGAGTTCGGCATCGGCCTCGGCACGCTCATCATGGCCGCCAATGTCGTCCTGCTGGCCTGCTACACGTGGGGCTGCCACGTGCTCCGGCACGTGGTCGGCGGACGTATGAAGGAGGTGTCCAAGTCGCCGGTGTGTGACATGGCCTACGCGTGCGTGTCCGGATTGAACGGCCGCCACCAGCTCTTCGCGTGGTGCAGTCTGTTCTCGGTCATGCTGACCGATGTCTACATCCGACTGGGCTCCATGGGTGTCATCAGCGATCCGAGGCTCATCTGATGGCGTCCACGCAGAGTCATGCATATGACGTCCTGATCGTGGGGGCGGGCGGCGCGGGGCTGCGCGCCGCCATCGAAGCGGCCGGCAGCGGTGTCTCGGTCGGCCTCATCTGCAAGTCGCTGCTCGGCAAGGCGCACACGGTCATGGCCGAAGGCGGGATTGCCGCGGCCCTGGCCAACGTGGACGACCGCGACAACTGGAAGGTGCATTTCGCGGACACGATGCGCGGCGGCCAGTACGTCAACAACTGGCGGATGGCCGAACTGCACGCGAAGGAGGCGCCGGAGCGCGTTCGCGAACTGGAGCAGTACGGCGCGGTGTTCGACCGGACGCCGGACGGGCGCATCCTGCAGCGGAATTTCGGGGGCCACCGTTATCCGCGGCTCGCGCACGTGGGCGATCGCACGGGGCTGGAGCTCATTCGCACGCTGCAGGACCACGCGATCCACCTGGGCGTGACGGTCCACATGGAGCACACCGTCATCGAGATCCTCCTCGACGAGGGACGCGCGGCCGGCGTCCTCGCCTACGATCGGGAGCGAGGCCGATTCCACACGTTCTCGACCAGGGCCATCGTCCTGGCGACGGGCGGCATCGGGCGGGCGTTCCAGGTGACGAGCAACAGCTGGGAGGGCACGGGCGATGGCCACGCGCTCGCCTGCCGGGCCGGCGCCGAGCTCATCGACATGGAGTTCGTGCAGTTCCACCCGACCGGCATGGTCTGGCCGCCGAGCGTCAAGGGCATCCTCGTCACCGAGGG
>CAZJBN010000055.1:12619-14328 GCA_964543955.1 uncultured Bifidobacteriaceae bacterium
GGCGTGCGCGGCGAGGGCGGGGTCCTCAGGAACAGCGAGGGCCGGCGCTTCATGTTCGACGACATCCCCGACAACTACAAGCCCCAGACGGCGTCGGACCCCGACGAGGGCTGGCGGTACGTCCAGGGCGACAAGAGCGCGCGGCGCCCGCCGGAGCTGCTGACGCGCGACCACGTGGCACGGTGCATCAACCGGGAGGTCAAGGCCGGGCGGGGGAGCCCGCACGGCGGCGTGTTCCTCGACATCGCGTGGATCAAGGAGCGGCTGCCGAACGCTGCCGAGCACATCAGGCGCAAGCTCCCGAGCATGTACCACCAGTTCAAGGAGCTCGCCGACCTGGACATCACGACCACGCCCATGGAGGTCGGTCCGACCACGCACTACATCATGGGCGGCATTCGCGTGGACGGCGACACCCAGGAGTCCACGGTTCCGGGACTGTTCGCGGCGGGCGAGTGCGCGGCCGGCATCAACGGCGCCAATCGCCTCGGCGGCAACTCGCTCTCGGACATCATCGTGTTCGGCAAGCGCGCCGGGGAGTACGCCGCCGCCTATGCGCGCGCGCACACCGCGGGGCGCGTGGACGGCTCGGCCGTCGAGCGCGCGATGAGGTCCGCGCTCGAGCCGTTCGAGCGGGGATCGTCGGGCGAGAACCCCTACAAGGTCCAGCAGGATCTCCAGGAGGCCATGCAGGCCCTCGTCGGCATCGTGCGGACCGAGCCCGAGATGCGCGAGGCGCTCGAGACGATCGCACGCCTTCGCGAGCGCGCCGTGCGGACGGGCGTCGACGGCCATCGGGAGTACAACGGCGGATGGCACACCAGCCTGGACCTGCAGAACCTGCTGGACGTGTCCGAGGCCATTGCCAGGTCGGCGCTCGAGAGGCGGGAGAGCCGAGGCGGCCATTTCCGTGAGGACTATCCGGAGAAGAGCGCCGAGTTCGGTTCGGTCAACATCGCCATCCGCCGCACGCCCGACGGCACCATGCACGTGGCGCGTGTGCCGGTGCCGGAGATGCCGGAGGAGTTGAAGAAAGTGATTGAGGAGCAGGCTCAATAACAGGGTGCTCAGGTGCCCGGGTGCCCGGGTGCCCGGGTGCCCGGGTGCCCGGGTGCCCGGAGTGCTCAGGTGCCCGGGTGCTCAAGTGCCCCGGGGTGGCCAGGGTGCCCGGTGCGCAGGTGCCCGGAGTGCTCGGGTGCTGAGTGGCCGAGTGAGAATGCCGAGTGCGAGTGGCGAGAGATACCTGACATGGCACAAGCGACGTTTCGGATCTGGCGGAGTGAGCCTGCCGGGAGCGGGGGCTTCAAGGACTACCGTACCGAGTACTCCGACGGGATGGTCGTGCTGGACGCGGTGCACAGGATCCAGGCCGAGCAGGCGCCGGACCTGGCATGCCGGTGGAACTGCAAGGCCGGAAAGTGCGGGTCGTGCTCGGCGGAGATCAATGGCCGTCCGAAACTCATGTGCATGACGCGGCTCAACACGCTGGACCTGGATCAGCCCGTCACGATCGAGCCGATGCGGACCTTCCCGCTCATCAGGGACCTCGTCACCGACGTGTCGTGGAACTTCGACGTCAAGAAGGGCCTTCGCCGGTTCCGGCCGCGCCCGGCCGACGCGCCGGACGGGACCTGGCGGATGGCGCAGCGCGACATCGACCGGATCCAGGAGTTCAGGAAGTGCATCGAGTGTTTCCTGTGCCAGGACGT
>CAZJBN010000055.1:14338-27722 GCA_964543955.1 uncultured Bifidobacteriaceae bacterium
GCGCGATCACGACAAGCACGCGGCGTTCATCGGCCCGCGCTACTTCGTCTACACGGCGGCGCTCGAGATGCACCCGCTCGACCGCGACGACCGGCTCGAGGACCTGAAGGACAGAAATGGCATCGGCTACTGCAACATCACCAAGTGCTGCACGACGGTGTGTCCCGAGCACATCCACATCACCGACAACGCCATCATCCCGTTGAAGGAGCGGGTCGTGGACCGCTTCTACGATCCCGTCACACGGCTGCTGAGGATGATCGCGGGATGAGCACGGCGTTCGAGGGCCTGTAGAGGCGACCCTTCAGGGGTCGCCTGGGACACGGAGGAGGCGATGTACCAGCTGAAACCACTCTCCACCGCGGCGATTCCCTCGGCGCTGGCCAAGGCCGAGCGGTATCGGTTGTTGAACGAGCCCGAACAGGCCGAGAGCATCTGCGAGGACGTGCTGGCGGCCAATCCCTCCAACCGGGTCGCGCTCGTGACCTTGATCCTCGCGTTGACCGACCGGTTCCGCCACCACGATCCCCGGGTCGTGACCCGCGCCCAGGAGCTGGTCGCACGGCTCGATTCGGAGTACGAACGGGCCTACTACGCCGGGCTCATCGCCGAACGCCGCGCGCGCGCGCTGCTCGAACGCGGAGGGCCGGGCCGGTCGCTGCCCGCCGGGGACTGGATCCGCGAAGCCATGCGCTGGTTCGAGAAGGCCGAAGGCGTCCGTCCGACGGACAACGATGATGCCAGGCTCAGATGGAACGCATGCGTGCGGCTTCTCACCGCCCATCCGCAGCTCCTCGTGACCGACGAGGAGCGCACGGCGCCGCTGATGCTGGAGTAGGAGTAGTAGGGCGGAGCTTCAGCTCCGCCGCGCGGGATCTTCATCTCCAGCCACACCCGTGCCTGGAGATGACAAAGGATTACAACCTCGAAATGTGTTTGTCGTATCCTCGCTGGACAACGACAGAGGGGAAGCACCGGGTGGGCCGCTTCAGGTGAGCCGCGGCGTCCCACCCGGGTTTTTTCGGTACTTCGGCATGCTCCCGGGAGACAGCGTCACATGTTCGACACCGAGCCTGGCAGGAATCTCGATCGTCGCAGCTTTCTTCGTGGATCCGCTATCTTCGCCGCCGCTATCGGCCTCGCCGTCGCCCCCGCACTCGCTCAGCAGCCTGAGCAGAAGCCCAAGGAAGAGCCCAAGGATCCGTTCGCGGACGAGAAGGACGGCGAGGAGAAGAAGCTCGTCGACAAGGAAGGCCGCGAGTACCGCATCTGCCCGCAGTGCGGCTACAACATGTACAAGCAGGGCCGCATGTGGGTCTGCGAGAACTGCGGCTACTCATACGTCGAATAGCGTGATGCGGCTGGCCTGAATCCAGGCGCGGCTGGCAAGACCCGAAAACGCCCGGCTCCCCTTCGACAGGGGCCGGGCGTTTCGATTCTTGGACCGTTCAGGCGACCCTGAAGGGTCGCCTCCACGAGTGAAGGGTCGCGGTCGCCTCCACGAGTGAAGGGTCGCCTCTACCAGCGCTTCAGAACGCTCCGGCCGCGGTCCACTTGCCGTACTCGTCGAAGAACGGCCGGAACGTGACCGTCTCGTTTCCGAACGTGCAGTGGCCGCCGAGCGTGTCGATCAGGTACACGTTGGGCGATCCCTCGGGATCGTCGCTGCCCCAGTGATACGCAATCTCGTCGCCGGCCACGATGGCGGGGTTACGCGTTGGCTTGGCGTTGTAGCCGAAGCGCTGGTCGAGCAGCCGCAGGCGGCTCACCATGTGGTCGATATAGGCATTGCGCTGCGTCTTGCGTGCCTCGATGTCGCTGTCGGAGAACCCGGGACGGCTCGGGCACGAGCGGCTGTGGTGCATGTAGCCGAGTGCCTGGGCTTCGGCGCCCACGAGGTTGACGAAGTCGCTGACGGCAAACCACGGAAGGCGTCCCGTGTCGGCGTTCGGCAGGCGCGCCGGCGACTCACTCGGCGCGGTCACCACGACTTCCGGCGAGGCGCCGCTCGTGCCACAGGGCGTGTTCGCATGGACGCGGACGTAGTACGTCCCGGCCGGTACGTCGTAGACGTTCAGGTACGCGAACGGCGTCACGAAGGCGACGACCGGCGGACCGCCGGGCGTCAGGCTGGCGTGCAGCGTGTAGGTCGACGGCCGGCCGCCGTTCCCCGCGTTCCACGCCAGCAGTGCCGTGGCGCCGCGGCCAATGACCGACAGGTCGCGCGTAATGGCCGCGAGATCGGTCGGCGCGCCGGGCGCCTGGCAGCCTGCGGTCACGGGCACGGCCACCTCGTTCGACGGCGCGCTCACGCCCGCGCCGTTCACGGCCTTGACGCGCACGTAGTAGACGCCGGGACCGACGCCGGAGGTCGCGAACTGCGCGAGCAGCTGGGGCAGGCGGTTCGGATCGGCGAGATGGCTGCTGTCCCAGGTGAAGAACGTGGTTCCGGGGCTGCCCCCCGCCTCGAGGCGGTAGAACGACACGGCGCCTGGGCTGTTGATCCAGTTCAGCCAGACGGTGTCTCCGCTCACCTGATAGGTGAGCCCGGTGGGGGCGGCGGGCGCGGTCTGGGCGCGGAGCCCGACGGCCGCACAGAGGGCCAGGGCGCCGACGGCACACACGACGAGTCTGCGAAGTGCGATCACGAACGGTCCTTTCTTGAACGGAGACCGGAATACCGGCCGGGTGGAAACGTGCCACAGCTATTGTACGGACATCCGCGCGGCGGCCGATTTTCTTCGATGAAATTCCGCCGCGTGGCGCCCTCGCGGCTCGCTCACCGATAGTTGCCGAACTGCAGCGCGATGCCGAAGTCTCTGGCGCGCAAGGCACCCATCGCCGCCTGCAGATCGTCCTTCGACGCCGACGAGACACGCAGCTGATCGCCCTGGATGGCCGCCTGGACCCTCTTCAGCTTGAGGTCCTTGAGGTGCTTGACGATCTCGCGCGCCGCCTCGGTGGGAACGCCCTGCTGCAGGGTCACGACCTGCCGCACGGTCCCGCCGGAAGCCGCTTCCACCTCGCCGCGCTTCAGGTTCTTGACCGGCACGTTCCGCCGCACGAGCTTCGATGCCAGGATTTCCCAGACCGCCTCGAGCTTGAAGTTGTCCTCGGCCGTGACGGTGAGCGTGCCGGCCTTTGCGTCCACGTCGATCGCCGCCGGCGACCCCTTGAAATCGTACCGCTGCGCCAGCTCCTTGCGAGTCTGGTTCACGGCGTTGTCGAGCTCCTGCATGTCGATGGTGGAGGTGACGTCGAAGGAAAAGGTCTCGGCCATCCGACGATCCTACCGTGCTTCGAACCGTCGTGCTTCGAACCCCTGTGCAATACTTCCCCATGACCGGCGTGCGCGAAGTGCGGACCGTCCGTGTCGGGCCCAACGGGGGACCGGCCGAGGACCGTATCGCCATCGAAGAGCCGATGGAGGTTCGCGTCAACGGGTCGCCGTTCGCGGTGATCATGCGCACGCCCGGCGCCGACCGCGACCTTGCCGCCGGCTTCCTCCTGGCCGAGGACGTCGTCCGCGGTGAGGACGAGATTGGGCTCATCGAGTACTGCGCGGACGTCACCGACGAGGCGCGCGGCAACGTGATCGGCGTGACGGTGCTCGGCGAGGCGGAGACCCGCCTCGATGCCCGGCTTGCCGGCCGCCGCCAGGTGATGATGACGGCCTCGTGCGGGCTGTGCGGGCGCCTGACGATTGATTCGCTGCGCGCGCGCGTGGAGGCGGTCGGCGGCGCCTGGACCGTGCCAGCCGCGACCGTGGCCGCGCTGCCGGACCGGCTCCGCGCCGCCCAGCGCGTGTTCGACGCGACCGGTGGCCTGCACGCCTCCGGGCTCTTCGACCTCGAGGGCCGGCTCATGGTCGTGGCCGAAGACGTGGGGCGGCACAACGCGCTCGACAAGATTGTCGGCCGCATGCTGCTCGATGGCCGGCTCCCGCTCGACCAGACCATGCTGCAGGTCTCGGGCCGCACGTCGTTCGAGCTGGTGCAGAAGGCCCTCCTCGCAGGCATTCCCCTCGTCTCGGCCGTCTCCGCCCCATCGAGCCTCGCCGTCGACCTCGCCGAACAATCGGGCATCACGCTCTGCGGCTTCGCGCGGGGAGAGTCGTTCAACGTCTACGCGCACCCGCACCGAATTCGCACACGCGAATAGAATCTCCCCGGTGCTTCGCGCACCCCTCAGGCGGGTCTGAAGACCCGCCCTGCGCTCGTGCTCTGAACTGACGACCCGCCGTGCGCTCGTGCTGAACCGAAGACCCGCCTGCGCTCGTGCTCGAACCCTCCGCGCTTTGAACCCCGTGTGCCAGCATCCTCATCGTTCAGTGTCCCCGCAAGCCACGGCGGCAGCGGCCAGCGTCCGCGGCACGCGCAACTGGAGCCCGCCGCTCGTGGTCGTGAATCCCGCGTCGAGCAGGTAGGCGGCCGCCGGCGACTGGCCGGCTGGCGCGCCGTTGATCTCCGCCACGAGCCAACCGCGCCGGCCTTCGGGCGCCAGCCGCGCCAGGCGCACCAGTTCGGACGCCAGTGCGCGCCCTGCCCGCGATCGTGCGGGCTCGTCGTCCGGGAGGCGCACGAGCAGCTGGCGGTCCCCGCGGGCAATCCAGGCAACGGCGTGTCCGTCGACCAGCACGACGCGCGCGCCCGCCGATCGCGTCGCGCGCTGCGGGACCCGGTCCGACCATATGGGCCACTCGATCACCGCGCCGCACGGATTGGCCGGATCGGTCGCCGCCAGCGTGGCGATCTGCGGCTCCGATTCGACGTCGCGCTCCGCCCGCAGGAGGTCCACGGCGCCCGGCCGCGCGAATTGCGCGGCGCCCAGTCCGGCCACGAAGTACCCGCGCCGGACTCGCCCCGTTTCCTCGAGCCGCTTCAACACGGGGTAGACCGCGCCAAAGCCGCCGGGGAGCGATTCGACATTCGCGACCTCGCGCGTGACGATGCCGTGGCGGACGAGCAGCTGTTCGGCCATGGCGGCGGCCCACGCCGTCGGGTTGGCGCGTGCAGCCACGCCGATGAGCGACCACCGCCCCTCGGCCGACGGCGGAACGAGGCGCCGGGATCTGAACGCCGTGGCCCGCGACGTCCGCCGCGATCGATCGGGCCCCGTCGTGTAAGCGCGGAGCGGATGCAGGGTGTCGTTGGTCACGAGGCCCTTCCAGGCGAGCGACCAGAGCGCATCCACCGTCTCCTGCGGAAATCCACCGCCCGCCGCCTCGTGCAGGACGCCGAAGAACGACGCTCCGTGCGCGCTCAGCCACGCGACAATCCGCGCTTCCCGCGAGTCGAGGCCCTCGCTGGCCCCCGCGTCTCCCGCGGGCATCAGGGCCGCGGCGTGGTCCGTCAGGTACAACGCCACGCGTCCATCCCGCTCGCCGAGGGGCTCGATGCCCTTCCACACCACCTCGCCTGCCGAGAGGAGCGTGTCGAGGAGCGCAGGCGAGTAGCCGTCGATGCGCGAGGGCAGCACGTCGCGCTCGAGCGTGGATGCGACCAGTGGCACGCCCTGCAGCTGTTCGACGGCGTCCAACAGCGCGTCAAGTCCCGGCCGAGGCCGCGTCAGCCCGTGCCACGAGACCAGGAATCGTCCGAGCACGTGCGGGTCGACCGGTTCGACCTGCTGGCGAAGTGCGGCCAGCGAGCGCCGCCTCAGCCGGCCGAGCACCTCGGCGTCGCACCATTCCCGGCCGTGGCCTCCCGGACGGTACTCGCCCTCGATGAGCCGGCCCGTCGCGGCCAGGCGCCGAAGGGTGGCCACGACCGCGCTCGTGCTCATGCCGAGGCGCGTCGCGACATCGGCCGGTGTGAAGGGACCATGCGTGCGCGCGTACCGCCGGACGAGATCGCCGGAGGCGTCGGCGGCAGGCTCCAGGAATGCCTCGGGCAGTCCGTCTGGAACGGGCGTGCCCAGGCCATCACGGTAGCGCGCCGCGTCCTCCGCGGCAATGAGCCGCACCTCGCCGGCCACCCGGATGCCGATCGCCCGGCGGCTCGCGACGAGCTCGGTGATGGCCGCATCGCCAACGCCTGGCGCCGATCGCTGGCGGACTTCCGCGTCCGAGAGGTCGCCAAGGCGCAGCAGGAGATCGTGCACCGCGTCGGTGCTGCGGGCGTGCAGGCGGTCGGACAGGCATTGCAGGTCGGCTTCGATCGCGTCGAGCGCGGCGGGGTCTACCAGCTCGCGCAGCTCGCCCTCGCCGATGAGCTCGGCCAGCTGCGCCTGGTCCACCGAGAGGGCCTGCGCCCGGCGCTCGGCGAGCGGCGCGTCGCCGTCGTACAGGTAGTTGGCCACGTAGCCGAAGAGGAGCGACGCGGCAAAGGGCGACGGCGTGCGGACATCGACCGTCGAGACGCGGATGCTGCGGCTCCGCACGCGGGTCATGAGGTCCACCAGTGCCGGGAGATCGAAGATGTCGCGCAGGCACTCGCGATAGGTCTCGAGGACGATGGGGAAGGAGCCGAAGCGTGCGGCCACGGCGAGCAGGTCCGCCGCGCGCTTGCGCAGCTGCCACAGCGGCGCCCGCATGCCGGGACGTCGTCGGGGCAGCAGCAGGGCGCGGCCGGCGGCTTCGCGAAAGCGTGCGGCAAACATCGCCGTGGATCCGAGCTGCCGGACGACGAGGCGCTCGACCTCGTCGGGATCCGGAATCAGGAATGCGGTGTCCGGCGGCTCGTCGCCCTCCGGTATCCTCACCACGAACCCGTCGTCGCTCCACATCACCTCCGCGTCGAGGCCGCGCTCGTCGCGGAGGCGAGCCGTGGCGGCCATGGCCCAGGGCGCGTGGACGCGGCTGCCAAAGGGCGTGAGCACCGACAGGCGCCAGTCGCCGAGCTCGTCGGCGGATCGCTCGACGAGGATGGTGCGATCGTCGGGAACGACCTCGACGGCACGGTGCTGATCCTCGAGATACTGGAGGAGGTTTGCGGCCGCGATGCGGTCGAGACCGTGGTCGGCGGCCAGCCGATCGATGGCCTCGGGCGGATCGGCCTTGCGCAGATCGCGCGTGAGCTTGCCGATGGCCATCCCCAGCTCGATCGGGCGGCCAGGTCCCTCCCCCTTCCAGAACGGCATCTTGCCCGGCTCGCCGGGCGCCGGCGAGACGAGCACTCGGTCGTGCGTGATCTGTTCGATGCGCCATGTCGAGGCGCCCAGCACGAAGGTCTCTCCCGCGCGGGCCTCGAAGACCATCTCCTCGTCGAGCTCGCCCACGCGCGCCGTGTCCCGCTCGGCGCCGGCGAGAAAGACGCCGTAGAGTCCGCGGTCCGGAATCGTGCCGGCATTGGCAATGGCGACGCGCCGTGCGCCCTGCCGGCCCGTCACGACGCCGTTGACGCGATCCCAGGTGACCCGCGGCCGGAGCTCGGCGAACTCGTCCGAGGGATAGCGTCCCGAGAGCATGTCGAGGACGCCGTCGAACACGCGACGGCTGAGATCCGCGAACGGAGCCGCACCGCGCACGAGCGCGTAGAGCTCGTCGACCGTCCACTGGTCCATCGACGCCACGGCGACCATCTGCTGCGCGAGCACGTCGAGCGGATTGCGCGGGTAGCGCGAGGGTTCGACGAGGCCGCGTGTCATCGCGCCGGTGACGGCTGCGGCGGCCAGCAGGTCGCCGCGGAATTTCGGGAAGATGATGCCGGCGCTCGTCTCGTCCACGCGGTGGCCGGAGCGGCCGATCCGCTGCAGTCCGCTTGCGACCGACGGCGGCGCCTCGATCTGCACGACGAGATCGATCGCGCCCATGTCGATGCCCAGCTCGAGCGACGACGTGGCGACGAGCCCCCGCAGACGTCCTTCCTTCAGCAGTTCTTCGATCTCGGTCCGCTGTGCGCGGGCGAGCGACCCGTGATGGGCGCGGACGAGCGTCTCGCCCGCCAGCTCGTTGATCGCCGCCGCGAGCCGTTCGGCGAGGCGGCGGCTGTTGGCGAAGAGCAGCGTCGACCGATGGGACCGCACCAGTTCGAGCAGACGCGGGTGAATGGACGTCCAGATCGTCTGCACCCCCGCGCGCTCGGGGTTGGCGCCCGGCTGCTCGACCGGCATGCCGGCCCTGGCCATGTCAGCCATCGGCACTTCCACGACAATCGAGAGCTTCTTCGGTTCGCGCGCGTCGACGATGGTGACCGGGCGATAGCGGTCGGTTGCCGAACCGGCGAACTCCGCATGGAGATCCGCCGCTGCCGAGGCGGCCTTGCGCGGGCGCGTGGCGCCTGCCCTCCGGGTCGCGGGAACGGCGCCGCCGAGAAATCGTGCAATCTCGTCGAGGTTGCGCTGAGTGGCCGAGAGGCCGATGCGCTGGGCGGGGCGGGCGAGCAGGTGCTCGAGCCGCTCGAGCGAGAGCGCGAGATGCGCGCCACGCTTGGTGGACACGAGCGCGTGGATCTCGTCGACGATCACCGTCTCGATGGTCCGCAGACGTTCGCGGGCATTCGAGGTGAGGAGGAGGAAGAGCGATTCCGGCGTCGTGATCAGGATGTCGGCCGGCTCACGCTGAAATCGCGCGCGGTCCGACGCCGGCGTGTCTCCCGTCCTGAGGGCCATCGTCGGGACGCGGAAGTCGTCGCCGCGCGCCCGGGCCAGGCTGGCGATGCCCGCGAGCGGCGCCCGCAGATTGCGCTCGACATCCACGGCCAGCGCCTTCAGGGGCGAGATGTACAGGACGCGGCAGCGCCCCGTCTTTGGCGGTTCGGGCTCGAACATGAGCCGGTTGAGGCACCACAGGAAGGCGGTCAGCGTCTTGCCCGTGCCCGTCGGCGCGAGGATCAGCGTCGACTCGCCGCGGGCGATGACCGGCCAGCCCTGTCGCTGGGGACGCGTGGGGCGATCGAACGCCCCGTCGAACCACTCGGTGACCGCCGGATGAAAGGTAACTGGGACTGGCACGGCTCCGTCCACGACGCTTCGGTTACTGCAACTCTATCTGTTGTCATCCGTGTGCGGCATCGAGTCGCCGGAAGCGCGGCAGTTGCTGCCTCCAGCACGTCCGGCGAGCGATCGCGATCGGTTGACGCACGCGCAGCGTCGCTGGTCGTATACTGGATAGCTACATGGGTGATGCTGCTGAAGGACTGATTGATGCCGATGCGCGCCTGCAGGAGCGCATGGAAGAGCTCGAAGAGAGCCGCAAGGCCGCTCGCGACCGCCGGCCCCGCGTGGATCCGGAGCGGGCACGGGAAACCGAATCCCTGAAGCTCGCGCGAACCGAGCTCCAGCGCCAGCTCGATCTCACGAGCCATCCGGCCAGACGCGACCAGATCTCGCAGGCTGTGGCCGAGATCGAGCGCCGGCTCTCAGCGCTCGGCTGATCGCGGCGGCGTCCGGCCTGCCTGGCGCACGTTCCGGCAGCCGGCTCGCAGACTCGCTCCGTCCGCATCGCGACCGCCATTGGCGCGGCTGAGGGGATCGACCGCCCACGTACATCGACTGCGCTCACGTCGTCGCCGGCAAGAGGCGGTGTGCCTGCAGGCGCAGGCCTCGTCGTCTCCGTGCACGTCGGACGCGTGCGCCGGCTGGCGCGATGACGTGTCAGAACGGAGGCTCGAGGTCGAAGGACGCGAGGATGTCGTTCATCGCGGCATCCCCCGAGTCGCACAGGTGAGGCGGCAGCTCGACCTCCGGCACGGGGCGATCGGCGGCCTCCTCCAGCACTGCCTCGTATCGGGCGGCCATCTGCGCCAGCTGATGGCGCGACTCCCACCACTGCCTCGCGTTGGCCCCGAGCGACCGCCTCAGCGGCTCGTCGCCGCACAACCGGTCGAGCGCATGGGGCAGGGCCAGCGGTTCGTCCCACGGGTCGACGGACACGGTCACCGCACGCTCGTCGTCGCCCGCGCAGACGGTGCCGTCGGGCGCGATCTGGAGCTGAGGCACGTCGCGGAGGTGTGCGAGCGCCGTCACGATCGTGGGCCGTGCGGACCCGAGCGCCCTCAGCCACGACGCCGAGGTCTCCCCGTTCGACGGCCACCGCAGGCACGCGCACACGTCGCTGGCGGCCATGGCCGCGGGCAGGTCCTCGTCGGGCAGGTAGCCGGCCACGTGGACGCGCCCCTCGAGACCCAGGCGCCGGACGTCCTCGTCCACGTCGTAGTGCGCGGCACGCGGCCCGGCGAGCAGCACCCGGACCGGCCGTCCCGTCACACCGACGCTCGCCACGGCTCGCATGATCTCCGGGACGCGTTTCTCGGCGGTGATGCCGCCGAACGCGCCGATGACGATCGCCTCGGGGGGGATGCCGAACCGCGCCCGGAACGCCGTCCGCCGCGCCTCGAGATCCGGACCGCTCAGGGGATCGCCGACGCCCATCTCGATCGTCGTGACGGCCGCGCCCGGGTGCTCGGCCGCCAGGCGCGCGGCAAGGCGGGCGTTGTGGACGACGGTGAGGCGCGAGCGCCGGATCGCAAGGCGCGTCATCGGCCAGAGATGGTAGAGCGATCCGCCCAGGCCAGCGGCCACGAGGTGTCCGACCTCGGGGTTGACGGACGGATGGTTGGCAGCCAGCTCCGCGAGGTAGTCGCGCTGCCGCGGCTCGAGGCGGCCGAGCAGCCACAGTGCCCGGGCCTGATGCACTTGCAGGTCGTGGAGGACGAGCAGTCCCGGATAGCGGAACAGGTACGCCCACATGTAGTCGTGGCAGCGGGCGTTGCCCACGTGGTAGACGATGAGATCGTACGGGCCGCGGCGGTGGCGCCAGACGAACTCCTGGGCGGACCGGGCGGGGGCGGCGAGGCCGTCGGGCAGCGTCCGGGCTGCGGACGGCGACGTGTGGCCGAGGTGCTCGACGTGGGCATCGAGGTCGACGAAGAGGTCAATTGACCGAGCCGGTGACGCGGCGCGCGTGGGCGACTGCAGGAAGGGCAGCAATTCCTGCGTATACGCTGCAATCCCCGATCGATCGGGGGGGACCGGGCTGAACCAGGCGATGCGCATCGCTGAGCGTCGTTCATTGTGCCCGAGTCTGGCCTGTCGGGGGACGGAGGCGCGAGATTGCGTGTGATATCCTTCACAAGCGTTGCGGTGGCGGCCGGCGTCCGCCCTCGATACGATGGGCGCATACGCTCGATTCCCTGAAGGCGGCTGACGGAAACATGGAAGGCTGGGCTGGCGTTGGATTGATGGTGCTCCTCGGGGCTCTCGTGGGCCTCGGCGGGATCGTGATCTCCAGTCTCATCGGCCCGAGCAATCCCACCCCCGAGAAGATGGCGGCGTACGAGTGCGGCATGCCGCCGGTCGGCGACGCGCGCGAACGCCAGTCCATCAAGTTCTACCTGGTGGCCATGATCTTCCTGCTCTTCGACATCGAGGTCGCGTTTCTCTATCCCTGGGCCATGGCGATGCGCGACCTGGCGTGGACCGGCCTCATCCAGATTGTCGTCTTCTTCCTGATCCTCCTCGTCGGCTACGCGTACATCTGGCGCAAGGGCGTGCTCGACTGGGGTCCGGAGTCGGATCCCGACTACACGCACCCGCCGAAGCCGGGACCGGCAGTGATCAAGAGATATCGCTATGGGCATCGAAACTGACTACGAGATTCCCGTTCTGACGACCACTGTCGAATCGGTGGTGCAGTGGGCGCGCAAGTCTGCCATCTGGCCGGTGACCTTCGGGCTGGCGTGCTGTGCGATCGAGATGATGGCGATGGCCTCGAGCCGCTACGACATCTCGCGTTTCGGCGCGGAGGTGTTCAGGGGCTCGCCGCGCCAGTCCGACCTGATGATCATTGCGGGGCGGCTGTCGCGAAAGATGGCGCCGGCGCTGAGGCGCATCTACGACCAGATGCCCGAGCCGAAGTGGGTGATCTCGATGGGCGCGTGCGCGTCGTGCGGCGGCGTCTTCGACAACTACGCCATCGTCCAGGGCTCCGACCAGGTCGTGCCGGTCGACGTGTTCATTCCGGGGTGCCCGCCGCGGCCCGAGGCCGTGCTCTACGGCATCGTGCTGCTGCAGAACAAGATCACCAACGCCCGCATGGACCAGACGCCGAAGGTGAAGATCGCATGAGCGCGGCCGACATCATCGCCGGGTTGAACGCGGTGGTGCCGGGCGCGGCCTTCGAAGCGCTGTCGGCCGCCGATTCCGACATCACCCCGTCGATCCTCGTGCCGGTCGATCGCCTGGTCGAGACCTGCCGTGCACTGCAGGGCACGCCGGGCCTGGAGTTCACGGCGTTCTCGGACGTCACGGCCGTGGACTACTACGTGGAACGCGATCCGCGGTTCGAGGTCGTGTATCACGTGGTGTCGCCGCACCGCCGCGCGCGCCTGCGGTTCAAGGTGCGGGTGGCCAAGGACGTGCCTGTGCCGTCGGTGACCGCCATCTGGCCGGGCGCGGGCTGGATGGAGCGCGAGGTCTACGACCTCTTCGGGATCGTCTTCGAGGGCCACGAGGACATGCGCCGCCTGATGATGCCGGAGGACTGGGAGGGCCACCCGCTCCGGAAGGACTACCCCGTGCAGCTGCGCAAGGACGCGGAGACCTACATGCCGCTGCAGGTGACCGAAGAGGAGTTCCGAGCCAATCTCGAGCGTGATCGCTCTGCGCGGCCCCGCCCGCGGCAGCCATGAGGCGCACGCGTGTCGATGCGACCCTTCCGCCTGTGCTGACGCGGCGGCGGACTGCCGTAGCCTTGGCGACGGCTGGCCAGGGTCGCCTGAAGGCTTGACGAGGATGGTTGAAGGCTCGCGTGCGGCCTACGCGGCCACCGTGTTGCGTACGGCAGCCGCTGCGCACGAAGCGGCGGCTGAGGCGTGCGCGAGCGCGGTTGCAGCGGCGGCCGATTTGGTTGCGGCCTCGCTCGGGAACGGAGGGCAGACGCTCGTGTTCGGGAACGGAGGCAGCGCCTCCGACGCGCAGCACTTCGTGGCCGAGCTGGTGGGCCGCTATGAGGCCGGGCGAAGCAGGCAGGCGTGGCCGGCGATGGCGCTGAGCGCCGATGCCAGCGTCGTCACGGCTCTGGCCAACGACCTGGGCTTCGAGCAGGTGTTCGCGCGGCAGATCGAGGCGTTCGGCCGTCCGGGAGACGTCGCCATCGGCATCACGACGAGCGGCCGGTCGGCCAACGTGCTGGCGGGGCTGAGCGCGGCGCGGGCGCGGGGGTTGACGACCATCGCGCTCACCGGGCGCGGGGGAGACGCCGGCAGGCTGGCCGACGTCCACGTGGCGGTGCCCGAGGATCGCACGCCGCGGATTCAGGAGGTGCACGCCACGGTGCTGCACGTCCTGTGTGAGTTGCTCGAGCAGGCGCTCTGACGTGAGGGGCGCCTGCGTGGTTGTCTGTGTCGTGACACATGGCTGAGATCCGCACCGAAACGATGACGGTGAACATGGGGCCGCAGCACCCCAGCACGCACGGCGTGCTGCGCCTGGTGCTCGAGCTCGA
>CAZJBN010000056.1:0-27708 GCA_964543955.1 uncultured Bifidobacteriaceae bacterium
ATGTGCAGGAGGCCGTCGATGCCGCCGAGATCGATGAACGCGCCGTAGTCGGTGAGGTTCTTGACGACGCCGCGCAGGACCTTGCCCTCGGCGAGCGTCTCGAGCGTGGTCTTCTTCTTCTCGGCGTTCTCCTCCTCGAGGAGCACCTTGCGCGAGAGGACGATGTTGCCGCGCTTCTTGTTGACCTTGATCACGCGCATGCGGAGCTCCTGCCCCTTGAGCGCGTCGAGGTTGCGAACGGGCCGCACGTCGATCTGGCTGCCGGGCAGGAAGGCGCGAACGCCGATGTCCACGGCCAGGCCGCCCTTGATGCGTTCCACGACGCGGCCGATGACGACCTTGCGTTCCGCAAAGGCGCGCTCGACCTCGTCCCAGATCTTCATCTTCTCGGCCTTCTCGCGCGACAGCACGATGTGGCCTTCGCGGTCCTCGGTGCGCTCGAGCAGGACGTCGACCACGTCGCCCTCGCGGACGATCACGGCGCCGGTCTCGTCGAAGAACTCATCGACCGGGATCACACCCTCGGACTTGTAGCCAACATCGATCACCACTTCGTTGGCCGTGACTTTGAGCACAGTGCCCTTGACGACTTCTCCTTCCGCGATATTTCGGAAGCTGTTATCGTAAAGGTCCAGCAGGCGGGCAAACTCTTCGGGGCTGACCGACTCATCGTCGTCCCGGCCGAAGAGGGCAGTCGTCTTGGCGGCCTGCCGCCCCGGCGATGGGACCGTCGGGGTGGGGGCGCCCTTCGGCTCGATGGCCGGGTTGTGCTCGTCGTGCGAAATTGCCATTGTGGAACGCGTCCTCCTACTGCAGAATTGCCGGTCGACCCCGCTTTTTTCGGGGTTACGCTGCGCGGGGGCCGGCGCCCCGCGTAACCAATAGACGTTACGTTACTTAGCGCGAACTGTCAAGGAGCCGAAAGGAACCGTATGGCCAAGAAAAAGGCGGCCGGGCAGGCCCGCAAGACACTGAAGAGAGCCGCCCGCAAGACATCGAAGGCCGCCGCCCGGGCACGACGGTCGGCCAGGAAGTCGCTGGCCAGCGCGCGGCGGTCCGCGAAGAAGGCGCGACGTGCCGTTGCCAGGACGCGCACCAAGGCCGCCAGGCGCGCTGTCGCCGCAAAGAATCGCGCGGCGCGGACCGCGAAGAAGGGTGTGAAGGCCGCCCGGAAGAGCGCGAAGGCCGCACGGACGCGCGTGAAGAAGGCGGTCCGGAAGGCACGCAAGTCCGCACGGACCGCGCAGTCGGCCGCCACGAAGACGGCCCGGCGCGTGACCCGGAAGACCAATCGGGCCGCGGCGAAAGCCAAGTCCTCGGTCAAGAAGGCAACGGCGGCACCGAAGCGGGCCCTCGGAAACGCGCGCAACACCGCCCGCGCCGTCGCCATCGGCGTGGCCGCCGCCGTCACGCCGCCACGGGCCCCCAGGGAACCCGCGCGCAAGCCCAACCTCGACCGTCCGCGCAAGACCGTTGCCGACATCCACGGCGTGCCATCCACGCTCGACGCCGATCGCGGCCCTTCGGCCGCCCGTACGGGACGCGCCGAGTACGTGGAGAAGCTCCAGGAGCACACCTCGACCAGCCCGGCCCTCACGGCCGGCGACATCGACGCGGATTGGGCGTCGGCCGAGTCGGTCGGTGACGAGGCGCCGGGAGGCGACAACCCCACGCCGGACCAGGACGTGGTCGAGGAGATCGGCCGCGCGCTCGGCGTGGAGTACGACGATGACGAAGAGCTGCAGGGCGGCGACGAGATCGCCGCGCGCGATCGTCACCGGTGGGAGCTCGATCCGGATTCGAAGGACGACTTCGACGACGAGCGCTGAAGAAGGGCGGGGATCAGGGGCGCGACTGCTGCGCCCGATCGACGAGGGCCATGATCGTCGAGAACACCTGGTCGACATCGAGCGACGTGGTGTCCACATACACCGCGTCCTCGGCAATCTGCAGAGGCGAGACGGTTCTCGTCTGGTCGCTCTGATCGCGCGCGGCCATGGCCGTGCGCAGCCCTTCGAGCGTCGCCTGCGATCCGCTGCTGTGGGCCGGGTCGTTCGCGCGGCGCCTGGCCCGTTCCTCGGGCGACGCATCCAGGTACACCTTGACGTCCGCACCGGGCAGGACCACCGTCCCGACATCCCGGCCTTCCATCACCACGCCGCCGCCATCGCCGAGCCGCCGCTGACGCGCGACGAGCAGCGCGCGAACGGCCGGCAGCCGCGCGACGCAGGTCGAAGCCCGGTCGATCTCCGGCGTCCGGATGGCGCGCGTGACATCCTGCCCGTCGACCGTCACGGCCCCGTCACCTATCGTGATGTCCGCGCGCTCGGCGAGCGCGGCGACGGCGCCCTCGTCGTCGAGGTCGACGCCCTCGACGAGCGCCTTCCAGGCCACGGCCCGATACATGGCGCCCGTGTCGACGTGGCGATAGTCGAGCGCTCCGGCCAGCCGGCGCGCGAGCGTGCCCTTTCCAACGCCCGAAGGGCCATCAATCGCTATGGTCAGCGCAGACACAACCTTCGAAGTGTAGCATCCGGTCATGCCAGGATCGGCGACGGCGCCGGGCTGGTTCCACGCGCCATGTCGAACCACGGTGGGCCCGCCTTCGTCCATCCCACCAAAGGAGGTCGCACATGAGTGGCATTCGCGTTCGTTCGATTCACGGTCCGGAGGTGACGCTCGACGCCAGCCAGGAGGCCGCGTTCGCCAGCGCCCTTCGCGGCGCCCTTCTCGCCCCCGGTCAACCCGACTACGAGGAGGCTCGAACGGTCTGGAACGGCATGATCGACCGTCACCCTGCGCTCGTGGCACGATGCCGCGGCGCGGCCGATGTCCGGGTCGCCCTCGACATCGCGCGCACTCACGGCCTGCTGGTGTCGGTCAAGAGCGGCGGCCATCACATCGCGGGCAACGCGGTCGCCGACGGAGGCCTCCTGATCGATCTGTCCCGGCTGAAGTCCATTCGCGTCAATCCATCGGACCGGACCGCGTGGGTCGAGGCCGGCGTGACGCTCGGCGAGTTCGACCGCGAAGCGCAGGCGTTCGGACTGGCCACGCCGCTCGGGATCAACTCCACGACCGGGGTCGCCGGCCTGACGCTTGGAGGCGGCTTCGGATGGATCAGCCGCAAGTTCGGCCTGACATGCGACAACCTCCGGGCGGCCGACGTGGTCACGGTCGACGGCGCGCTCCGCCGCGTCGACGCCACACGCGAACCGGAACTCTTCTGGGCCATCCGTGGCGGCGGCGGCAACTTCGGTGTCGTCACCGCGTTCGAATTCGACCTGCACCCCGTCGGACCCACGGTGCTGGCCGGGCTCATCGTCCATCCGTTCGATGATGCCCCGGCTCTCATGCGGTTCTATCGTGACTTCGTCGCGACGACTCCGGATGAGCTGACGGTCTGGATGGTACTTCGCAAGGCGCCCCCGCTCCCCTTCCTGCCCGAGGCGTGGCACGGCCGCGAGGTCGCCGTGGTCGTCGCGGTCTGGATCGGCGATCACGCGGAGGGCGAGCGCGTGCTGAAGCCGCTTCGCGGTTACGGCACGCCTCTCGCGGACGTGATTGGGCCCACGCCATTCGCGGGGTTCCAGACGGCGTTCGATCCCCTGCTCACACCAGGTGCGCGCAACTACTGGAAGTCGCACGACCTGGCACGGCTGAACGATGGCGCCCTCGGCGTCCTCGCCGACTTCGTCGGCCGGCTGCCGTCTCCGCACACCGAAGTCTTCATCGGCCAGCTGGGCAAGGCCGTCGCCCGCGTGCCGGCCGACGCCACGGCATTCGGCCGGCGCGAGGCCGAGTTCATCGTCAACGTGCACGGACGATGGGAAGCCGCGGCAGACGATCAGCGGTGCATCGCGTGGTGCCGGTCCTTTTTCGATGCGCTCGCGCCGCACGCGCTCGGCACGACGTACGTCAACTTCATGACCGAAGACGAGGGTGGGCGTGTCCAGGCTGCCTACGGCCCGAACTTCGAGCGGCTGGTCACGCTGAAGCAGAAGTACGACCCCGACAACCTGCTCAGGATGAACATGAACCTCGCGCCCGCGCCGGCGTAGAGCCTGCGGCGACACTGCCGCCTGCCCGCAGGCGCATGCGAAGCGGCCGGCCGAGGGCCTGAGGTACCATCGTTCGCGGTGCGCGTGCGACGACTGACGATGGTGGCGATCCCGGTGATGGTGCTGGCCGCAGCCGGTGTCTGGGCCGCACCATATGTGGACGCGACCGCGTTCATCGCGCGCGCCGCCGATCTGCCCGGAGCGGGGGGCGCACTCGCCGCCTGGCGCGCCCTGCCGGTCGCGCCGACGACCGAGGTCGTCGTGCCGACGAGGGACGGCAGCGTACCTGGCCGCATCTATCGTCCCTCCACGGGGTTCTCGCGCGCGATCGTGCTCGTGCCTGGCGTGCACCGCGACGGCATCGACGAGGTCCGCCTCGTGGGACTGGCGCGCGACCTGGCGGCCACGGGGTTTGGCGTGCTGACCGTGGCGGCGCCGGACCTGCAGCGCTTCCGCATCACCCCGTCGGTCACCGACGTCATCGAGGATGCGATTCGCTGGGCCTCCGAGCAGCCCGAGATCGCCCCCGACGGACGTGTGGGCGTGCTCGGCATCAGCTTCTCGGGCGGTCTCGCCATCGTCGCGGCCGGCCGACCGGCCATCCGCGACCGCGTGGCCGCGGTCACCTCGTTCGGCGGACACGGCGACCTCGCTCGCGTGATGCACTACCTCTGTTCGGGCGAGGTCCAGGGCGATCTGGATCAGGCGCGGACGAGCCGCGTCGTCCGCGGCGCCGATCAGGTCCAGGTGCACCCGCCTCACGACTACGGCGTGGCCGTCGTCCTCCTGACGCTGGGCGACCAGCTCGTGCCGCCCGAACAGGTCGCCCAGCTCACGGAGGGCGTCGAGGGCTTCCTGCTCGCGTCCTCACTCGACATGGTGGACAAGCCGCGGGCCGCGGCGGAGTTCTCACGCATGCGGGACTACGCGACGACGCTCCCGGAGCCTTCGCGCACGCTGATGACCTGGGTCAACGACCGCGCGGTCGACAAGCTGGGGCCTCGCCTGCTGCCAATGGCCGACGCGCTCAGCAACCATCCCGGCATGGCTGCGCTCTCGCCAGAGCGCGCGCCGGTCGTTCCCTCCGCACCGGTGTATCTCCTCCATGGCACGGACGACAACGTCATTCCGTCGGTCGAGACCGTGCTGCTCGGGGAGCATCTCGACGGCAAGGTGCCGGTCCAGGGCCTGCTGAGCGGCCTCATCACACACGCCGAAGTCAATCGGTTGCCGACGGCAACCGAGGTGTGGCGCCTCTCGGCGTTTTGGCGGAGCGTGATGGCAAGGTGATGCTGGTCGAGGTGCGACGAGCATGTCGGGAGGCGTGCCGAGCTCGTCCGGAGGCGTCATCTTGTCGGGAGGGGCGACGGGCTCGTCGGGAAGTACGAGGCATGTCAGGAGGTTGCGTGAAAACCACTGGAACCAAGTCAGTCGCCAACCGCGACCGCCGGCGCGGAAACGCTCGGGGCGGTCCGGTGAAGTCCGCGTCGCGGACTGGGGGCAAGCTTCGCCCTCGGCCTCGTGGCAAGCCGTCGGTGTCGGCGGATGCACCGGCATCAGCGGCGCCCGAAGGCGTGCGACTGCAGAAGCTGCTGTCGGCGGGAGGTGTGGCGTCTCGGCGATCGTCCGAGCAGCTGATTCTGGAGGGCCGTGTGAGCGTCAACGGGCAGACCGTTCGGCAGCTTGGGACGCGAGCCGATCCCGGCGACGACATCCGTGTGGACGGACGACGGATTCGGATCGATGTCCGGCAGCGCTACATCCTGCTGAACAAGCCGAAAGGCTACGTCACGACGCGCGACGATCCGCAGGGACGCCCCACCGTCATCGATCTCCTCGGCCGTGATCCAGGCTACATCTACCCTGTCGGCCGGCTGGACTACGACAGCGAAGGCCTGTTGCTCCTCACGACCGATGGTGCGCTGGCCGAACGTCTCACTCACCCTCGCCACGAGGTCGAGCGCGTCTACGAAGCGATCGTCGCTGGCATGCCGGACGAGAGCGCGATCGAGCGACTGCGCAAGGGCGTGTTCATCGACGGCCGGCGGACGGCGCCGGCCGGGGTGACGCGCGGGCAGACGGTGAAGGCGGGTGGCGGGACGACAAGGCTGACGATCACGCTGCGCGAAGGGCGTAACCGTCAGGTTCGACGGATGTGCGCGGCAGTGGGACATCCGGTGCGATCGCTCGTGCGCGTGAGGATGGGCCCGCTGGCGCTGGGGCGACTTCGGCCTGGTGAGTGGAGAGAGTTGACACCGAGGGAGGTGGAGGCGCTGACCAGGCAACCCTGAAGGGTTGCCTCCACATGAGCGCCGAAGGCAACCTCTTCAAGGGTTGCCTCTGCATGAGGATCGCCTCCACACATGACCTTTGCAGGGGCAACCCTTCAGGGTTGCCCGGGGACTCGTCCATCACTCGGATCTCAAGGCCCTCATCGGATCCACGCGGCTCGCGCGCCATGCCGGCAGCCAGCCGGCCACGAGCGCGACCGATCCGAGCACGAGGGCGACTGAGACCAGTGTGATGGGATCGGTCGGCTGCACCTCGAAGAGCGCACCCCTGAGCAGGCGGCTCGCCGCGAGAACGCCGGCCATCCCGACGATCAACCCGAGGCAGGTGAGCCGCACGACCTGCCCGAGCACCAGCCACACGACCTTCCATCGATCGGCACCAATCGCCACGCGCACGCCGATCTCCTGCGTGCGCGCGCTGACGGCGTACGACATCACGCCGTAGATGCCGACGGCCGCCAGCGACAGGGCGATCGTGGCGAACAGACCAAACAGAATGACCGACAGACGTGGACCGAAGGTCGATGCGGCCACAGCCTGTTCCAGTGTCAGGACCGCGTAGATGGGTTGATCGGGATCCATGGCTGCGATCTGCTGCCGCACGGCTGGCAGCATTGCCGCCGCCTCATGCTCCGCACGGACCAGCACGAACAACTGGTTGTTGAGCTGCTGCCGCAGCGGGACGAAGATCTCCGGCGCCGTGGGCTCCCGCATGCCGCGGTTCCGGGTGTTGGTGACCACGCCGACAATCTCGGCCGGCGGCGAAGGACGGTCTGCGGAGCCCGTGCGCACACGCTGGCCGACCGGCGAGATGCCTTGCAGGTAGCGTGACGCGAAGGCCTGGTTCACGACGACCACCGGAGGCGTGTCTTCGCGGTCCGCGCCCGTGAACTGCCGGCCGGAGACGAGGCGCACGCCAAGCGTGGCGAAGTGCTCCGCGCTTGCAGCGGTGACGAGCGCCGTCGGTAAGGTGGATCCGGGCGCCTCGACACCATCGAGCCGGAACTGCGTCGAGAACGGCCCCTCCGGGGGAAACTGCGACGCCACGGAGACCGTCCGCACACCGGGCGTCTCCTCGAGCCGCTCGACCAGGCGCTCGAAGAAGTCGTTGATGCCTGCACCCCGGTATTTCTCCTGGGGCAGCGTGATGCGCATCGTCAGGATCTCCGTCGGGTCGAAGCCAGGATCGACCCGCTGGAGCTTGTCGAAGCTGCGGATCATGAGGCCCGCCCCGGCAAGCAGGAGCACCGACAGCGCGATCTCGGCCACGATGAGCGCCTGCCTGACGCCAAGCGGCCTGCGCGAGGAGGTCGCACCTCGTCCGTTCGCCCTGAGGGCATCGTGAGGCGTGGTGCGCGTGGCCTGCAGAATGGGCAGCAGCGCGACCAGCACGGCGGAACCAATCGTCAAGAGCGCCGCCCAGGCGATGACGCGTCCGTTGATGGCCGCGCTGACGCCCAGTGTGTTGAGCTCGGATGGCACCAGACTGACGATGGCCGGAAGGCCGACGCGCGCCAGGAGCAGCCCGGCGCCCGCGCCCGCGATTGACAGCAGCGCGACCTCCGCCAGCACGTGGCGCGCAATGCCGGACCGGCCTGCGCCGAGCGCCAGCCGAACCGCCATCTCCCGTTGCCGCGTCGTGGAGCGAGCGACCAGCAGGTTCGACAGGTTCGCGCAGGCGATGAGGAGTACGAGCCCGACCGCGCCGAGGAGCAACAGCGCCCACGGGCGAATGTCGCGCACCAGCGCCTCATCCCACGGGGTCGCCGACAGGCGCCAGCCGTCGTACTCCTCCAACTGTGCGCCGTGGGCCAGCGCAGTCTGGTCGGCAATCGCGGAAAGCTCCGCATTGGCCTCCGCCAGCGTGGCGCCCGGTGCGAGCCGTCCAATCAGCGTGAACTGCCGCCTGTTGCGGGGCACGTCCAGTGGATCGCCCGCCCACGGGATCCAGAGGTCGACAATGAGCGCGTGCAACTCCGGCGGCATGATGCCGACGACCGTGGTCGGCTGGCCGTTGACGCTCACGGTCCGTCCGACGATCGTCGGATCGCTGCCGAAGCGTCCCTGCCAGAGCCGATGGCTGAGGATGGCCACGTATGGCCCGCGAGGCAACAGCTCCTCCGCCGCGAATCCGCGCCCGAGCGCCGGCGGCAACCCGAACGGACCGAACGGATCCGTCAAGGCCAGACCGGTCAATACCCGCTCTGGCCGGTCGCCGCCGGAGATGTTCCGGTTCCCGACATCGAACGCCGCAATGGACTCGATCGTCCTGCTCTGCCGAATGTCCAGGAACTCGATCGGCGACAGCGCCTCGATGAAGCGCTCCTCGTTCGACAGCCGCGGGAATGTCACGCCGACGCCGACGACGCGATCGGGCTCGGGATAGGCGAACGGCTTCAGCACGAACCCGTCCACGAACGCGAAGATGAGCGCGCTGCCGCCGATGCCGAGCGCCAGCGACAGCACCGCAACGGCGGTAAACCCGGGGCGGCGCCGGAGCTCCCGCGCCGCCTGACGGACATCTCGATAGATGGCTTCCATGGGCCGTCCCTTCGGCTGTCGAGGATGGACGAACGGGGGCCGCCGCCAGCGCGTCCGCCACGCGCTGCCTGCCAAGTCGGCGGTGATACGGATCCAGAAACGCGCGATGCCGATCCGGCCGGCGTCCGGCAGACTGCGCCGTTCGGCATCGAACGCGGCGCGAAGCTCGGCGCCGTATTTCTCCCGGAACCAGTGCGGGTACGCGCGCAGCAGGACGCCGTAGAGCCGGCTCACGCGGTCTCCAGCCTGCCGTTGGCGTAGTCCACGAGGCGCTGCCACTGCTCGATCTCTTCGCCCAGCATGCGCCGGCCGCGGGCCGTCAACTCGTAGTACCGCCGCTGGGCCTCCTGCCCGTTCGCGGGATCGGACGCGGCCGTGGTTTCCCGCAGCAGGCGGGCATCGAGCAGACGCTGGATGGTTTCGTAGAGCGTGCCCGGTCCGAGCCGGACCGCGCCGCCACTGCGGCTCTCGACCTCGAGCTTGATCCCGTAGCCGTGCCGTGGCTGGTCCGCGAGGGCCAGCAGGATGTGCAGGACGGTCGGTGAGAAGGGGCGTCGCAAGGCGGCCATGACCCGATATATATCGCAATACGATATGTATCGGGATTAGTTCAGGCAACCCTGAAGGGTTGCCTCCACAGGGACAAACCGGCGGGCAGGCAAACCCTGAAGGGTCGCCTCCACAGGACCAAGCACCCTCGTGAAGGGATGCTTCTACCTGCCTGGCGGAAACCCTCAGGGTTCTTTTTCGGACTCTTGTGGGGGCAACCCTTCAGGGCTGCCCTCCTCGAGCGGCAGCATCTCGTCCGGCACCGTCCGCTCCATCAACACGGCCGGGGGCTCGAAGCCGAGCTGCTGCGCCATGTCCTCGATCTTTGGCAGATCGTTCAAGTCCTTCAAGCCGAACCGGATCAGGAACTCGCGTGTCGTGCCGTAGAGGAAGGGACGGCCGATGACGTTCTTGCGCCCGACGATCTTGATGAGATGGCGCTCGAGCAGGGTCGAGAGCACGCCCGACGTGTTGACGCCGCGAATCTCGCCGATCTCGGCCTGCGTGATGGGCTGCTTGTAGGCGATGACCGAGAGGGTCTCGAGCGAGGCGACCGACAGCTTCTGCGTCGTGCGTTCGTGAAAGAGGCGCCGGACCCACTCGTGCAGTTCGGGCCGGGTCGTAATCTGGTATCCGCCTGCGACCTCGGCCAGCTGAAGCCCCTGGCGGTCCCGGTAGTCGTCCTGGAGCGCCGCCACGGCCGCCGTCACGTCCTCGCGCGGCTCGTCGGCGAGGAGCTTGAACAGCATCTTCGGCGTGAGCGGCTCGGGTGATGCGAAGACGAGCGCCTCGATGACACCTTTGAGCTGCCCGAGATCCATGCGCGGACGCTCCGCGCCTGGCTCCCCCGTCGCGCCGGCCGTGGTGCCCTCAGCTGCCGTCCCGGCCACGCCGGTCGCGTCACCATCGGAGTCGGCGATCGCCCCTCCGGGCGCCGGCTCGATGGCCGATTCCGCGGCCTGGCCCGCCTCGGTGCCGCCTGGCGGCGTCTCGATGTCGTCGATCTCGCTCATTCCGTCTGTCCTTCGTCCTTGGGTGCTGGGGCGCCGACATGGTGCGCCTTGTACTCATCCTCGGGATCGTGAATCGGATGCGGCGCGTCCTGGGGCCGCGCGCGCTTGTAGATGCGGATGGCGCCGAGGCCCCCTGTCTGAAACACGCGCACCAGCTTCAGCCGGATCATCTCGAGGAGCGCGAGGAACGTGACGATGAGCTCGGGACGCGATCCGGCGTCGTCGAAGAGATCCTCGAAGCCGCAGGCGTCGGTCTCGGAGAGCCGTTCGAGCAGCTGTTCGATACGCCGCTCGATCGAGATCTCCTCGGGCGGGAGCGGCATCGGCGGGCGCTCCCGCGCGCGCTCGAGGACGGACCTGAACGCGGTCAGCAGGCTGAAGAGGTCGACCTCCAGCTCGGGCTCGTACGCCTCGCCGGCAATGACCTCCACGCGCGCATCCGGCCGCACCCATTGGGCGCTGCGAATGGTCTCCCGCTCGTGCAGCAACTCGGCCGCCGCCTTGAATCGCTCGTGCTCGAGCAGGCGCCGCACCAGCGCATCGCGCGGATCCTCTTCTTCCGAGAGCTCGCCGGCGGCCGTCTCCGGGCGCGGCAGGAGCAGCCGGCTCTTGATGTGGATGAGTGTCGCCGCCATCACCAGGAACTCGCTGGCCACATCCAGGTTGAGCTCCTGCATCAGGTCGAGGTAGTCCAGGTACTGCCTGGTGATGAGGGCAATGGGGATGTCGTAGACATCCACCTTGTTCTTCCGGATCAGGTGGACCAGCAGATCGAGCGGCCCTTCGAACGACTGCAGTCTGATCCGGATCGCATCGAGCTGCGATTCGAATGGCTCGTCGTCCGGGGCGGCGCCGTGTGGTGGCTGGTCGTTCATGATCGATTGCATTCCTGCCGGCTCAGTACTTCAGCCGGACGGCGGCCCTGACGCGCTCCATGGTCTCGCCGGCAATCACGCGTGCCCGGCGCGATCCCTCCACCATCACGTCGCGGAGGTAGTGCGGTCGCGCCAGCGCGGCCGCGCGGCGCTCGCGAATCGGGTCGAGGGCACGGTTGATTGCGGCCGCGAGCTTCGTCTTCACCTCGACGTCGCCCACCGTCCCGGCGCGATACCGGGCCTTGAGGTCGTCGACCTCCTCCACGTTCGTGTTGAAACAGTCGTGGTACACGAACACGGGGTTCCCCTCGACGGTGCCCGGTATGTCGGCGCGCACTCGCTTGGGGTCCGTGTACATCTGCCGCACCTTCTTCACGACGGTCTCCGCATCGTCGGACAGGTCGATGGCGTTCTCGTAGCTCTTGCTCATCTTCCGGTTGTCGAGGCCGGGCAGGCGCGACGTCCTGGTGAGGAGCGGCTTCGGCTCGACGAGACCGCCGGCCGCCGGCTGGCCGTCGGAGCCGGAGAAGTAGAAGTTGTTGAAGCGCCGCACGACTTCGCGCGACAGCTCCAGATGCGGCACCTGGTCGTCGCCGACGGGCACGAAGTCCGCGTCGTAGATGGCGACATCCGCGGTCTGCAGCAGCGGATACCCCAGGAACCCGATGCTCGAGAGGTCCTTTTCCGAGAGCTGCTCCATCTGCTCCTTATACGTCGGCACGCGCTCGAGCCACGGAATGGGCGTCACCATCTGCAGGAGGAGGTAGAGCTCGGCGTGCTCGGGCACCAGCGACTGCACGAAGAAGGTGCTCTTCTCCGGATCCAGACCCGCGCCAATCCAGTCCGCGACGTTGTCGTACGCGTCCTGCACCAGGTCCGTCGTATCGGCGAAGTTGCTGGTGAGTGCATGCCAGTCGGCGACGAAGTAGAAACAGTCGTACTCCGACTGGAGGCGCTCCCAGTTGTGGAGCGCCCCGACGAGATGGCCGAGGTGAAGCTTTCCGGTCGGGCGCATACCCGACACGACACGTTTGCGTCTGGTCACAGGAGCCAACCGAGGACAAAGCGCTGCACCGGGCGGATGATGGCGCCGAGCAGACCGGAGAACATGAGGAGATACAGCAGCAGGAACCCGTACGGCCGCAGGCGGTCGATCCAGCCGGCACTGGTGTGCGGCAGGATGCCCATGAGCACATTGCCTCCGTCGAGCGGCGGTACCGGGAGCATGTTGAAGACGGCCAGCAGGACGTTGATCAGGACGAAGAAGCGGATTCCACCCATCAGCAGGCTGCCGATATCGGCATCCCGTCCGCCAAGCGCAGCGTAAGCGAGGGCACCGGCAATGGCGAGGAGGATATTGCTGGCCGGGCCGGCCGCGGCAATCACCGCGAAGTCGCGGCGCGGGGACTGCAGATGGCGAAAGTCCACCGGCACGGGCTTGGCCCATCCGATCAGGGGGAAGCCGGTCGCGATCGCCACGAGCGGAAAGATGATGGTGCCGATGAGGTCGACGTGCACGGCCGGGTTGAGGGACAGGCGACCAAGAAGTCGTGCGGTCGGATCCCCTAATTGGTTTGCGGTCCAGGCATGCGCCGCCTCATGCACGGACAACGAGGCAATGAGCACTGCCATGAGAACGAAGATCTCGACGAAATCCGGCCCGGCCAAGCCTAGGAATATATCAGGTGCGGGCGAAGTAGGCGACGACGGCATCAGCCGCCTTGGAGCCGACGACGGCCGTCAGCTCTTCTCGGGTGGCGCGCCGGACACCGGAGACGCTGCCGAAGCGGGTCAGCAGGGCCTTTCGCCTGCGCGTTCCCACGCCGGGCACGTCGTCGAGCGCTGATCGCAGATCGCGCAGCGTGCGCGAGCGGCGGTGGAACGTGACCGCGAAGCGATGCGCCTCGTCGCGGATCCGCTGGAGCAGGCGGAGCGCCGGGCTGTGGGGGTCGATGCCGATCGGCTGCTCCGCATCGCGCGTGAAGACGAGTTCCTCCTGCTTGGCCAGGCCGATCGCGATCAGGTTGGACAACCCCACGGATTCGAGCGCCTTGTACGCGGCGTTCAGCTGTCCCTTGCCGCCGTCGATGACGATGAGACCGGGGAACGGGCCACCTCGCTCCACGACGCTCGTGTAGCGCCGGCGGACCACCTGCTCCATTGCCGCGAAGTCGTCGAGGAATCGCGGAAGGCCGGCGTCATCGCGGTCGCCGGCCGCCTCGCGGTTCGCGACGCGGAACTTCCGGTACTCCCCCCGCTTCATGCGCCCGTCCTCGCAGACCACCATCGACGCGACCGTCTCGCTGCCCTGTATCGTCGAGATGTCGAAACACTCGATTCTGCGCGGCAGCTCGGGCAGGCGGAGGACGGCCTGCAGCAGCTCGAGCGCCTCGTAGTCGGCGGTCTGGTTGGCGTCGAATCTCGTGCGGTAGCCGAGCTCGGCATTCCTCCGAGCCAGCTCCAGCAGCCCGCGCTTGTCGCCCCGCTGCGGCACGGCAATGCGGACGCGGCGCGAGCTGAGCGAGGTCAACCAGTGCTCGAGCGCCTCGTGCTCGACGGGCAGTACCGGCACGTGAACGTCCGGGGGCGGGGCATGGTCGACATAGAACTGCTGGAGTGCGGCTTCCACCACGCTTCGGTCGTCGGCCGTGTCCGCGCCGGCTTCCGCCGCAAACTCCACGCGCTCGACGACGCGCCCCCCGCGCACCTGAAAGACCTGGACGACGGCGCCGCTCGGCCCGGCCTTGACGCCGACGACATCGCGATCGCCGAGTTCGGAGGTCGCCATCTTCTGCTGGCGGTCGCGGATGGTCTGGACGGTCCGCATGGCATCGCGGAGCGCGGCGGCCTCCTCGAAGCGGTCGGCGCTGGCGGCCTCCATCATCCGCTCGTGCAGGTCGTCGGCCAGCTCCTGATTGCGACCTTCGAGAAACAGCCGCGTATCGGCCACAGCCCGCGCGTACTGATCGGGGCTGCAGAGCGTGTCCACACACGGCGCGAGACACCGCTTGATGTCGTACTCGAGACAGGGGCGGCCCCGCTTGCCGGTGATGACCTCGTTGCATGACCGGATGCCGAACAGCTTGTGCGTGAGGCTCATGGTGCGGCGAGCCAGGCGCGCGGGCAGAAACGGGCCCGCATAGAAGTGGGCGTCCCGCTCCACCGACCGCGCCACGAGGACGCGTGGAAAGGCCTCCCCGGTGGTGAGCTGCAGGTAGGGGTAGTTCTTGTCGTCGCGCAGCAGGATGTTGTAGCGCGGTGACCGCTGCTTGATCAGGTTGTTCTCGAGCGCCAGGGCCTCGACGACCGAGTCGGTGACGATGACGTCGACGCGGGCGATTTCGTCGAGGAGCGCGTCGGTCCGCGGATTGACGCCGGCCGCGCCGAGATAGCTGCGAACGCGGTCCCTGAGGCTTCGGGCCTTGCCGACGTAGATGGTCTGTCCGGCCGCGTTGGCGTACAGGTACACCCCGGGCTGCTCCGGCAGGCGGGCAATCGTATCCTTGAGATCGGAGATGGCCATTGGGCAGAAAAAGGGGTCAGGCGTCTTTTTCGGGGGAGCGGGCGCCCGAAAAAGACGCCTGACCCCTTTTTCCCACGTTGCCGGCTGTTCCGCAACCTCTGTTAGGCTAGGGCGGTCACATGACCTTCACGGGCGCGATCGGCGCCATCTGCATGTTCCCGCTCCGCGCCATCATCAACACATCGGTGGCGCTCGGCATCCACCCCAATGTTCTGACCCTCATCGGCGTCCTCGTCAACGTGGTCGCCGCCTGGGCCCTCGCCGTGGACCGGTTCGTCCTGGCCGGGCTCATCATGATCGTCGCGAACATCTTCGACTTCATCGACGGCAAGGTCGCGCACCTGACCGGCAAACAGTCGCAGTTCGGCGCCTTCTGGGACTCCACGCTGGACCGCTTCTCGGATCTCGCCCTGTTCACGGGCCTCATCTGGCTCTACGCGGACCTCGGGCGCAAGGACTACGTCCTCATTGCCACGCTGACGCTCATCTTCTCCATCATGACGAGCTACGCGCGCGCACGCGCCGAGTCGCTCATCGAGAAGTGCAAGGTCGGCTTCATGGAACGCCCCGAGCGAATCGTGCTCTTCATGATCGGCGCGTTCACGAACCGTATGGCCGCCGTCCTGTGGGTGATCCTCGTGCTGTCGATCGTGACCGTCGCGAACCGGATCTACTACACCTACCTGGTCCTGGAGCAGAAGCCGATGCCGTCCACCGCGGGCGTCCGGGGCCTCTTCTGGCGCTATTCGTTCTGGCGGGACGAGCGTGCCACGCTGCACTACGACGTGTGGGTGGCGGCCATTCTCGCGTTCGTGTGGCTCACGCCGCCGGACTGGCTTGGCGATCCGACCGCCAGCGGCCTCGGCCTCGTCGGCTGGTTGCTCGGCCGCTGACCACCCGACGGCCCGCGGGACGTGTCCGTACGCGACGAAAGGCCGAACCGGCGGCCTTTCGTCTTCCCACGCTGGTAACGGAGCTAGCCCCAAACGGCTTTGCGTGCCATGAACTCCCCCTTCAGGACGCCTTGCGTTTGCGGGCGGCACCCTTCGCCGCCGTCTTGATGGGCGTGACCGTGCGCGAGCCCGGTTCGTCCACCTTCGCTGCCTTCTTCTTCCCGCCGCTGACTTGCTCGAGGCTCCGCCTGAGCGCTTCCATCAGGTCCACGACCTTGGGCGGCGCCTCGTCTTCGGCCGGCGCCACGATCTCCTCGCCGGCAACCTTCGCGTCGATGATGGCCCGCAGGCCTTCCTGGTACTCGTCCTTGTAGTCGGCCAGGTTCAGGTCGCCCTCGATGCTCTCGATCACCTGCCTGGCCAGCTTCATCTCGGCCGGGCTGACCTTACCACGGACTTCCCGGAGTTCGTCGATCTGATCGATGGTGCGGATCTCGGCGGCGTGATGCAGCGTGTACATCACGAGCCCCTGTTTGTGGGGCTTGATGGCGACCAGGTACTCGCGGCTGTGGATGGCTACCTTGCCGACGCCCGCCTTGCCCTGCATGCCGTCGCGCATCACGGCGAACGCATCGGCCGCCATGGGCCCGTCCGGGGCCAGGTAGTAGGCCTTGTCCACGTACATCGGGTCGATCGCATCATCCGACGCGAACTGGACGAGGTTGATGATCCGCGTCGATTCGGTCCTGACCTTGGCGATGTCCTCGTCCGAGACGACCACCCAGCGGCCCTTCTCGAACTCGTAGCCCTTGACGACCTCCGCCGAGGTGACCTCCCGCTCGCACCTCGGACACCACTTCTTCTGCTGGATCCGCGTCTGGCACTCGGCGTGCAGCTGATTGAAGGAAATCGTGGCGCTCGATTCCGTCGCGGGATACACCCTGACCGGGATGGTGACCAGACTGACCTTGATGTAGCCCTTCCACGTGGGACGTGCGGCCATTGGCGTTACCTCGTATCGGTCGGAGCCGTCCGGTACTTGAGCACCCGCGCGCCCCGGACCGGGCACGGCGGGGGCAGCTCACCGCGGACGCCAGGGGATGGCGGCCCGGGAGATCGCTCCAGAACCTGAGACTACATTACCAGCCTGCGGCCCGTCTGACGCCGCCACTCGTCCCAGCCGAGCTCAGGGGCCCGGCCGCAGTCCCCGGGCTACACGCTCTCACGGGTGTCGCGGTCCCCCAGGTGCAACCCGGGACCGCCCTCCAGCTCGATGGCGTGCTCCCCTATCTTCTCCCGCAGAAGACGGCGGACCTCGCCGAGCCGCGTGCCCGGGATGCGGAGCGTGCGCGCAAACGCCTTGACCCTCGAGGCCAGCACCAGGGTCGACTCGGCGCCGGCCTTCCACGAGAGCCCGCCGATCTCGGCGTAGGACATGAAGCCCGAGTCGGTCCAGATCCCGCTCGCATAGAGCCCCCGCGCGATGCGAGTCGACAGCGGCAGCAGGTAACCGTAGTACACGAACATCATCAGCTCGCCGAAGATCGACGGCGCGGGCCGCGGCACGAGGAACACCGTCGTGAAGAGGATGGCGCCCATCATGACGCCAATGGCCAGGTTGAGCCCGTAGTACGGCGGCTTGGGCGGCAGCCACACGACGACGGCATCGTGCCGCCGCCGCCACCACCGCGCGATCTCGAGCGCCACACGCAGGTTGACCACGAGGAAGAGAACCCCAAGAGCGAGAAGGCTGGCCTCCAGCCCGCGCGCGAGGCCCTCGCCGATCACACGACCTCCGCGCCCTTCCCGGCCGAAGGCCCCGTCCCGCCGGCCTCGGCCTGCCCCTCGGCGGGCCGCCCGGCGTCGCGCTGCCCGAGCGAGGGATCGAAACACCGGCGGCACCGCGCTTCGTAGGTGCCCTGCGCACCGAGCAGGAACCGGTCCCGGCTCACGACGAGGCGCTGGGTGTGGTTGGCCGGATTCCCGCAGACCATGCAGATGGCGCGCGTCTTGGTGATGTACTCCGCGATGGCCAGCAGTTGCGGCATGGGCTCGAAAGGCTTCCCCAGGTAGTCCTGGTCGAGACCCGCGACGATGACCCTGACGCCTCGTGCGGCGAGCGCCGTGGCGACGGCAGGCAACTCCACGTCGAAGAACTGGCCTTCGTCGATGCCCACGACCTCGGTGTCCGGCCGGACCTTGCTCAGCAGGTCCGCGGCGCTCGTCGCGCTCTCGGAGGGAATGCGCAGCTCGCTGTGCGAAACGATGTGATCCTCGGCGTAGCGGTTGTCCACGGCCGGCTTGAAGATCTGCACGTGCTGCCGCGCAATCTGCGCGCGCCGGATCCGCCGGATGAGCTCCTCGCTCTTGCCGCTGAACATGCTGCCGACGACCACTTCTATCCAGCCGGTGGCAGGCGTACGGACGACGTCCATGGAACGATTATAGAGAGGTCCGAGGAGGTCCGAGGCCCCGCCCTCGCCAGGGCTTCGGCGGGCTCCCCGTAGCTGTGGCGGAGGCGGCCGGTCAGGCCCGGGAGGGTCCGGTCGGGAACCGCGCCTGCGCGTCAGGCCCGGGCGAGGTACTCGCCCGTCTCCGTGCTGACCCTGATCACGTCTCCCTCGCCGATGAACGGCGGCACCTGCACGATGACACCCGTCTCGAGCGTCGCGGGCTTGAGCTGGTTGGTGGCCGTGGCGCCCTTGATCGCCGGCACGGTCTCCACGACGGCAAGATCCACGGTCTGCGGCAGCTCGATGCCCACCGGCTCCTCGCCGTAGAACTCGACGTGAATCGTCATCTCCGGCTTGAGGAAGCCCGTGGAGTCGCCGAGCACATCCGCCGACAGGTGAATCTGGTCGTACGTCGCCGTGTCCATGAAGTGGTACCCCTCCGCGTCGCTGTAGAGGTACTGCATTTCCTTCTCGTCGAGCGTCGCGCGTTCGATCACGTCTTCGGACCGCGCCTTGTGCTCCGACATCGAGCCGTTACGCAGGTTCCGCATCTTGAGCCGGACGAAGCCGCGGAGGTTGCCGGGCGTGACGTGCTGACGATCGTGAATGCGGTACAGATCGTTGTCGAACTTGATGATCATGCCCTTGCGGAGCTGGGTGGCGAGGAGCGTATCGGCCATGTGCGAATCCTGAGCAGCAGTAGAAGCTGTCGATCCTAGCATAGGGCTCACCCCGAGCCGGCCGACACCGTGACCGAGCGGAAGCGGTCGCGTATCGAACGTCCGTGCGTCGCACCCGTCGCGTCGGCCCGCACGCGCGCACCGCCCCCCTCGGACGCTCGTCGGTCCGGGGGCTGGAGCCGGCCAAACCAGCATGCTACGATGCGGTGTTGTGGCATTTGCCCGCTGGGATCCTTACCGCGATCTGGTCGCCATCCGACACCAGATGGAGCGCCTGTCCAGTGCCGATGTGCAGGGATGGGCGCCGGCGGTCGACCTGGCTGAAACGGCCGACGCGTTCATCATCACGGCCGAGCTGCCAGGGCTGACGCGCGAGCAGCTCCGTATCAACCTGCACGACGGGCGATTGACGATTCAGGGCCGTCGCGACGCACGTGTCGCCTGCGAGCACTACCACCAGGTCGAGCGCGGACACGGCGGGTTCTCCCGCAGCTTCCCGCTGCCGGCCTCGGCCGACACCCACGGTATCGCCGCCGAACTGGTCGACGGCGTGCTCACGGTCACCGTGCCCAAGTCCGAGATCGTCCGCCCTCGTCAGGTCATCGTGTCGTAAGCCACGTTGTCGTGTCGTCAATGGTCAAGCGCTTCGCCTCTTCAGTGATCCTCCTCGCGATCGGACTCGTCACGGGCCTCGTCGTGTCGGGCCGGGGCGTCGAGCGGTACGCCGCGGATGAGCGCGGCGCGGTCGATGCCTCCGCAACCGTGGACACCACCGGCGACGAGGCCGTGCAGCGCGCGGTGGCGGCGCCGCTCGTCGGCGGCCCCGACTTCAGCACGGTCGCGAGCCAGACCGTGCGCGCCGTGACCAATATCTCGGCGATACAGGTCAGGCGGCGGCCGAACTCCCCGTTCGGCACCGATCCGTTCTTCCAGTACTTCTTCGGCGGGGATCCCGGCGAGATGTTCGGCTACGGCAACCGGTACGAGTCCAGCCTCGGCTCCGGCGTGCTGGTCTCTCCCGACGGCTACGTCATCACGAACAATCACGTCATCGGACAGACCGGCGCCGAAGTCACGGTCACGCTCGGCGACCGGCGTGAGCTCCAGGCTACGGTCGTCGGCACCGACTCGTGGACCGATCTGGCGCTTCTCAAGATCGACGCCACGGATCTGCCCGTCGTGCCGTGGGGCGACTCCTCGCGGCTCAAGGTCGCCGAGTGGGTCCTCGCCATCGGCAATCCCTTCTCTCTCAACCAGTCGGTCACGCTCGGCGTCGTGAGCGCGCTCGGGCGGGCCGGCGTCGGCATCTCGACCTACGAGGACTTCATCCAGACCGACGCCGCCATCAATCCCGGCAATTCGGGCGGAGCGCTCATCAACAGCCGCGGCGAGCTCGTCGGCATCAACACGGCGATCTTCTCGCAGAGCGGGGGCTACCAGGGGATCGGCTTCGCCGTGCCCAGCAATCTGGCCCGGCGCATCGTCGACGACCTCCGTCAGTACGGCGAAGTCCGTCGCGGGTCGATCGGGATCGTCGAGGTCGCGCCCGTGACGACGAGGCTGGCCGAGGAGCTGCGTGCACCCGACACGAGGGGCGTGGTGATCATGCAGATGATGCGCGCCTCGAGCGCGTACAAGGCCGGCATGAGGCCGGGCGACATCGTCCGGGACGTGAACGGGACCGAGGTACTCGATCCGTCGCAGTTCGTGCGGACGATTGCCGACAGCGCCATAGGCAGCACGGCCGAGATCGAGTATCTGCGTGAGGGCCGGCGGGCCACCATTCGGGTGCCCGTCGAACGGCAGCAGCAACGCAGGCCGGCCGACCGGCGTTAGCCACATCCTTCACCGAGCATCGGTCCCCCATGCCGCTCGCCCCTGCCGCCACTGTCGCCGCCGAGGCGTTTTCGCCGGACATCCTGAAGGTTCTCGGCGCGCTCGTATTCTCCGTCGGCCTCGCGCTGGCCTCCGCCCTCGTCGCGTCCGGCCTGGTGCGCAGGTTCTTCAACAGGATCGAAGGCGAGGCGACGCTGTCGTCGATGTCGACAGCCGCGGCGCGGCTCGTCACCTTCCTGACCTTCGTCATCGTCCTCGCGCTCGTCGCCTTCCCGGCGCTCGACTTCGCCGGCGTCGATATCGCGATGGGTCTCGAGGGTGAGGATCTGACGCGATGGATCGGCCGTACCGGGGTTCGCATCGGCCTCATCATCCTGCTCACGATCGCGTCCAGCCGTCTCGTGGCGGCGCTCATCGGGCGCGCGGAACGGGAAGTCGTGGCCGCCGGCGGCGTCCGGAACGCCGAGCAGCAGAAGCGCGCGCAAACGCTTGGCCGGACGCTCAGGGGCTTCCTCACCTCCGGTATCTGGCTGGCCGGGATCCTGATGATCCTTCAGACGCTGGACATCAACATCATGCCCGTGCTGACCGGCGCCGGCATCGTGGGCCTGGCCGTCGGCTTCGGCGCACAGACGCTGGTCAAGGACGTCATCGCCGGCTTCTTCCTGCTGCTCGAGGACCAGGTGCGCGTGGGCGACGTGGCCGTCCTGAACGGCATCGGCGGGCTCGTCGAGCAGATCAACCTGCGGACCACGGTGCTCAGGGATCTGGAAGGCATCGTCCACGTGATCCCGAACGGCGAGATCAGAACGCTCGCCAACCGCACCAAGGACTTCTCGTACGCGCTGCTGGACCTCTCCATCGACTACGACGCCGACATCGATGCCGCGATCGCCGCGATGGAGCGCACCGCCGAGGCCCTCCGTCAGGACCCGACGTTCTCCGAGTCGATCCTCGAACCGCTCGAGGTGCTTGGTGTCAACGACATCCAGGGCCCCTCGGTCGTCGTCAGAGTGCGCTTCAAGACGGTCCCGCTTCAGCAGTGGGCCGTCGCGCGCGCCTACCGCAGGCGCGTCAAGCGTGAGTTCGACGCGGTTGGCATCCGGATACCCCACCAGCGGTTCGCGATGACCCGCGACAGCACGACCACGGTGCCGCCGCCAGGCGAACCGGTTCCGCCGCCCACCGCATAGCCGCGCCCCGGCCACGCCGAGGCGAGCGCTCGCGGTCGGCAACGGCCAGATTTAGCGTCCGTCTGACGTCTGCCATCGTTCTGCCACATCGGGGTCACAGATCTGCCACCTCGCCAGCGTCTCATCTATCAGGAGACGTACATGAAGCGCCTGCTCTGGACCTTGACTCTCGTCGCCGCCGCCATCGGCGCCGGCGTCCTCTACTTCGGCTCGAACGCGCGCGCGGAGGCGCCGGGCCTGGCCCTCGCGCCAGTGACTCGCGGCGACGTGGTCAGCTCGGTGAGCGCCACCGGCACGCTCGAGCCCGTGGACGTCGTGGAGGTCGGCACGCAGGTCAGCGGCACGATTGCCACGCTGCACGCGGACTTCAACCAGGCCGTCACGCGCGGGCAGGTCGTCGCCACGCTGGATCGCGCCGCCCTCCAGTCGCAGGTGGACCAGGCGCAGGCCACGGTCATCCGCCTGACCGCGGAGCTCGATCGCGCCCGGGTGCAGCTCGACGATGCGCACGTCAGGCAGGGCCGCACCGAACAGCTCGCGGCCCACGAGCTCATCGCGGCACAGGAAGTGGATACCGCACGGTCGAACGCGCGGGTCGCCGAAGTATCGGTGCGCGCGGCGCAGGCGCAGCTCGATCAGGCGCAGGCGGCCCTGACCCAGGCCAGGGTCAACCTCTCGCACACGGTCATCAGCTCGCCGGTCGACGGCATCGTGCTCAGCCGCAATGTGGAGGCCGGGCAGACGGTCGCGGCCGGCCTGCAGGCGCCGACGCTCTTCGTGATCGCGCGAAGCCTGGACGTGCTCCAGCTCGAAGCGCGCGTGGACGAGTCCGACATCGGACGCGTTCAGCCCTCCCAGCACGTGGCCTTCACGGTGGACGCCCACCCTGGCCGCACGTTCGAGGGCCTCGTGCGCCAGGTACGCCTGCAGCCGACGGTGACGCAGAACGTCGTGAGCTACACGACGGTGATCGACGTGCCGAATCCCGATCGACTGCTCCGGCCCGGCATGACCGCCACACTCGACATCGAAATTGCACGTGCGGCCGACGTGCTGCGGGTACCGACAGCCGCGCTCAGGTTCGAACCCACGGCGGAGGTGCTGGCCTCGCTTCCGGTCGACGGGACCGCGTCGGCGCGCACGGCGCCAGACGACGAGAGAGCGACGGTCTGGACGTTCGAGAACGGCCGGCTCGCACCCGTGGCCGTCCGCGCGGGGCTGAGCGACAGCGTGACCGTGGCCATTCTCGACGGGGACCTCCACGAGAACGCGCAGGTTGTGACGGGAATCCTGCAGGCCTCGGCCTCTGCGGGGATGCCGGCCGCGCGGTCGCCGCTCACCCCGTCGTTCCCGCGGCGCTCCGGCGCCGCGAGCGGAGGCGCGGCCCGATCGGGCCGGTGAGGCACAACCATGATGACACCAGGCAGCACGTTCAGGACCGCGGTCGAAGCCATCGGCCGCAACCTGCTCCGCTCGGCGCTCACCTCGCTCGGCATCATCATCGGCGTGGCGGCGGTCATCGTGATGATGGCGATTGGCGGCGGCGCGCAGGCGGCGATCGAAGCACAGGTCTCGAGCCTCGGCACCAACGTCATCACGGTGGGCGCCGGCTCGATGACCTTCGGCGGCGTCCGGATGGGACAGGGCGCCGTGACGACGCTCACCGATCGGGATGCGGATGCCATCGTACGCGAGGTGCGCGGCGTCAGCGCCGTCTCGCCCGGAATCAGTCTCCGGACGCAGGTCCTCTCCTCCACCGGCAACTGGCAGACACAGGTGCAGGGCGCCGGACCGGCCATCGTGGCGATCCGCGCGTGGCCGCTCACCACGGGGGCGTTCTTCACCGACGCCGATGTCGAGCGCGCGGCCAAGGTGGCCGTGCTGGGCTCGGTCGTCCGCGACCAGCTGTTCGGCGCAGACGTGGACGCCGTCGGGCAGACCATTCGCGTGAACAACCAGCCGCTCACGGTGGTCGGCGTACTGTCGCGCAAGGGCCAGTCGCCGATGGGACAGGATCAGGACGATACGGTGTTCGTGCCGTACTCGACGGCTCAGAAGCGGCTGCTCGGCGTGACGCACCTGTCGTCCATCACGACCGCGCTCGACGGCACCGTGGGATGGGCAGAGGTCTCCGGCGAGATTCGCGACGTGTTGCGACGCCGGCACCGCCTCGCCGACGGCGCCGACGACGACTTCACGGTTCGGTCGTCCGAAGAGATGGCCAGCGTGCTCGGATCGACCACCTCGACCATGTCGCTCCTGCTCTCCGCCGTTGCCGCCGTGTCGCTCATCGTCGGGGGCATCGGCATCATGAACATCATGCTGGTGTCGGTGACCGAGCGCACGCGCGAGATCGGGCTGAGGCGTGCGATTGGCGCACGCAAGGGCGACGTGCTCATGCAGTTCCTGACCGAGGCCATGGTGCTCAGCCTGGCCGGCGGCGCCACGGGCGTCCTGCTCGGCGTGGCCACGTCGTGGGGCCTGAACTCCCTGCTCAACTGGGCGACGGTCATCTCGTCCCCCTCGATCGGCTTGTCGTTCGGGTTTGCCGCGCTGACAGGGATCGTGTTCGGCTTCGTGCCCGCCCGCCGTGCAGCCAGGCTGAACCCGCGCGAAGCGCTCCAATACGAATAGGGTCCGGGAGGTCCCGCCGGAGCCTTGGCGAAGGCGGGACCTACCCGGACCTACCCGACACCGACGGATGGCCCTGCACGAAGCAGCGCCATTCGTGCTCGGTGCCGCGGGTAATGCCGATCCTGGGCCGCCAGACCACGGGACCAGGGTTGGCCCCATGGTCCTCGATGGTGATCGGGCCTTCGAAGAGCGCCGCGGCGTTGAGCGTCAGATCGATCCCCATGGCCAGCGTCAGGTTGCCGGGTCCCCGGCACAGATCCAGGTCGGCAACGGCTGGCTTGCCCTTGCGCCACCGTGCGCTCGCGCGGCGCGCGCGCATCAGCCCAAGCCCTTTGACCGGCTCGAGCGCGCGAATCAGCACCGCTGCCGGCGATCCGGCGGGTTCGGTGACGGCGTTCATCATCTGATGAAGGCCGTAGTTCAGATAGACATAGGCGTGTCCGGGAGGGCCGTAGAGAGGTCGATTCCGTACCGTCGGCCCTGGCGCCGCGTGACAAGCCGGGTCCGATTCGCCGATGTACGCCTCGACTTCGACGATGAGGCCTGCCGTCAGCCCATCGCCGGCGCGATGCACGAGGCGCTTGCCGATGAGATCGCGGGCGACGGCGAGCGTCGGCCTCGCGTAGAACGCCTGCGGCAGTACGAGGGCGCTCACGGCTCGTGGATGCCCAGTTCCTCCAGGTAAGCGCGCGCCGTCGGGCCAAGGCGCTCATCGTCCTGCTCCGCCTTCAGACGTGCGGCCGATCCGTCTTTCAGGATGCGCTCGCGCGCGTAGGCGACGGCCAGCCCGGACTCGCCGCCTCGCTGGGCCCAGCCGTCGGTGACCAGATCGCGGACGAGCGGCTCGATCGAGGGATCGCCAATGCGTGCGAGCGCCGTGAGGGCGGCCGTGGCCATCTCGTGCCGATTCCGCGAACGGCTGTCCTCGTAGCGTTCCACGAGCATCGGCACGGCTGCGATTTCACGCAACATTCCCAGTGCCTCGATTGCGGCCAGTTGCTCGTCTTCGTCCGGCACGTTCAGGAGTGCCATGAGGCTGGCCTCGAGGCCTGAGGGCCTCGGCGGCGGCGGCAGACCATCGACCGGCGCGGCAAAGAGGCGTCCGGCCACGCGCGCCGCGGCCACGCGCACACGCGAGTCGTCGGTGTTCATCATCTGCAGCACCGCGATGCCCGCGCCCTGGAGAGGCCCCGGCGGCACACGGCGGGCCGAGCGGCCACCGAGCACGCCGAAGGCGTAGGTACAGCGGATGCGCGCGGAGGTGCCGACCGGACCCATGCCGATCAGCAGTTCGGCAAACGCCGTCGGCGGCACCGGATCGGGTGCGACCATCCACCGGTCGAAAGCGGCCTCGGCGCCTCCACGCCGCGGCACGTCCACGCCGGCGCCGCGCAGCACGCGGTCGCCGTCCGGCGCCTGCGCGAGACTGGCGGCCACGGCTGCGGCCACGATCGCGCGCGTCATCGTCCGACCGTCTGGAGCATGCGTCCGGAGGACAGGATCTCGCGCAGGTACCGGCCGGTGTGCGAGGCCGGCACGTGCGCGACCTGTTCGGGCGTGCCCATGGCGATGACCTCCCCGCCCTCTTCGCCGCCCTCTGGACCGAGGTCGATGATCCAGTCCGCCGTCTTGACGACGTCGAGGTTGTGCTCGATCACGGCCAGCGTGTGCCCGGCCTCGAGGAGCTTTCTGAACGCGGAGAGGAGTTTGGCGATGTCGTCGAAGTGGAGTCCCGTGGTCGGCTCGTCCAGGATGTAGAGCAGGCGGTCGCCGGCATGCGAGGCCAGGTGCGCGGCGATCTTGATGCGCTGTGCCTCGCCGCCGGAGAGCGTGGTGGCCGGCTGGCCGAGACGCAGGTAGCCGAGGCCGATCTCGTCCAGCACCTGGAGCCGCCGCAGCACTTTCGGGGTGTTGCCGAAGAAGACGAGCGCCTCGCGCACGGTCATCTCGAGCACGTCGGTGATGCTGCGTCCCTTGTAGCGGACCTCGAGCACCTGCGACTTGAAGCGGCGGCCCTCGCACTGTTCGCACGGCACGAAGACATCCGCGAGGAACTGCATCTCGACGCGCACCTCTCCCTCGCCCTGGCATGCCTCGCAGCGCCCGCCGGGCACGTTGAACGAGAAGTGGCTGGCCGTCAGTCCCCGCGCACGCGCGTCCTTGGTGGAGGCAAACAGCTCGCGGATTGGGTCGAAGGCCTTCAGATAGGTCACCGGGTTGGACCGCGGCGTGCGCCCGATCGGCGTCTGGTCCACCAGCACGACGTCAGTGACGAACTCGTGTCCTTCGAGCTTGTCGTGCGAGCCCACGCGCCGATCCCAGTCCCCCTTGACGCGCTTGAGGGCCGCGTAGAGCACGTCGTGCACCAGCGTGGACTTGCCCGACCCGCTGACGCCGGTGATGCACGTGAGCGTGTTGAGCGGGATCTCGACGTTCACGCCCTTCAGGTTGTGTTCGCGCGCACCCACCAGCCGGATGCGCTGCGGGATGCCCTTGCGGCGCGCCTGCGGTACGGGAATCGAGAGCTCGCCGCGCCAGTACTTGGCCGTCAGCGAACGCGGCTCCTGGCTGAGCCCTTCGACCGTGCCCGCGTAGACCACACGGCCGCCGTGCTCGCCCGCGCCAAGTCCCATGTCAACGAGATGGTCGGCGACGGCAATCATGTCGGCGTCGTGCTCGACGACGAGCACGGTGTTGCCCTGATCGCGCAACTGCCGCAGGATCGCGATGAGCCGCTGGTTGTCCCGCGTATGAAGGCCGATTGACGGTTCGTCCAGGACATAGAGCGTGCCGACGAGCGCCGAGCCGAGCGACGTCGCGAGATTGATCCGCTGCGCCTCTCCGCCGGAGAGCGTCGACGACAGGCGATCGAGCGTGAGGTAGTCGAGGCCGACGTCTCGCAGGAAGCCCAGGCGGCGCGTGATCTCGGTCAGCACCTTCTCGACAATCGCGGCATCCTTGGCCGAGAGCGTCAGCGTCTCGAAGAAGCGCGCGGTCTCGCGGACGGTGAGCGCCGAGACCCGATCGACGGTCAGCCCGCCGACACGCACGTCGCGGGCCTCGCGGCGGAGCCTGGTGCCCCCGCACTCCGGGCAGGTCAGGTAGCCTCGGTACCGGCTGAGGAACACGCGGACATGCACCTTGTACTTCTTCCGCTCGAGCCACT
>CAZJBN010000057.1:0-27340 GCA_964543955.1 uncultured Bifidobacteriaceae bacterium
ATGTCCGCCACTGCTCCCGCCAAGGCCGGCCTCGAAGACGTCGTCGCCACCTCGTCACGGATCTGTTACCTCGATGGCGATCGAGGCGTCCTGGCCTACTGCGGGTACGACATTCACGACCTGGCGCGGCATGCGTCGTTCGAGGAGACGTGCTTCCTGCTCTGGCACGGGCGCCTGCCGACGCGCGCGGAGCTTGGCGACGTGCAGTCGCAGCTGGCGGCCGCGCGGCCATTGCCGGAGCCCATCCTGCGGCTCATGAAGATGCTGCCGCCGTCCGACGGGATGGACGCGCTCCGCACACTGACGTCCGCCCTGGGCCACTACGACCCCGATGCCCAGGACAACGCGCCGGCCGCGTCCTATCGCAAGGCCGTGCGGCTGACCGGACAGATCGCAAGCCTCGTCGCGACGTGGGGACGCATGCAGCAGGGCGGGAGCCCCATTACGCCGGACCCGGCCATGGGACACGCGGCGAACTTCCTGTACATGCTCTTCGGCACCAGGCCCCATCCGACGGCGATCAAGGCGATGGATATCGCGCTGACGCTTCACGCGGACCACGAGCTGAACGCGTCGACCTTCGCGGCCCGCGTCGCCGCGGCCACGCTCACCGACATCCACTCCGCCATCGTGGCCGGCATCGGCACGCTCAAGGGCCCCCTGCACGGCGGCGCGAACGCGGACGTCATGAGGATGCTCATCGAGATCGGCCAGGACGCGCCGGGCGATCGCATCGACGCGTACGTGAAGGGCAAGCTCGCGCGGAAGGAGAAGATCTCCGGCTTCGGCCACAGGGTGTACAACACCGAGGATCCGCGCGCGACACACCTGCGGCAGATGTCGAAGCAGCTCGGGCAGCAGGCCGGCAACCTGCGGTGGTTCGAGATGTCCGAGCGGATCGAGGCTCTCGTGAAGGCGGAGAAGAAGCTCTATCCGAACGTGGACTTCTACTCCGCGTCCACCTACTACACCATGGGGATCCCGGTCGACCTCTACACGCCGATCTTCGCCGTCAGCCGCATTTCCGGTTGGACCGCGCACGTGCTCGAGCAGCTCTCCAACAACCGCTTGATACGTCCGCGGGCGGACTACACGGGCCCGGCCTATCCGCAGACCTGGACGCCGGTCGAATCGCGGTAGCTGGCGCCTGCGGCGGTCCGCCCGCGCGCCTGCGGGTCGCCGCGACGAACCCCAGATCGAAGGGCATCGGGCAATGACGCGGTCGAGTGGCTACGCGCGCGGAGTGTGGGTGCGCGCGCAACCGTCGCCCGCGTAGAGCAGGGCGTCACCCGCAACCGACGCCGTCGCATAGGCGAGGCAGTCGCCGAAGTTGAGCGCGGCGGGGTGCCGGCCGCGGCCGAACCGTGTGAAGGCGTCCACTGCGGCCTGCCACTCCGGCTCGCCGAACGGGACGACCGAGATGCCAATCAGCGCGCCGCGCCGGCCGCCCGGAGCTGCTCGATCTCGTCCTCGCCGTAGCCGGCGGCGGCGAGCACCTCGTCGGTGTGCTCGCCGAGCATTGGCGCTCGTCGCCTGGGATCGATCGGCGTCTCGGAGAGCTTGAGTGGGGTGCCCAGCGCCTGGAGCGGACCGAGCGCCGGATGGTCGATGTCGACGCGCATGTCCCGCGCGCGTGCCTGCGGGCTCGCAAAGGCCTCGGCGTACGAGCGGATGGGCCCGCAGGGAATGCCCGCAGCATCCAGCCGTTCCTGCCATATGTCGCGGGGTGCCGTGACCGTCACGGCTTCGACGAGCGCGGCCAGGGCGTCGCGGTGGGCCACACGCGCATCACCCGTGCTGAATCGCCCATCGGTGATCCACTCGGGATGGCCGAGCAGCTCGGCGAGGCGGTGGAACGTGCGATCGTTGGCCGCGCCGATCGTGATCCAGCCATTGGCGCAGCGAAACGCCTGGTAGGGCGCGATCATCCGGTGCGCCGATCCCAGCGCGCCGGGCACGCCGCGGCCCGAGAAGTACTCCGTGGCCTCCCACACCGAGAGTGCCAGACCAGCTTCGAAGAGCGACGTGTCGACGTGCTGGCCGCGTCCCGATGTCGCCCGCCAGTGCAGGGCGGCGAGGATGCCGCTCAACGCAAAGAGGCCGGCCCCCAGGTCCGTGAGTGGCACGCCGGCCTTGACCGGCGGCCCGCCGGGCAGTCCCGTGACCGACATGATGCCCGACTCGCCTTGCGCGACCAGGTCGAAACCGCCTCTCGACGAGTCGGGACCCGTCTGTCCGTAGCCCGAGATCGAGGCATAGATGAGCCGCGGGTTCTCGATCGCGAGCGCGTCGTAGCCAAGCCCGAGACGCGCCATGACGCCGGGCCGGTAGTTCTCGACCAGGATGTCCGCGGAGCGCGCAAGCCGGCGAAACACGTCGCGTCCCGCCTCCTCGGCCAGATCGAGGACCACGCCCTTCTTGCCGCGATTCACGGCATTGTAGGCTCCGCTCTCCCCGTTTCGGCTGCCGGCCATCGCCCGCGTCGAGTCGCCGGCCGGCGGCTCCACTTTGATGACCCGCGCGCCCATGTCGGCAAGTAACATCGCGCAGTACGGTCCGGCCATCACCTGGCTGGCGTCGAGAACCACTATGCCGTCGAGTAGCGTGCTCTGGGACATTGCCGAATCGATCGGGACGCTGAGCTTCAATCGCCCCCACGCCCGGAACGCGCTGACGTGGGAGATGTACGACGCGCTTGCGCGCACCTGCGACGAGGTCGAAGCCGATACGGGCGTACGCGCGCTGATCATACGCGGAGAGGGCGGGTCGTTTGCGGCCGGCACCGACATCTCGCAGTTCGCGGGCTTCACGTCCGGTGACGACGGGCTGGCCTATGAGCGCCGGCTCGACGCGATCGTCGAACGCCTCGAGAGCCTGACGATACCAACCATTGCCGAGGTGGACGGCGCGGCGGTCGGCGGCGGCTGCCTCCTCGCCATGGCCTGCGACCTCCGCGTCTGTTCGGACCGTGCCCGCTTCGGCGTGCCGATCGCGCGCACGCTCGGCAACTGCCTCTCGATGGCCAACCTCGCCAGGCTGGTGGACCTCGTCGGCCCGGCCCGCACGCGCGACCTGCTGCTCACCGGACGGCTCGTCGAGGCGGATGAGGCGCTCGCGCTCGGCCTCGCTACGCGCGTCGTGCCGGCCGCGTCACTCGGCATCGAATCGCGTGGCCTCGCGCTCGAACTGATCGCCCGCGCGCGGAGCACGATCGTCGCGACCAAGGCGCTCATGCAGCGCCTGCGCAGCCACCGGCTGCCCGCCCCAGGCGCAGGCGACGACATCGTCGCCGCCTGCTACGAGAGCGACGAGTTCTGCGAGGGCGTGGGTGCGTTCAACGAGGGGCGAAAGCCTCGCTTCGTTCGGTAGGCGTCGCTCAACAGGCCTTACGGCGTGCGGTGGGCCTCAGAACAGCATCCAGCAGATGAGCGCCCCGACGACGGTCATCGACAGCCCCCACGCGAGCAGCTGGTTGAAGAGCTTGCGCGGATCGTCTCCCGCGGGAAGCGCCGCGATGGCCAGCGCGCCGATGGTGGAGAGCGGCGACAGATCGACGAGGTGGCCGCCCACCATCATCGACGAGGCAATGGCCAGCGGATCGCCGCCGCCGAGCCGCTCGACGAGTCCCGGCACCGTAGGCAGAAACGCCGGGAGCACGACGCCCGACGTGCTGCTGTAGACCGACACCACGCCGGTCACGAACGCGACAATGCCGGTCACGGTGGCCGGCGTCGAGATGCGTGCGAGCAGGTCGGAGAAGAGGTCCATCCCCTGCGTCTCCTCGAGCACCCCGATGAGCACGGTGACGCCGCAGACCATCAGCACGACGCCCCAGGGCATTCGCCGGATGGCCTCCTTCTCGTCAGCTGCGCCGAAGAGCGACAGGAGCGCGGCGCCAGTGATCGCGGCCATGCCGATCTGCAGGTTGAACGCCACGACACCGATGACCAGGCTCGAGAGAACGCCGATCGTGAGCCAGTGAATGGGCTGCATGGGTTCGACCGTGACGACGTCGGCCGCCGACGCCTTGTACTGGTGTTGCGAGAAGAGCCTCCAGCCGCCGAAGATCAGATAGGCGACGAAGGTGACGACCACGTGCGCGAGCAGGTTGTTGATGTAGGTCGCCAGTTCGGCGCCGCCAAGTCCGATCCGCGCCATGATGCCGTTGACGATGACGCCCGTGGGCGCGAAGGGCGAGAGCGCCCCGGCCTGCGCGCCGTTGCCGACCATCAGCGCGGTCAGAAACGGCGGCACGGCCGCTCGGGCGCCGACGGCCATGCCCATGGGCGCCAGGAGCGCTGCCGTGGCGATGTTGCCGGGCCCGATGGACGACAGGCCTGCTGCCACGAGGAAGAACATGACCGGGATGAGCCCGGCATTGCCGCGGCAGATCTGGACGCCGCGTGCCGCCATCCGCTCGAGCGTGCCGTTGGCGCTCGCCATACCGAAGAGGAGCGTGACGCCGGCCAGGGTGAGGAACAGCTGAACGGGAAAGCCGCCGACCACCGTCGCCAGCGGCAGCCCCCCGATATAGACGCCGACGATCCACGCGAGCGCCAGCGAGACGACGCCCACGTTCACCTTCGTCACGATGCTGAGGGTGACGGCCAGGGCAAGCGCAGCCAGCGAGATCCACGCCAGCATCATGAAGTCTCCTCGAGCAGCGACCGCAGCAGCACGGCCGGATGGACGGCGGTGACGCCGGTGAAGTGGGCCACCTGGTGGCGGCACGACGTGCCCGCCGCGCAGAGCACCGCCCCCTCGCGCAAGGAGCGGGCGGCGGGCAGCAGCTTCCGCTCGCCGATGGCGCGCGACATATCGTAGTGATCGCGCATGTAGCCGAAGGAGCCGGCCATTCCGCAGCAGCCGGCGTCGAGGTCCGTCACCAGCGCCGATGGCACCCGCGAGAGGAGCCGGGCCGCCGCCACGCCCAGTCCCATCGATCGCTGGTGACAGTGCACGTGCAGGAGGACCTCGGCGGGCCCCGGCCTCAGCCTGAGCGTGGCGCGTCCCGCTTCGATCTCGCGATCCACGTACTCCTCGAACAGCACCGATTGGCCGGCCACGACCCGTGCCTTCTCGCGCATCCGTCCGATCAGCAGGTCGGGCGCGTCCTCTCGAACGGCCGAGAGGCAACTCGGTTCGACGAAGACAATGGCCTCACCGCGCGCGGCTCGCGGATAGAGAAGGGCCGTGTTGGTGGCCGCGAGATCGCGGGCGCGGTCGAGCAGGCCCTGCGAGATGAGCGGCCGCCCGCAGCACACATGCGGCGCGAGTGTCGGACCGAGACCGCAGTGGTCCAGCACGTCGAAGGCCGCGACACCGATCACCGGTTCGACGTGCGACGTGAAGGTGTCTGCGAAGAGCACGCTGTGCGGGACGCCGGTCCGCGTGCGCGCGCCGGCCAGGCGCTGCCGAAGCGTGCGGTGAGCCCAGCGCGGCGGCAACCGTCGCCGATCGACTCCCGTCAACGCCTCCGTCAACCGGCGGCCGAGCGCGCTCGACGAGACCGCGTTGGCGATCGGCGCGGTTCGGCTGCCGATGACTGCCAGTTCGTCGATCCGTCCGAAGATCCGGGTTGCGAGCGGTTTGCCGTGCCGCTGCCAGTAGCCCGCGAGAAACTCGCTCTTGTACCGCGCCACGTCCACGCCGACCGGGCACTCCGACTTGCACGCGCGGCACTCGAGGCAGAGATCGAGCACCGCCTTGACGCCCTCGTCGGCCAGGCCGATGTCGCCGAACCGCCCGCTCATCGCCAGACGCAGAACGTTGGCGCGCCCACGCGTCGTGTCGGACTCGTCTCTCGTCACCATGTAGGACGGGCACATGGTGCCGGCCAGCGTCTTGCGACAGGCGCCCACGCCGCTGCACATCTCGACCGCCCGCCCGAAACCGCCGTAGGTGGAGTAGTCGAAATGCGTCGGCGGATCCGGTGTCCGGTAGCCGGCGCCGAACCGGAGGTGTGCCGTGATGGGCGGGGTGTCGACGATCCGTCCCGGGTTGAAGACGCCGTCGGGATCGAACAGCCGCTTCACCGTTCGGAACGCGCCGTAGAGCTCCGGCCCGAACATCCGCTCATTGAAGGCGCCACGGACCAGCCCGTCGCCATGCTCGCCGGAGAGCGCGCCGCCGAACTCGAGGACGAGGTCGGCGACCTCGCTGGCAATCGCTTCGAACGCGGCCACACCCTCGGACGTCTTCAGATTGACGACGGGCCGCACGTGCAGGCAGCCGACGGAGGCGTGCGCGTAGATGCCGGCGGAGGTGCGGTGCCGGCCAATGATCTGCAGGAACCGCGCGATGTAGGCCGCGAGGCGTTCGGGCGCGACTGCCGTATCCTCGACGAACGAGATCGCCTTGCCGTCGCCCTTCATCGCGGTGGAGAGGCCGAGCGAGGCCTCGCGCAGGCCCCAGATACGCGCCTGGGCCGCTGTGTCCAGCCACCGCCGGGCACGGCACCGGAACCCGCTCGCGCTCAGGTCGCGCTCGAGCGCATCGATCCGCGGCACGATCTCGGCGGCGTCATCCGCGTACATCTCGACGCAGAGGAGCGTCGCGCCGTCGTCGGCCACCGTCCGCCTGAGCGCGTCGAGCGAGGCGTTCTCGCGCGAGTAACCCAGGATGAAGGCGTCCATCACCTCGACGGCGGAAGGTCGGTGGCCGAGGATGAGGGGTGTCGCCGCGAGCGCGTCGAGCAGCTGTTCGAACTCCAGCGTCACGAGCGCCCTGGCCGCAGGAAGCGGAACGAGACCAACGGTCGCTTCCACGACGAACCCCAGCGTACCTTCCGATCCGACCATGATCCGCGTCAGATCGACGGGTGCGGCCGGGTCCAGATACTGGTCGAGGTTGTAGCCGCCGACGCGCCGAAGGATCCTGGGAAACCGGCGGTCGATCTCGGCGGCATGGGAGCGGGCCAGCGCCGGCAGCGAGCGGTGTACGCCAGCCGCGAGTCCGGCGCCGGCGGACATACGCTCCAACTCCTCTGGCGCAAGAGGGCCGAACCGCTCGAGCGATCCATCGGCGAGCGCGACCTGCTGCTCCCGCACGTGGTCGATGGTCTTGCCGAAGATCACCGAACGCGCGCCGCTCGAGTTGTTGGCCATCATGCCGCCGAGCGTGGCGCGGCTCGACGAGGAGACGTCGGGGGCGAACCGCAGGCGATGGGGCAGGAGCGCCGCGTTCAGCTCGTCGAGGACGACGCCCGGCTGGACGCGCGCGGTGCGGGCGTCCGGATCGATGCTGACGATCCGGTTCAGGTACTTCGACGTGTCGAGGACGAGGCCCGCGCCAATGGCCTGGCCGGCCTGCGACGTGCCGCCACCACGCGGCGTCACCGGCACGTGATGCCTTGCCGCAATCGCAATCGCCGCGACGACATCCTCTGTCGAGCGCGGGACGACGACGCCTCGTGGTTCGATCTGGTAGACGCTGGCGTCGGTGGAATAGAGGGCGCGCGATACGCGGTCGAACCGGACCTCTCCATCGAGGGCCGCCTCGAGATCGCGTTGCAGAAGGTCACTCATCCGGTGCGACGCGATTGTATGTCAGCCGTTCAGCCGAGTGCGCGTCGAACGGCCGCCACCACCTCGTCGTCTGTGGGGAACCCTCCCCAGTCCTTGCGGGCGACGACCTCGTCGCCCACCCGGATCGAGAACTCGCCGCGACCGCCTTCCACGACGTCCACGGGCGCGCCGGTGGCCGTCGTGATGAGCGCCGCCACACGGGCGGCGCGCGGATGGTAGTTTCACACCCGGCAATAGCGGATCTGCACCGATGTCATCCGGGACCTCCTGGTTCCATCACTGGCTCTTTCCACGGGCCGCAATCCGCCAGATGGCCTCGATCCGGTCACCACGGACGACGTGGATGTGATCGTACAGGTTGACCGTCGGATCGCAGTGCGGCGGGATGAGCTCGATCCGGTCGCCGACGCGGACCTCGCGCGTGGCCTCACTCAGGTCGAGCCGCCCATGCTCGTCACCCGCCCATCCGTAGATGACGCCGGGCAGATCGACGGGCCGTGGCGGAAATGGCCGATCGGTCGCCAGCGCCTTGTAGCCCGCGTCGACGATGGCAAGGCCCGGCGGGCGGGACACGACCGTGGAGAGGACCGTGAGGGCCTGGCGGAAGTCGTGGTACTCGCTCCCGTCCGGGCCGCCGATGAGGCCGTATTCGACGTCCATGAACACGAAGCTGCCGGGCTGAAGCTCGGTCATCCCGTCGATGGCGGCATCGATGGCGTACGTGCCGGTCGATCCGCCAGTGACCATGGGACAGGCGATCCCGTCGCGCTCGATCAGGCGCCGCGTCTCCACTGCGCGGGCCAGCGAAGCGGTGGTGCGTGCGCGCCGTGCGTCGTACGGCGAGGTGTGCGCGGCCATGCCGTCGTAGGCCTGGAGGCCGGCGAAGTGCAGTCGGGGATGCCGATCGATGGCGCGCGCGAGGTCGCGCGCCGGCGCACCAGGCGCGACGCCCGTGCGTCCGAAGTACAGATCGACCGCGAGGTTGATCGCGACGTCGTTGCCGGCGCGCCCCGCGGCGTCGGCCAGGTCGCGGGCGTTGGCCTCGTGGTCGACGCAGAAGATTGTATCGGGCGCCCGCGCGGCAAGGGCCGCCGCCCGCGCCATCTTCTCCCGTCCGATGACCGCCGTCGTCACGAGCAGGCCCGGGATGCCGTGGTCGGCGAAGATCTCGGCCTCGCTCAATCGAGCGGTGCAACTGCCGATCGCGCCCGCCGCCATCAGGCGCCTGGCAATCTCCGGGCACTTGTGCGTCTTGCCGTGCGGGCGAAACGCGAGGCCGCGGCCGCCGACCGAGGCGGCCATCGCAGCGACGTTGGCTTCGAACGCGTCGAGGTCCAGGAGGAGCGCCGGTGTGGGGATCTCGTCGCGCGACCGCATGTGACGATGATAGGACGGTCCAGGGTGTGCGCGGCTACGCTCCGGCCGACCGGATGAACTCGTCCACGTTCGTCGCGAGCACGTCCAGCGGCACGTTACCCCCCAGGACGAGCGTGTCGTTGAACGACTTCAGATCGAACCGTGTCCCGAGCGCCGCCTTCGCCCGATCGCGCTGGCGGTTGATCTCGGTGTGACCGACCTTGTAGCCGCACGCCTGTCCCGGCCAGGAGCAGTAGCGATCGACCTCGCTGGCGACTTCTTCGTAGTTGGAGCCGTTGACGTCGACGAAGAACCGGATACCCTGCTCGCGCGTCCAGCGCTTGGCGTGGATGCCCGTATCGACAATCAGGCGGCACGCGCGGAACGCGATGGCCTGCAGGTATCCGACGCGGCCAACCGGGTCCTGTTCATAGGCGCCCAGCTCGTCGGCGAGCTGCTGCGCATAGAGCGCCCATCCTTCAGAGAAGGCATTGAACGCCAGCAACTGCCGGATGCGCGGCATCTCGTGGGTGTACTCGCCCTGCCAGATGTGCCCGGGGATGGCCTCGTGGAACGTCAGGTCCGCGAGGCTGAACCTGCTGTGCAGGTCCGTCAACCGGAGGTTGATCCAGAAGCGGCCGGGGATCTTGCCGTCGATCGAACCCGCGCCGCCGTACGCGGTCGGTGCACCCGGCTCTTCCTCGGGCGGCAGCCGCGTGACCTCCATGTTCGGATCCACGAGCGTGTTGAACGCGCGCGGCAGCTGGGACCGGATCCAGGTGAGACGGTCCTCGATGAAGGCCATGATCTCCGCGCGCCCCTCGTCGCCTTCGGAGAACCGGTGCCGCGGATCCTGCGCGAGCGCCTTCATGCGTTCGCCAACGGTGCCCGTCGTGTAGCCCAGGCCCTGCAGGATCGTGTCCATTTCCGCATGCAGCTGTTCGAGCTCGCTCTGACCCATGGCGTGGACCTCGTCCGGCGTCATGTCGGTCGTCGTCGAGGCCCTGAGGGCCCACCGGTAGAACGCTTCGCCCTCCGGCCGCGCCCACATGCCGGCATCGTCTGTGGCCACGGCGCGTCCGGCCTCGAGCTCCGCGATCTGCCGAGCGAGCGCCGGCGCGACCTCCTGCGACGCGATCTGCGTGGCGCGCCCGGCCCACGGTCCGGGAATGTCCTTCGTCCGCCGGACGATCGAGTCGACGAGCGAGCCGCCCTCGCGGGCGTTCTTCGCGGACAGGCGAAGCTGTTCGAGTGCCCGGTCGATCAGGAAGGCCGGAGGAACGAGGCCCATGCCGCGCGCAGCCTTCACGCGCTCGAGCTCGCCGTCGAGCTGCTTCGGGTAGGACTGCAGCCGCGCGAGCCAGGTCTCGGCGTCCGCGGCGTCTTCGATGGGATGGTCGCTGTCGAGGAAGCGCGGGATGTCGAGGTAGGCGCCGACGTTCTGAATGACGACATAGGGCGTGTTGCGCCAGCCGCCGACGGTGATGTCGCCGTAGGGGAGCGCGAAGCCGTCGAGCGCCGTCGCGTAGGCGCTGCGGACGACCTCGACGCTCGTGCGCAGCGTATGGCTGAGACCGGTGGTCTCGATCGCCCTGGCGCGTTCCAGGTCCGCGCGGATCTGCTGCTCGACACGCGCCTGGCCGGCCACCGACCGATCGGCGAGCTGCGCGCGCAAGGCGGCCCGATCGCCGGTGTCGATCCCGAGAGAGGTGGCGGACTCAGGGAACAGACGGAGGAGGCTCTCGGCCACCTCGTCGAGGAGGGCCAGCGTCTCGGGTTCAGAGGCCGCGGCCGGCGAGGTGGAGGACGGATCGGCGCGGCACCCGGCGATCAGTGGAAGGGCTGCGCTGGCCAGTGCGGCGACAGCTTCGCGTCGGTTCATCTCCATTCGCATATTCTTTGCGATCGGAGGGCGGAGCCGCTACCGCCGACTCTCACGAGACCTGAAGTCGCGAACTCCGCTCCGCTCGGCCGCCCGAACGGCGGCAACCTGCCCGTCCGCGATTACCGGGTCAGCCGCAGCGTGCCCCTCGCGGACGACAAGGTCAGCGTGCCGCCCGAGACGACGGCCGTGCTCTCGCCGGCGAGCAGTCCGGTGTACTGGCTCTCGAAGGCCATCGTGGAGCACGCGGCCCTGGTGCAGGCCAACGCCGGTCCTGCGACGAGGCTCTCATCGGATACCGAGAACGCACCGCTGCACACGTTGCAATCGGTACGCGCCGACAGCCGCAGGTCGCCGAACGTCAGGTCGTAGATGGCGCCGGCAGGTGTGGCCTGTTCAGGCTGCCCGGCAGGCTGCAGGGACGACAGCGTCCAGGTGCCCGCGAGCTGGTCGGCGGTCAGCGTCGTGGAACCGGATCCCGGCGACGGTGACAGCGGATTCGAGGCAGAAGAACTGCACGCCGCGACGGCGGCAGCGGAGAAGACGACGAACAGGGCACGGACGTACAAACGGGAATACTGGTGCATGGCCATATTGTGAAGCAATTCACATGCCTGCCGGGACCCCCATCGAATCACCTCCTCTGTCTTCTTTCGGGGACGCCCGCCCTCCAGCTGGAAGGACAGTTGGAGGCGCGTCCATTAGATTGGATTCCCCCGCAGGTCGCGGACCAGGTCGCGACCCGCTCCACCGGGCTTCCGGGGCGCGCGCCGAGCTCGACCATTGCGAACGCGTGGAGCCGCCAGTCCGTCGAATTCCGAGTCCCGCGATCAGTCGTAGAGCGAGACCATGCCCAGCTGCTCCATACGTGCGAAGTCGCTGTCGAGCGACCAGACCAGGCCATCGATGTCGGCTGCGAGCGACGCGATGACGAGATCGGTTATGGCGAAGTGCTGCCCGGCGTCCGCTGCGCGCTCGATCCAGGCGGGTATCCGCTGCCACGTCTCGTCGGTTGGCCACATCTGGACGAGGGCGCCGAACCCGCGCGTGAACGCCTTTCGATCCAGCTTTGGGGTTCCTGACAGGAGCTCGAGCCGTACCGGCAGTGGGAGGCCGACCTCGTCGGCGTCGATCAGTTGATTGAGTCGGTCGCGCACGTCGGCCTTGCGGCGCGCGGCCACCCAGACCGACGTGTCGACCACGATCATGCGCGCCGCCGTTCCTTTGCGCGCAGCTCGGTCGGGTCGAACTCGAAGTCGATCCTGGCGACCAGCGCCTTCAGATCGTCCAGCCGGCTGCGGCGAACGACTTCTTTCAGGGCAAAGACAACCGTGTCGGTCTTCGACTTGAAGCCGACGGCGTCACGGGCCTCCTCGACCAGGCCCATCGGCAGATCCAATGTCGTGCGCATACGATCAAGGGTATTCAATATGCTGGCAGTATGTCAAATCGCGTCTCAATTCTATGCTTCAGAGATGTCCTTCAGGTTCACTCGCGATGCGGCGCCTCGCACCACGAGCCGCGGGACGACCCCGGGGACCGCCCTGAGGGATAATTGCCGGATATCTTCCTGGGACCGCATTGATACAGAGCAACATCCGCAATTTTTCGATCATCGCGCACATCGACCATGGCAAGTCGACGCTGGCCGATCGTTTTCTCGAGACGACCGGCGCGCTTCAGGCCCGCGAGATGGAGGCGCAGGTCCTCGACAGCATGGACCTCGAGCGCGAGCGCGGCATCACGATCAAGGCGCATCCCGTCCGGCTCGCCTACACGGCCGACGATGGCAGGACCTACGTGTTGAACCTGATCGACACGCCGGGCCACGTGGATTTCGGCTACGAAGTCACGCGGTCGCTCTCGGCCTGCGAGGGCGCGCTGCTCCTGGTCGATGCCTCGCAGGGTGTGGAGGCCCAGACCCTCGCAAACGCGTATCTGGCGGTCGAGCACAACCTGGAGATCATCCCCGTCATCAACAAGATCGACCTGCCGAGCGCGCAGCCCGAGGAGGCGCGGCGGCAGATCGAGGAGATCATCGGGCTCGACGGCGACGGGGCGATCCTCGCGAGTGCCAAGGAAGGCCGAGGCGTCAAGGAGATCCTCGAGGCCATCGTTCACCGCCTGCCGCCTCCGGAGGGCGATCCGGCCGCCCCGCTCAAGGCGCTCATCTTCGATTCGTGGTACGACGCGTACCGCGGCGTGGTGGTGGTCGTCCGCGTGCTCGAAGGGACGATTCGCACGGGCACCAAGGTGCGGCTGATGAACACCGCGCAGGACCACGAAGTGGAGCAGCTCGGCGTGTTCACGCCCAAGCCGGTGCCGGTCGACGCGCTCGGGCCCGGCGAGGTCGGCTTCGTCGCGTGCGGCATCAAGCGCGTCGCCGATGCGCAGATCGGCGACACCGTCACCGAGACGGCGCGGCCCACGCCCGAACCCTTCCCGGGCTTCAAGGAGCTCAAGCCGATGGTCTTTGCCGGGCTCTACCCGGTCGAGAGCCATCAGTACTCCGAGCTCCGGGAGGCGCTCGAGAAGCTGCGCCTGAACGACTCCGCGTTCTTCTTCGAGCCGGAGACCTCCGTGGCGCTCGGATTCGGGTTCCGCTGCGGCTTCCTCGGCCTGCTCCACATGGAGATCGTCCAGGAACGCCTCGAACGCGAGTTCGACATGGATCTCGTCACGACCGCGCCCGGCGTGCTGTACCGCGTGACGACGACCGACGGCGAGGTGACGGAGATCGACAGCCCGGCCAAGCTGCCCGAGGCGGGGCTCATCGCGAAGATCGAGGAGCCGGTCATCACGGCGACGATCCTCACGCCGTCCGAGTTCGTTGGTGCAATCCTCCAGCTCTGCCAGGACAAGCGCGGCGTGCAGAAGGCGCTCGAGTACAAGACCTCGGACCGCGTGCTGGTCACCTACGATCTGCCCTTCAACGAAGTCGTGCTGGACTTCTACGATCGCCTGAAGACCGTCTCGCGCGGCTACGCGTCGCTCGACTATCATGTGACCGGCTTCTGGGCCTCGCCCCTCGTCAAGCTCGACATCCTCGTGAACGCCGAGCCCGTCGATGCGCTGTCGATCATCGTCCACCGGGACCGCGCCTACGATCGGGGCCGGCTGCTCGCCTCGAAGATGCGCGAGCTCATCCCGCGACAGATGTTCGAGGTGGCGATTCAGGCCGCGATCGGCAGCCGCATCATCGCGCGCGAGAGCGTCAAGGCGCTGCGGAAGAACGTGCTGGCGAAATGCTATGGCGGCGACATCTCGCGCAAGCGCAAGCTGCTCGAGAAGCAGAAGGAAGGCAAGAAGCGCATGAAGCGCGTGGGCCGCGTGGAGATCCCGCAGGAGGCCTTCCTCGCGGTGCTCAAGGTGGGCGAGGATGGCTGAGACGACGTTCCGGAAGTCCACGGTCCGGGAGTACTTCGAGTCGCTGGTCGTTGCCGTGATCCTGGCGCTCTTCGTCAGGACGTTCGGTTTCCAGGCATTCAAGATCCCGACCGGCTCGATGGAGCCCAACCTGCTCGTCGGGGATCATCTGCTGGTCAACAAGTTCATCTTCGGGCCGACGGCTGGCGGCGTGGAGCGCGCGCTGCTGCCCATGCGCGCGGTCGAGCGCGGCGAGGTGCTCGTCTTCAAGTTTCCCGAGGACCCCGAGCGCGATTTCATCAAGCGCGTCATCGGCCTGCCGGGGGAGACGATCGAGCTGCGGGGCCAGACCGTGTACGTGAACGGCGCGCCGCTCGTCGAGCCGTACGCGCACTATCAGCTGCCGGCGGGCAGCGAGTACGGCGAGGGAACGGACGTGCGTCGCCGCTACGGCCCCGTCACCGTGCCGGCGGGCCACTACTTCATGATGGGCGACAATCGCGACGACTCGCAGGACAGCCGCTACTGGGGATTCATGCCGGCGTCCTTCATCAAGGGCCGGGCGCTCTTCATCTACTGGTCGTTCGGGAGCTCCGACGGGATCCTCGGCACCCGCTGGGGGCGGCTGCTGCATCAGATTCACTGAGAAGGCGGAAGTGAGCACGGTCCGCACTGCGCTGGCGAACATCCGCGTCCCTTCGACGCCCGACGAGTCCGTGCGTCTGGCGACATCCGCCGTCGCTGACGCGGGTCGGCGCGGCGCGGCCGTGATCTGTTTTCCGGAATGCTTCGTTCCGGGGTACCGGTGGCCGGGCACGCATCGGCCGCCGCCCGATCCGGCGTTTCTCGAACGCGCGTGGAGCGAGGTGGCGAACGCGGCGCGGGCAGCCCGCATCACCGTGATCCTGGGGACCGAGCGCGTCACCGATCGCGGCCTGCAGATTACCGCCTGCGTCATCGACGCCGACGGCACGATCGCGGGCTGGCAGGACAAGGGACAACTGGATCCGTCGGAGGAGGCTGTCTACGGCGCGTTCGGGACCGAACGCCGCGTCTTCGAGGCCGGACCGCTGACCTTTGGCATCGTGATCTGCCACGAGGGCTGGCGCTATCCGGAGACCGTTCGGTGGGCTGTCCGTCGCGGCGCCAGGGTCGTGTTCCATCCGCACGCGCACATCGCCGAGCCCGGGAGCTATCGCCCCCGCAGCTTTGCCGATCCGGCCAACACGTTCCACGAGAAAGCCATCCTCTGCCGCGCGGCCGAGAACACCTGCTACTTCGCCTCCGTGAACTGTGCGAGTGAGGGATCCGGCACCACGTCGGCGATCGCCGGTCCGGACGGCACGCTCGTGTGCAGCCAGCCGTACGGAAAGGAGGGCCTGCTCGTGGCCGACCTCGACCTCCGGCGCGCCACCGGGTTGCTGGCTTCGCGCTGCAGGACCTCGCCGATGTAGAACGGTTCGGTGCGCCGGGGCCAGCCACGACGCCCGCCCCGTTCGGCTGTCTCCACCACCCAGGCGTGGCAGTATCATTCTCTCCATGACCGAGATGCCCCTCGGTTCGGGCCCCGGGCCCAACGATCCGACGATCGCTCCACCTTCCAGGCCGGGCGCACCCGGCAGCATCGGACCCTATCGGCTGCGCGAACGGCTCGGTGAAGGCGGCATGGGCGAGGTGTGGCTGGCCGAGCAGTTGAGGCCGGTCCACCGGCAGGTCGCCGTCAAGGTCATCAAGGCCGGCATGGACACCGCACGCGTCGTGGCCCGCTTCGAGGCCGAGCGCCAGGCACTGGCCCGGATGTCGCACCCGTCCATCGCGCAGGTGTTCGATGCGGGCGCCACGCCCGAAGGGCGCCCGTTCTTCGCGATGGAGTACGTGCGGGGCGAGCCGATCACCGACTACTGCGGCCGCCACCGCCTAACGGTTCGCGAACGGATCGATCTCTTTCTCGAGGTCTGCGACGCGGTCCAGCACGCGCACCAGAAAGGCATCATCCACCGCGATCTGAAGCCGTCCAACGTGCTCGTCGCCGTTCGCGACGACCGGCCCGTTCCCAAGATCATCGACTTCGGCGTTGCCAAGGCGACGACACAGTCGTTGACGGAGCGGACGCTGTACACCGAGCGCGGCGTCCTGATCGGCACGCTCGAGTACATGAGTCCTGAACAGGCGGAGATGTCGGGACTCGACATCGACACGCGCACGGACGTCTACGCCCTGGGCGTCATCCTGTACGAGCTGCTCACCGGCGCCCTGCCGTTCGAGCCGGGCGAGCTCCGCAAGAAGTCCTTCGACGAGATTCGCCGCACCATCCGCGAGGTCGAGCCACCGCGTCCCAGCACGCGCGTGACCACGACGATCGGCGGAGACGCCGGCCAGGCCGGATCACCGCGAGGACCGGTGGCGCTCGCGCACGAGCTCAGAGGCGATCTCGACTGGATCGTGCTGCGCGCGCTCGAGAAGGATCGGACGCGCCGCTACGGATCCGCATCGGATCTGGCGGCCGACCTGCAGCGGCACCTGGATCACCTGCCCGTGCTCGCCTGCCCCCCAAGCACCACGTATCGTCTCCGCAAGTTCGTCCGCCGGCATCGCATTGTCGTATCGGCAGCCGCTGCGCTCGTTGTCCTGTCCGTGGGATTCGGCATCGTGATGGCGATCCAGGTGCGCGAGGTCGCCCGCGAGCGCGATCGGGCGCAGACCGCACAGGCGACCGCCGAGCAGGTGAGCGCCTTCCTGGTCCGCATGTTCGAGGCGAGCGATCCCAGCGAGTCACTCGGGGACGAGGTCACCGCCCGTCAGCTGCTCGCCACGGGCGTCGAGCGCGTCGACGAGCTCGACGGGCAGCCCGAGGTGCAGGCCCGCCTCCTGGATCTGATGGGGCGCGTGTACCAGAGCCTCGGCCGGTACGACCAGGCCCGGCCGCTCGTCGAACGCTCGCTGAAGGTCCGCCAGGCCGTATTCGGCCCCGACCACGAGAGCGTCGGGGAGAGTCTGGCCCACCTCGGCGAGATCTCGACGCTGCAGGGCCACTACGACGCAGCCGAGGCCGAGCTCGCGCAGGCGCTGGCCCTCTGGGAGCGTACCGTCGGCCGCGAGAGTGCCGAAGCCGCGACCGCGCTCCACCTGCTCGGTGCGGCGGTCGTGGACAACGGCGACACCAACCGCGGGCGGCAACTGATCGGGGAGGCTCTCGAGCTTCGCCGCCGCGTGCTGCCGCCCGATCACCCTGACCTCGCCGAGAGCTTTGCCGGCCTCGCCTACGTGGAGTCCGCCGGCGGCGACCCCGCCGAGATGGAGCGCTGGCATCGCGAGGCGTACACCCTGCTGCGGCGGATCTTCGGAGATCGGCACCCACGCGTCGCGCTCGCGCTCAACAACCTCGCCGCAGCCGTGGACGAGCGCGGCCGTTACGACGAGGCCGCGGGACTCCATCGCGAGGCCCTCGCGATGCGCCGGCAGCTCTTCGGCGACGAGCACCCGGCCGTGGCCACCAGCCTCAACAACCTGAGCAACGTGCTCATGAAGCAGGAGAAGTACGCCGAGGCCGAGCCGCTCGCCCGGCAGGTCGTGGAACTGCGCACGCGCCTCCTCGGCCGGGAGCACCCGAGCACGGGAACCGCGCTCAACAACTTCGCGGTGCTGTTGTACCGCGCGGGCAAGCGCGAAGACGCGGTGGCGGTGATGCAGGACGCGCGGGCCGCGGCCGTGGCCCGGCTGTCGGTGGAGCATCCGCTCGTCCTCTCGATTGAGGGCAGCCTCGCGACGATGCTGGCCGCCATCGGGAGGGATGCCGACGCCGAGCGGCTGTTCAGGCAGGCCCACGACACAGGCCTGAGAGTGCTCGGCGCCGACAACACGCAGTTGACCGCGATCACCCTGGGATTCGGGCGCTTCCTGAGCGAGCGCCGGCGCTACCGCGAAGCCGAGCCGCTCCTCGTTCAGGCGTTCGACGTCCGTCGCACGAGGCTTGGCGCGACTCACCCGGAGACCGTACGCGCCGCCCAGACGCTCGCCGCGCACTACCGGGCCGCCGGCGACCCGGCCAGGGCCGAGGCCGCTGAGGCCGCCGTCAGGTAGCCCGCCAGGAATCGGCCGTCGCGAACCTGGCATGCACTCGCGCGCAGCAATGGGCAGTTCCACGAACCGTGCGCTACAGGTCGAGCCGTACCGGCCGAAACAGACAAAAGGGGGAAGGATCGAAACCGGCGGCCCGGCGTGGGCCGTCCCTGGCGACCATGAAGACCATTCTCAAGCTCGTCATCGTGGCCATCGTGCTGACGGCGACCTTTCAGGCCAGCCGTGCCGCGATCCGCCACTACACGTTCGTGGACGCCCTGCAGGAGGCGCTGCTCTTTGCCGGCAGCAAGACGGAGGACGAAGTCGCCGACCAGGTGGTGCAGATTGCCGGGCACAACGAGATTCCGCTCGATCCGGAGAACGTGGCCGTGCGCCGCGAGCAGTATCTCGTGGTCGTCGAGGCGCCGTACGTCGCGACCATCGATCTGCTGCCAGGCGTCTACACGCACGACTGGTCCTTCGATGCCTCGGTGAGCGTCCGGCTGCTTCAGGATACGCGCCCGACCCAGCGCAAGCGCTGAGCGCGTCCGCCGCCGATCAGGACGTCGCGGCGACCACCGTGCGTGCGCGCTCGGCTGCGGCCGCGGCGCGCGCGAGCAGATCCCCGGTTTCCCCTTCGGCCCGATCGCGGAAGGCCTGATCCGAGAGGCTCGTGAGGTTGATCCGGACGTTGGCGGCCGCGCCCTCGGCGGCTGCGAGCAGCAGCCCGCCGCCCACGCCCACATCGCTGGCCGCCGACACGACGCCGTGCCATGCCACCGCCTCGGCCTCGTCGAGCGCCGCAACCACGAGGCGCAAGGTCGCCAACGGCACTTCGGTCGCCTCGCGGAACGCCTCCTGGACCTTGATCCGGCGCGTCGCCTTCTCTTCGTCTGTGCCCTTCGGCAGCCGAAATGCCGTCAGGACGGCATCGAACGAGGCCGCATCGCGGTCGGCGCTCGTTCGCAGTTCGCCGATGAGCGGCGTCAGGCGCGTGCGCACGCCGGCGAGGGCGGCCTTGTCCTCATCCGAACCAGTGCGTGTCTTCGGCAGGCTGGCGACCATCACGAGGAGCGCGGTTCCCATCGCGCCGGTGACGGCCGACGCCGTTCCGCCGCCCGGCGTCGGCTCGGCGCTCTGAAGCGCCTCGATGAACTGTCCAAGAGAGAGCGACGAAAAGCTAGTCATGGCAGACCCAGTCGTTGGAAGGCGTCCTCACGGGTGAGGCCATCGATCGCCACGCGTTTGGTGCGCGACGTCGCGCCAGCCGAGATCGCGACCGCGCGCGGGGGCAGGTCGAGTGCGCGTGCCAGGAGCTCGATGACCTCGGCGTTCGCAGCGCCCTCGACCGGAGGCGCTCCGACCCGCACCAGCACCGCGTCCCCGCGCATGCCGGCAACGCCGGGCTTCGACGCGCGCGTGACGACGCGGACGGGAATCTCGCAGCGCACTGTCCGGCCGGAACCCTAACAGCGCGTGGTGCGGGCCGTACGGTGGTTCACCACGGCCCTCTAGCCCTGAGACGAGGCGCGCTCGGCTTCGACGATGTCGGTCTTCTCCGATGCGGCCGCCGATTGTTCCGCCTGCTTCGGGCGGTGCAGCAGGATCTTCTCCTCGCGGTGACGGTTGTCCTGCTCGCGGACGAACGTAATGGTGTTCTGCAGGGTGGCGATGAGGCTCTCGAGGCCGGTCTCCACCTCGCGTCGCTTCATGCGGAGCCCGTCGATCTCGCGCTGGATGTCTTCGAGCCGCGCCTGGCCCTTCTGCAGCAGCAGATCGGCGCGTCCTTCGGCCTCGCGGAGGATGCGCTGCGCTTCCTGCGTCGCCGTGTCCTGGATGCCGTCGGCGAGTTTCTGCGCGGTGACCAGCGTGTTGCGCAGGTTGCGTTCCTGTCCGCGGTGCTCGGCGAGGATGGCCTCGAGCTTGGCCACTTCCTGTCGGAGCCGCTCGTTCTCCCTGATCGCGTTCTCGTAGTCGTCGGCCGCTTCCTGCAGCAGCGCGTTGACCTCCCCGCGATCGTAGCCGCGCATCACGGTCTTGAAGTTGGTCTGTCGCAGATCGAGCGGTGTCACCTTCATGGTTGTGCGGACCTTTCCCCGAAAATCGCGCTGCCAACTCTCACCATCGTCGCGCCCTCTTCGATGGCGACTTCGAAGTCGTGGCTCATGCCCATCGAGAGCTCGGCCAGACGTTCGGGCGGGACGCCGCCCTCCACCCAGCGATCGCGCGCCTCGCGCAGCCGGCGGAACCACGGCCGCGCCTCCTCGGGATCCTCCACGAGGGGCGGCAACAGCATCAGGCCGACCAGCCGCGCGGCCCTGAGCGCCGACGCCTGGTCGATGATAGCCGGCACGGACGCTTCTGGCGCGCCGTGCTTGGTGGTCTCGAGCGCCAGATCCACCTGGATCAGGACCTCCACGGTTCGTCCCGCGTCGCTCGCGGCCTGATCGACCCGGCGGAGGAGGTCGGCGCTGTCGATGGCATGAATCCATCCAACCCGCTCCGCCGCCTTCCGGGCCTTGTTCGACTGGAGGTGGCCGATGAGGTGCCACCCGATCTGCATGTCGGCCGCAACGTCCATCTTCTGCAGGGCTTCCTGCACCTTGTTCTCGCCGAAGTCGCGCTGCCCCGCCGCGTACGCCTCACGGACGGCGTCGATGGGGAAGGTCTTGGAGACGGCAATCAGCCGGACGTCACCGGCCTGCCGGCCGGCCCGAATCGCGGCCTTGCCCACCCGCTCCCGAACGCTCCGCAGGCGCGAGGCAATGCTGTCCGAGGTCACGTCATTTCTTGAGCTGCGCAATCATCCCCTTGGCCTGCGCCGCAAACTGCCCATCGGGCTCGAGCTTCAGGTAGCTTTCGAACGCGCCCACGGCCTCGGGGAGCTTGCCCTCGTTGAGCAGCGCCATGCCGAGCTGGTAGTGCGCGTCGGCGTAGCTCGCGTCGATCTCGATGGCTTCCTCGAACTTGGCCTTGGCTTCGGCGGTCTTGCCCTGGTTCCAGAGGATGATGCCCTGGTTGTAGACCGCGTCGGAGGAGCCGCCGGTTCCTCCGCCTGCCGAGGCCGCCTTGGCGCTCATGGCCGCCGCCTCGTCGAACCGCTTCTGGTTGTTGTAGAGCGTCGAGAGCGCGTTCAGCGCCTCGGCGTAGTCGGGTTTCAGCTCGATGGCCTTCTTCCACGCCTCCTCGGCCTGTTTCTCGTCCTTCTTGGCCATGTAGGAGACGCCGATGTTGTAGAAGCAGTCGTAGCAGTTCGGCAGCAGCTCCGCCGCCGCGCTGAAGCGTGCGATCGCCGTATCGTGGTCGTTGGTTCTGCTGGCGGCCACGCCTTCCTCGAATGTCTTCTTGAGCTCGGCCGTCTTGGCCGCGTCGGCGCCTCCCGCGCCGCCCGGCGAGAGCGTGATATCCACAGTGGCGGGCTGGCCCAGGCGCACCTGCACGTCCGAGGCTGCCGAGCCGGCCTTCTCGGAGCTCACCGTCACCAGGTAGATGCCGGACTCGGTGAGCAGCTGCACGAACTCGCCGCGGCGGTCGGTCTTCGTCTGGTACTTGCGCGCCACACCGCCCTTGAACTCGATGCTCACCAGGGCGCCCTGCACGGGTGTGCCCTCGGTGTCCACGACTTTGCCCTTGATCATCGTGGTCTGCGCCAGCGCCGGGGGCGCCAGCATGAAGACGGTCACAATCGCCACGGCAGCCATTCTCAAAGTCTTGAACATGTCCGTATCCTCAAGCCCGAAGGTTCAAAGCCCGGGAGGTCGAACCCGGAGGTTCGCCGCCGCCGGGTCGAGCCGTTGTGCCTGGTCTAAGTCTAGCGCCTCATCGGGGAATCAGGCGGCGAGAGGTTCCGAATTGTACACATGGAGCCGTTGACAGCCCCTGGCGCCGCCACTATTCTCGTATTCTCGCCCGCGAGCCGTTCTCGGTTTCGCGTCGACTCCTGACGTCCGTACGGCGCGCCCGGCCAGACGGCCTGGGCCTCGAAGGGAGCTACAGATGACACGGCAAGACACGAAAGTCACGCACCGCAGCCGCGGGTGGGTGGGCGCGCGCGTGCGACAGGCGTGGGTGCTGGCCTCATGCGCCCTGTTACTGAGCGTGGCGCTCCCTGCCGCGGCGCAGAAGCGGCCGCTCGTGCCGGCAGACTACTACCGCCAGGTCAACGTCGGCGAGGTCGCCGTCGCGCCGTCGGGCGAACTGGTGGCCTTCACGGTCACGACGGTCGTCGAGAAGGAGAACCGGAGGCACCGCGAGATCTGGATCCTCCGGTTGAAGGACGGCAGGCCCGATGGCATCCCCACGCGCTTCACCGACCCGACCGAGGAAGCCTCCGGGCCGACGTGGTCGCCCGACAGTACCGTCCTGGCGTTCACCTCCCGTCGCGGCAAGGATCCGAATGCGACCTGGTTCGCGCGGGTCGTGGCGCCCGGGGGTGAGGCGTACCACATCGATGGTGTCACCGGGCGGCCGGTATGGTCGCCCGACGGCAGGTGGATTGCCTTCACCAGGGCGCCAGAAGCCGAGACGGCCAGCCGCGAGAAGGACCCACGCGAAGGCTGGATTGCCGGGGATGCCATCAGCAACACGCTCGATCCCAAGCGGTTCGACGGCCGCGTCGTCACCTCGCTCCGCTACAAGCGCGATGGCACGCTCACCTTCATGCCCGACCCGTCGATCCGCCCCAAGAACCAGCTCTTCGTCGTGCCGGCCGGCGGCGGCGAGGCTCGCCAGGTGACGAGCGCGGCATTCGATGTGGGATCGCCCAGGTGGACCAGCGACTCGACGACCGTGATTTTCGCCGGCGATGAGGACGCAGACGACGAGCTCAAGGCTGAGCCGACGGCCAACCTGTACGCGGTGGCCGCGGCGGGAGGCGAGATCCGCCGACTCACCGGCAATCCCGGATCCGAATCCGCTCCAGCCGTCTCGCCCGCGGGCGACAAGCTGGCCTTCCTGCAGACGATGGCTCGCGGGGCGCAGACGGACCTGATGGTGGTGGACCTGGCGCCCGACGGGAGCCTGCGAGGGGAACCGCGGAACCTCACCGCCGCGTGGCACCTGCAGCCCGGGGCGCCGTCGTTTACGCCCGACGGAAACGCGATCAGATTCGGCGCGGGCATCAGCGGCGACACGCACCTCTTCGAAGCCTCGCTTCAGGGACAGGTGCGGCAGGTGACGACCGGCGAGCGGAATGCCGGCGGCTTCTCGGCTTCGGCCGACGGCTCGGTCATGGCCTTCGTCGTCAACGAGACCACGAGTCCGACCGAGCTGTACATCGCGCGCGGCGACGGCAGCCAGGAACAGAAGGTGACGACGTTCAACGACGCCCTCCTGGCCGAGGTCGAGCTCGTCACACCGGAGCAGCTGACCTGGAAGGTCAAGGACGGCACGACCATCGAGGGGTGGCTCATGAAGCCCGTGGGTTACACGCCGGGCCGCAAGTACCCGATGGTCCTCAAGATTCACGGCGGGCCGCACAGCTCGTACGGCACCGGGTGGTTCGACACCTTCCAGGTGTTGTCGGGCGCGGGGTTCTTCGTGCTCTATTCCAATCCGCGCGGCTCGAGCGGCTACGGCCATGACTTCACCTACGCGACGCGCGGCAAGTGGGGCGAGATGGACCAGGAGGACTTCCTCACGGGCGTCGATACCGCGCTCGCGAAGTATCCCGACATCGATCCGCGCCGGGTCGGCGTGTCGGGCGGCAGCTACGGGGGCTTCATGTCCAACTGGCTCACCGCGCGCACCGATCGGTTCGCGGCCTCGGTGACCTCGCGGTCGATCACCAACTGGGAGAGCTGGTACGGCAGTTCCGACGCGCAGGGCCTCACCGACTACGAGTTCATGGGACCGCCGTGGGAGCAGCGCGAGCTCTACCGCCGGCTCTCGCCGATCTCGTACGTCGAGCACGTGACGGCGCCGACGCTCATCATCATGGGCGAGGAGGACTATCGGACGCCAATCTCGGACAACGAGCAGTGGTTCGTCGCGCTCAAGAAACGCAAGATCCCCGTGGAGCTGGCCCGTTATCCGCGCTCGGCGCACGGCCTCTCGCGGGACGGCGAGCCGTGGCTGCTCGTGGATCGGCAGGAGCGAATCCGAAGCTGGTTCGTGCACTGGCTGATCGAGACGCCCGCACGGGCCACCGACAGCCGGGCACAGTAGCGTAGGGCGGGTCTTCAGACCCGCCGCCGGGGGCGGAACTGAAGTTCCGCCCTACGGAAATTCCTTCTCGAGGAAGCGCTCGATGTCCTTCAGGTCGTAGGTGATTGGCGCCGGTGGAAAGGATGCCAGGAACCGTCGCCCATAGGGCATGGTCCGCAACCGGGGATCGAGCACGGCAAGCACGCCGCGGTCGCTCCGGTGGCGGATCAGGCGTCCCAGACCCTGCAGCATGGCCAGCACGGCCAGCGGAACCTGGTAGTCGTTGAACGCATCGCCGCCCTCCGTGCCAATCTTCTCCACGCGCGCCGCGGTGATGGGGTCGCCCGGCGATGCAAAGGGCAGCTTGTCGATGATGACGCAGCTCAACTGCTCGCCAGCCACGTCCACGCCCTGCCAGAAAGACGACGTGGCCAGGAGCACGGCGTGCGGCGTGGTCCGGAAGCGCTCGAGCAGCAGCGAGCGCGGCGCCTCGCCCTGCACGAAGAGCGGGTAGGGCAGCCGGTCCTCCAGGATCGACTGCACCGTGCGAAGCACGCCGTAGCTCGTGAAGAGCACGAAGGCGCGTCCGGCGGTTCGCGACAGGATCCCGGCAATCTCGACGGCGGCTGCAGCGGCGAACTCGTCCGATCGCGGCTGCGGCATGCGCCGCGGCAGGTAGAGCACGGCTTGTGTCGAGAAGTCGAACTCCGACGGGATGGCGATCTCGGTTGCGCCCGACACACCGAGACGGCCGCGCACGTACTCGAACGATCCCTCGACGGTCAGCGTGGCCGATGTGAGGATGGTCGCACGCATTCGATCGAAGAGCACCTCCTGCAGGATCGCGGACACGTCGATGGGCGCGGCCCGGACGAAGATGCCCCGCCCGCGCATCTCGACGAAGTAGACGTGCGAGGCCTCGGATGCGGCCATCAGGAACCTGAGGTCGTCGCGGATCGCGGCGGAGCGTCGGGCCAGGCCGAGCGCGTCCTCGTTGGCTTCGCCTCCCGGTTCGGAGGTTCCGGCCGCCAGGGTCAGCACGCTCTCGAGCGCATCGAGGGCGCTCACGAGCGCCAGGCCGTCGGTGACGATATCGCCAAACCAGTCGGGGCCGATGCGCAGGCGTTCGCCGGCCAGGCCGCGGCTCGCGCGCGCGAGAGCCAGCGCGCCAAAGAACGCGCGCCCGTGTTCGCCCACGCGCCGGACCTGCCGTCCGACCGAGCTGTCCGCGTCATCGATCGTGCCCGTGTTGAGCAGCCGCTCGGTATCGCGGCCGATTTCGTCGAGCCGGTAGTTGCTTACCGAGATGCCGAAGTACTGCGTGGCGACGTCCTCGAGCTGGTGGGCCTCGTCGACGACGGCGTAGTGGCACGTCGGAATCACCTCGCCGTACGAACCCTGGCGGACGGCAGCGTCGGCGCAGAGCAGGTGATGGTTGACGATGACCATGTCCGCCGCGGCGGCGCGCTGTCGCATGCGCGTCACGAAGCAGGCTTCGTAGTGCGGGCAATCGCTGCCGAGGCACGTCTCGGCGGTGGCGGCGAGCGCGTTCCAGAGCGGGGAGCTCTCGGGCAGATCCTCGATCTCGGCGCGATCGCCGGTCTCGGTCACCCGCGACCACTCCGCAATGCGATCGAGCATCGCCACGTCGCCTGGAGGCGTTCCGCCACCCTGGGCCTGATCGAGCCGCTGCAGGCAGAGGTAGTTGGCGCGGCCCTTCATCAACGTGGCCGTGAACCTCACGCCGAGCGCGTCCTGAAGCGACGGCAGGTCCTTGAAGTAGATCTGCTCCTGGAGGTTCTTGGTGCCGGTCGAGACGAGCACGCGGTGCCCGCTCAGGATGGCGGGAACCAGATAGGCGAGCGTCTTGCCGGTCCCCGTGCCGGCCTCCGCCATCAGCACGCCCCCGGCCTGGAGCGTCTCCGCCACGGCGGCCGCCATCGTCCGTTGCCCCTCGCGGACCTCGAAGTGGGGCAGCGTGCGCGCGAGCGCGCCATCGACGGCAAACGCCGCGTCGACGGCAGCCGTCAGGCCTGGCGTTCCGGGTACAACGGGAACTTCCGGCACAGCTGCTCGATCTCACGCCTGACCATGGCCAGCGCGTGGGTGTCCTCGGGCGACGCCAGCACGCGCGCGATGAGGGAGGCCACCTGGTCCATCTCCGCTTCGCCCATGCCTCGCGTGGTCAGCGCAGGCGTGCCGAGGCGGATGCCGCTCGCGACCATCGGCGGGTTGCGGTCGAAGGGAATGGCGTTCTTGTTGACCGTAATGCCTGCTTCGCCAAGTGCCTGCTCGGCGACCTTGCCGGTAATGCCCCTGGAGAAGACGTCCACGAGCACGAGGTGATTGTCCGTTCCGCCGCTCACGAGGCGGAAGCCCGCGGCGGCGAGCCCCGACGCCAGGCGGCTGGCGTTGGCCACGACACGCCGCGCGTAGTCCGCGAACGAGGGCTCGGCGGCTTCCTTGAAGCACACCGCCTTGGCCGCGATGACGTGCATGAGCGGCCCGCCCTGCACGCCGGGGAAGACCACGCGGTCGAGGTCCTTTGCATGGGTCTGGCGACAGAGCACGAGGCCCCCGCGCGGTCCCCGCAGCGTCTTGTGCGTGGTCGAGGTGACGAAGTCGGCGTGCGGCACCGGGCTCGGGTGCACGCCCCCGGCAACGAGGCCCGCGATGTGGGCCATGTCGACCATCAGCGCCGCACCGACGGCCCGCGCCACCTCGCCGGCTCGCGCGAAGTCGATGATGCGGGAGTAAGCGCTCGCCCCGACGATGATGAGTTTCGGCTTGTGTTCGTGGGCGAGCCGCTCGAGCTCGTCGTAGTCCAGGCGCTCGTCGTCCTGGCGGACGCCGTAGGGAACGATCGTGTAGAACTTGCCGGAGAAGTTGAGGGGATGGCCGTGTGTCAGGTGGCCGCCGTGAGCGAGGTTCATCCCGAGGATCGTGTCGCCGGGCGCGAGGAGCGTGATGAGCACGCTCTGGTTGGCCTGGGCGCCCGAGTGCGGCT
>CAZJBN010000058.1:0-26709 GCA_964543955.1 uncultured Bifidobacteriaceae bacterium
AGACACCGAGAGTCTTCACGACGGACGGGACCACCGAGGCGCGGAGACACCGAGTATCTTCCAGTTGAACGGTCCGGACTCAGGCAAGGGTACCGTCGGCTGGTGTCTTCTCGACGTCGTCAGGATCGAGAGCGCGGTCGTCACGGACCAGACCTTCGCCGGCAGCCGTGGCCAATCACACCAGCAGCATTGTCAGTGGCAGACGCTGTACGCGCGCGTGAAGCAGGCTCAGGAGCCGCCTGGTCAGGGCCTCTCCTGCTGCGGTGCCGACGGCTTGGCAAACGCCTCGAGCTCTGCCTCAATCCGTCGACGCGCGGCTGTCTCCTGGCGCCGCCGATTCGCGGCAGCAAGCCCGCGCTTCGCACGTGAGAAGTACTCACCGACCGGCAAGGAGAGGCGGATGATCTCACCCCGAAGCTGAGGCGTTCCCAGCGTGAAGGGCCCGAGCTTCGGTGCTCCATGCATCGGCTCGAAGGTCGATACGCCGAGCGCCTGTCGCGTCGAGACCCGAAGTGCCTCCCGCGAATCGACACTGCTCAGGACCGGGGGCGGATCCCGAAGCGCGAGGCTGATTCGTTGCAGGGAACGATCGTCTTGCTGGGCCGAGATCTGGATCGGAAGCGCCGACACGACGACAAGCGCAGCCGTGAGTGGCCTCATGGTGCTGTTAGGACGCCCCATCTCGAGTGCTGGCCGGGACGCCGGGGGACTGGTGATTCTCGCCGCATGGGCCGGCTGCGCTGAGGCACAGCACGCGCACGAGGCAGTGACGAGCGAAGCCACCGAGACGCACCACCGAGGTCTCCAGGGCGGGCGCTGTGCTGAGGGCCCTTGGTCTTGGAAGCCCCTCTGTGTCTCCGTGTCTCGGTGGTCCGCGTTGTCTCTGTGTTTCGGTGGTCCGTCTCTGTGTCTCGGTGGTAACCCGTCCGTGGGTCACGCCGCGTCGAGCTCCACCTTGATGTGGCGCCATCTCCCCTGGCGGAACCGCAGCACGGTCAGCACGGCCCGGGTGAAGTGGCCGAGGACAATGGCCAGCCAGATGTCGGAGGCCACCAGCGGACGCGTGCTCTGAATGGCGAGGCACATGCCGATCGGCACGGCGATCTGCGACGCGAGTGTGATGAAGAGCGGGCTGCGCGTATCGCCGGTCCCCTGCAACCCACCGGTATAGGTGAGCGCCACGGTGATGAAGAAGCCGGAGACGGCCAGGTACTGCAGCAGCTCCTCGCCGAGATCCGCCACGGCGGCGTCGGTCGCGCCGAACAGGCCGAGCAGGAGCCGGGGTGCAATCACGAACATCGCGCCGACACCGGCCGCGACACCCAGGCCGATGCGCGACGCGGTCTGCACGCCGAGCACGGCCCGATCCGGATGCCCCGCGCCCAGGTTCTGTCCCGCAATGGTCGCCGCGGCACCCATGAGCCCCACCGACGTCCAGGTGATGAGCGAGAAGAGCTCCGTGTAGCCAATCGCGTACGCGGCCTGCGCAGCCGCGCTGTGTTCGAGGCCGCCGACGAACCGGAGCAGCATCACGCCCGCCATGTTCATCGCGATGCCCTGCACGCCGGCCGGCAGGCCAAACACGAAGAGCGACCGGATGATCCGCCAGTCGGGCCCGAAGTCGATGTGCCGCGAGAGGCGAATGACGAACTTCCCCTTGAACAGGAAGTAGAGGCCCACCGCGCTGACGCTGGTGGACGCGATCACCGTGCCCATCGCCGACCCGGCGGTTCCGAACCGCGGGATGAGCATCAGGTTGAGCACGAGGTTCAGGACCGTCATCGACACGCCGAGCCTCAGCGGCGTTCTCGCGTCACCCGCGGCGCGGAGCGCCGAGCTGAGCATGAAGAACAACATCATGCCGATGCAGCCGACGAAGTTGATCCGGAGAAACGGCAGCGCCTGCGCCTTCACCTCGGGGGCGGCGTTCACGAGATCGAGGAGCAGCGGGGCGATGAAGTAGCCGAACGGCGCCACCAGCAGCACGTACATCGCCAGCGCCGTGAGCAGCCCCTGGTAGACGGTCCTGTTCACCTTGTCCGCATCGCCCGCGCCGGCGAACCGCGCGACGAGCACCGCCTGCCCGGTGAAGAGCGACGCCATGAACACGATGACGACGAGGAAGATCTGCCAGCTGATGCCGATGGCCGCGTTGGCGGTATAGCCAATCAGGTTGCCGACGAGGATGTGGTCCACCACCCCCTGCAGGCCCGCGACGACGTTCTGAAGCATCGTCGGCCACGCGAGCTTCCACACCGCGGGGCGAATCGGCCCTTCGATGAGCGATCGATCGAATGGCACCGACTTCTTCGGCGCCGCCGCCTCGCCAGCGTTGGGCGCGTCAGTCGCAGGGCTAGACATCGATCTCACCCGCGTCTTCGGCGCGCTCCATGATGAAGCGGAACCGCGCGGAGGCGTCCTTGCCCATCAACTCGTTGATCACGCGATCGGTGACGAGGTGATCGGCCACCTGCACCTTGAGCAGCCGCCGCGTCCGCGGGTTGAGCGTCGTCTCCCACAGAACCTTCGGCATCATCTCGCCGAGGCCCTTGAACCGCGTGATCTCCGGCGTCGAACGGCCGGCGCGCTGCCTGACAATCTGATCGCGCTGGGCATCGTCGAGCGCCCAGTAGGTGTCCTTGCCGATGTCGATGCGATAGAGGGGCGGCTGCGCCAGGTAGACCTTGCCCGCGGCAATGAGCTGTGGCAGGTGGCGGTAGATGAACGTCAGCAGCAGCGTGGAGATGTGATGGCCGTCGGAATCCGCGTCGGCCAGGAGGATGACCTTCCCGTAGCGCATGCGCTTCAGGTCGAAATTCCTGCCGACGCCGCAGCCGAGCGCCGTGACGAGGTCGGACAGCTCCTTGTTCTCGAGGACCTTTGCGACCGAGACGCCTTCGGTGTTGAGCACCTTGCCGCGCAGCGGCAGGATGGCCTGCCGGGCCCGATCGCGTCCCTGCTTGGCCGAGCCGCCCGCCGAGTCCCCTTCGACGATGAAGAGCTCGCTCGTCAGGGATCCGGGGTGCGTGCAGTCCGAGAGCTTGCCGGGCAGGTTCACGCGCCCCGCCGTCGGCCCCTTGCGCACCACCTCCTGCTGGGCGGCACGGCTCGCCTCGCGCGCGCGCGCCGCCAGGATGATGCGCGCGACGATGGCCTCGGCCACCGACTGGTTGTTGTTGAGCCAGTGCTCGAGCGCGGGGCGGATGAGACCATCCACGAGCGAGAGCACTTCGGGGTTGTTCAGCCGGTCCTTGGTCTGCCCCTGGAACTGCGGCTCCTGCACGAAGATCGACAGGACACCGGTCATGCCCTCGCGGATGTCGTCGGCCGTGAGGGTCACGCCCTTCGGCGAGAGGTTGTGCGTGTCGATGTAGTTGCGGACGGCCTTGCCAATGCCGGCGCGCAGACCGTTCTCGTGGGTGCCTCCCGAGCCCGTGGGGATGCCGTTCACGTAGCTCCGCACGTGCTCGTCGGTCGATTCGGTCCACTGCAGCACGGCCTCGAGTCGCAGGCCGTTCTCCTTCTCGAGCGCGAAGGGCACGTCGTGCACGGGCCTGGCCGACCGCTCGGCGACGATCTTCGCGAGGTAGTCGACGAGGCCGTCGGCGTGCTGAAAGACGTCCTTGCGGCCGGCCGTCTCGTCCTCGAAGGCGACCTTGACGCCGCGGTGCAGGTAGCTGGCGACCTCCAGCCGCTCACGAATGACCTGCGCCTCGAACTCGACCTTTGGAAAGATGGTGGGGTCCGGTCGGAAGAAGACCGTCGTGCCGCTGCCGCGCGCGGCGCCCTGCTTTTGGATGGCGCCTTGCGGCTTGCCCTGCCTGAAGGTCATCGCCCACTGCTGGCCGTCGCGCCGCACGGTGGCCGAGAGCTCGCGCGACAGGGCATTGACGACGCTCGCGCCCACGCCGTGGAGGCCGCCCGAGGTCTTGTAGTTGCCCGTCTCGAACTTGCCGCCCGCGTGGAGCACCGTGAAGATCACTTCGAGAGCGCTCTTCTTCGTCTTCGGATGCACGTCCACCGGGATGCCGCGCCCGTCGTCTTCGATGGTGATCGAGGAGCCGTCCTTGTGGAGCGTCACGCGGATGTTCGACGCGTGGCCGTTCATCGCCTCGTCGATGGCGTTGTCGAGCACTTCCCAGACGAGGTGATGGAGACCCGCACTGCCGACGCCGCCGATGTACATCCCGGGGCGCTTGCGGACGGGGTCGAGGCCTTCGAGAACGGTGATGTCTTTTGCGGTGTAGTTCGTGGACAAGGGCGATCCGATTATAGATGTCGGCGGACGGGAACCGGGAACGGGGAGCGGAGAGCGGAAGCCAGGGCCAACGCCGGGGTCGACACCTATGGCGCCGAACCGACCCGCGGCGCTATCGTCAAACGAACTCGAGGCCGTCCTGCGCTTCGTCCCAGCGCCAGAGTGGTCCGGTTCCCTGCTGGTGCACGCCTCCGTACCAGCGGTCGATGCCGTTGACCGCCACGTGATCGCGCTTCCCGGCCAGCACGAGCTCGCCGTCCGTTGTCAACGTCACGCGCGGCGCGCTCTCGTCGTCGCGCCACCAGTCCGCGTGATGCCACAAGCCCGGAATCGCGCCTTCGAAACGGATCAACGGACGAGGCGCAAGGACGAGCGGACGAATATGCGACCACCATCCCCAGTCGCCCATGAAGACCGCATCTTCGACGGCGTGGTTGGCGGCGGCATACAGATCTCGAGGCGTCCGCGCGCCGCCCGCCAGCGCTGCGAGCGTCTGTCGTTCGGTTCTCGACAGGCCCGTCCCGATGGCGGGAAACTGCTCGAGGTGCCGATGCAGCGATGACCGCAAGGTCGGCCAGGCTCCCTGGTGATGGAATGCGGCCAGCCCGGTCGGATCCGGATTGCGGAACAGCTGCCAGGCCTCGGCCGCCGCACTCGACTCGTCGGACGACAACCGGCGTCGCTGGTCGAACCAGTCCCGGAGTTGGCGATCCGCCTGCCCGCTGAGGTAGTCATCCGTCAGCACGACGGTGACGGATGCCGACGGGGTCAGGCGGTCGAGAATCTGGAGCAGCTGCAACTGGTCGTACAGGTCGTGCTCGAACCAGAGCACCACGTCCCCATTCCGGGCGCCATCCTCGAGCGCGCGATCGCGCGCCTCGAACGACCGGTAGATCTCCGCGGCATGGCCGGCGTCCGACTCGGCCAGGAACTGCGCGCGGAGGCCCCGCATGGCCGCGACGTCCAAACCGTCCGGCACCGGCCCCTCGTGCAGGACGTCATCCCACGGGACCACAACGCCGCCGACCCCGAGGTCGTGGATGCGCGAGACCATGACCGAGCCGTTCGTCACATGAAGCATGCTCACTCCGCACTCTGCACTCTTCGGGAGTACCCTTCGCCATGCGCCCGGCTTCCGTCATCGGGTTCGTGATTGCCGCCCTGCTCACGGGCGGCCTGGCGTGGGTCTCCATGTCACTCGGGCCGCCTGCGCCGCCGCGGTGGACCATTACTCAACGGGTGTCCGCCCATCGCGCGCTCGTCATGCACGTCGAGACGCGCCACCTCGACGAGGCGCCTGCCATCGCGCGCGAGATCGGCGAGCCTCTCCTCGACCGCTACACCGAGATCCTCATCTTCTTCCACCCTCCAGGCAGCGACGAGATGGCCAGGCGCATCCAGTGGACGCGCGCACACGGGTATATCGAGACGATCTACTGAACCCCGAGCTACGGAAGATCCGTTTTCGTCTCCCGGAGAATCTCGCGGATCGCCCGCCGATCCGCACGTGACAGGTGCGCGTACGCGGGGTTCCGGTTCCGGTCCGACAGCAGCGCCAAGACGCGGCGGTACACCGCGTGCCTGACCGGCATGGGCAAGGCCTCGAAGGCCTGCGCGTACACCATGTAGCTCAACGGATAGCGGAGCAGACGCGTCTCGAGATCCAGCTCGGCCAGCGAGCGCCCCCGGCGGTCCTTTGGCACGCGGCGCGCCAGGCGTTCGGCAAAACCCGGGCGCGGGTCGACGGGCGCCACTGGCGGCTCTTCGCCGACCATCAGCAGGTAATCCGCCAGCTCGTTCACCGTTGCTGCAAGCGAGGGGCTCGCGACGTCGGTGGAGCCGGCGCTCTCTGCGATCCGCCACTCCCAGGCAAGCCTCGTCAGCAGGTTGATCGCGCGAATCTGGTGGTCGAAGACCAGGAGCGCCGCGATGTCGCTGTCGCGAGACGGATAACCGAGGGACTTCGGATCGCTGGCAAGCCATTCGATGAAGACACGGTCGGAGACGATGACGGGCCCCGCGCCAGGGTGCACGGACACGGTCAGGTTGCCGCCGTGCCCCAACGGGCCATAGGGCGGCGCGACCGCGTTGCCGGTGACGAACCATCCACCCCACCGATCGGCATGCGGGGTTCGATGATCCACGTCGCGGCTTCCCAGCCGCGGCATGACCGCGCCGTCGTCCGCCACGGTGTTGCTCCGCGCGATGAGCCCCGGCACTTCGAGCGTGCTGGCCGACACGTGGCACGTCAGACAGTTGGCCCGCCGCGTGAGAACGGGCGCCTCGGCGTCCTGGTCGAGCGTGTAGAACACCACGCCCTGCCGTGGGTCGTGTGCCGCCAGCTCGAGCGAAGGAGCGCCCGGGATGTAGCCCACGACCACGCTGTCGTTGAAGTAGAGCGCGCGTGGGTTGCGGGGACTGGTGTACGCGCGCTGGATGCCGGTCTTCGAGAAGAGGAGCAGCTGCGATTCGACCGGCACGTCGAGCGCGTCGAGCACCGAACGAAGATAGCCGGAGCCTGGATCACGGCGGAGCGAGACCTCCTCTCGCAGGAGGGCCTCGCTCAACCGGGTCACGCGGTCCGTTGTCGGCGTCGCGGCGTACGCGATGCTCGGATGCTCATCGAAGGTCCCGCTCCACTGCTGCCCGCCGGCAGTCGATGCCACGCCGACCGCGCCTGCCAGCGCGAGCGCCGCCGTGCCGAGCAGGACCCGTCCCATCGGCTAGTCCTTCTTCCTGCGCACCGCGGGCCTGCGCGCGGCCGGCTTCTTCGCAGCGGTCTTGCGCGCGCGCCTGGCCTTGGGCGGCTTGTTGCCGATGTTGTCGTCCACGTCTTCCGCGACGGTGAAGCCGCGGCTCATGCTCTCGCGCGTCACGTCCACCGCGCCACCGACCACGCGGTTGCCGATGTCGTCGTCGAACTCGGCGTCAGCCGGCGGCGGCGCCATCGGCACGTACTCCTCTGCCGCGACGGCCACCTCGGACCGGACCACCTCGGCCTCGAGCGTGGGCACGGCGTCCGCGGTCGGGCCCTCGCCGGATTCCTCGGCGGGTTGCGCGTCGGCGGGCGCCCCGCCCGCAAGAATCGACCAGCCGTGCGGAACCGAGGCGCGGGGACCGCCGCCCGACGCCGCGAACACGCGCAGGCCGCCCTGCCGGTCGCGTTCGAGCTTCAGGATGCCGTCCTTCTGGCAGGCGCGCATGAGCTCGGCAATCGATCCGTACTTGCGCTCGTCGAATGACGGGTCAGCCGCGCGGAGGAACTGCTTGAACTGGCGCGGGTACATCGGCCAGCGCGGCTGGGTCTCGGTTTCGGCGAGCACCCGCCGCACGAGCGCAACGCCGTCGCCAAGCGATGCCGCGTCGATGGCCGTCTCGCGCGGGCGCGCTTCCGGCTCCACGACATCGGCCGGCGGCGACGCGTCATCGTCCGAACGCGGCGCGACGACAGTCGGCGCCGGAACGTCCAGGTCGGCCCGAACGGGCGCCGCGTCATCGGTCTCGATGAGCTCCACGAGCGTGCTCCGGCCCTGATGCTTGAGCGTCACCACACCGTGCTCCGCGAGCTTGTCGGCGAAGTCGCGGAAGGTGCTGACCCCGTAGTCGCGCTCGGAGAACGACGAGTCGAGCTGCAGCAGCGTGCTCTTGAGGAGCCCGAGCTGAGGGTTGACCTCGCGATCCGCGAGCACCTTGAGCGCGCGCTTGACGAGCGGCACGGACACGTCGATGCTCTGTGTGCCGGCCACGCGCGGGTGCCGGTCGCCGCGGTCGTGACGCGCGTGCGTCCGGCGGTCGGGGACCACGTTCTCGTAGGCGATGAACTCCGTGCAGTTCTTCTGCATCACCTGGCTCGTGAACGACCGGCCGCCGACGACGAATACCTTGCGGTCGTACTGCTTCAGTTTCTCGACGAGCGTGATGAAGTCGCTGTCGCCTCCGACAATCACGAACGCGTTGATGTGGGCGTGGGTGAAGGCCATCTCGAGCGCGTCGAGCGCGAGGTTGATGTCGGCGCCGTTCTTGTCGCCCCCGGGCGTCATGACGCGCTGCACGAGGCGGACCGCATGATTCGACATCGCGCGGCCGTAGTCGCCGGACCGCTTCCAGTCGCCGTAGGCGACCTTCGTGACAATCTCGCCGCGCTCCTTGATGGCCTCGAGCACCGCGCCGATGTCGAACTGGAGGCCGAGCGTGGTCTTGACGCCAATCTCGACGTTGTCGAAGTCGATGAAGACGGCGATTTTGAGCTTCTGATCTGACATGAACAAACTTCCTTACGTTGAAAGGCTCTAGGCTTTGGGCTTTGGGCTTTGGGCTTTGGGCTTTGGGCTTTGGGCTTTGGGCTTTGGGCTTTGACCAGAGCCTGAAGCCTAGAGCCTGAAGTCCGAAGCCTGTTCTAGAACTGAAAATAGATGAAATCCAGCGAGACGCGGCTCCTGAACACCAGGATGAGCGTCACCATTGCTCCGCACGCGAAGGCCTGCAGTCCCGCGCGCGCCAGGCTGTCGGGCCCCTGGGCCGCCCACCACGCCTCCGCGCGGCGGACCGGCACGACACCGCGCTCCCGCGCGAGGGCCCACAGGTCGTCCAGGAAGAGCGGCAGTCCCCACGTGGCCGCCAGCACGAAGAGATACGCGCCAATCTGCCGTTCGATGATCGTGCTCTCGGCCGGTGACAGCACCAGCCACCGGCGGAGATAGTCCGGGTTCGTCTCCCGGAAGAACAACCAGCCGACGAACACCGCCGTGACGGTGAGGGCGATCTGCAGGATCGCCAGCGGGCCCGGCCACCTCTCCGGCAGCCGCAGGGCGGCGCCGACCGTCCGGCTCACCACTACAAGCATCCCATGATAGAGGCCCCAGAGCACGTAATTCCAGCTGGCGCCATGCCACAGGCCCGATATGAGGAAGGTGGCGAGCAGGTTGAGGTCCCGCTGGAGCCGCCCGCCACGGTTGCCGCCAAGCGGGATGTACACGTAGTCGCGAAACCACGTGGAGAGGGAGATATGCCAGCGATGCCAGAACTCCACCGGACTCTGCGCGATGTACGGGTGGTTGAAGTTGAGGATGAGCTCGAAGCCGAACCAGCGGGCCGTGCCGCGCGCGATGTCGGAATAGGCCGAGAAATCCGCGTAGATCTGCAGGCCGAACGCGAACACCCCCGCCCACAGCATCTCGAACGACGGATCCGTGTGGGCAAACACCCGGTTGGCGATGACGCCGACGTTGTCGGCCACGACGAGCTTCTTCAGAAAGCCCCAGACGATGAGCAGCAGCGCGTCGCGCGCGCGATTGGTGTCCCACGTGCGGGGCCGTTCGACCTGCACGAGGAGGTTCCTGGCACGCATGATCGGGCCGGCCACCAGGTGAGGAAAGAACGCGACGAAGAGTGCGAAGTCCACCGCGTTGCGCCGCGCGCGCATCTCGCCCTTGTAGACGTCGACCGTGTAGCTGAGCGCCTGGAAGGTGTAGAACGAGATACCCGCGGGCAGCACGAGCTCCAGCGTCGGCGGCGACACCACCAGACCGAACCCCGCCAGAAGCTCCCGCACGTTCTCGATGAAGAAGTTGTAGTACTTGAAGACGCCGAGCATCCCCAGGTTCACGCCCAGGCTGGCGTAGAGGTAGGCACGCTTCCGCGCCGGGTCGTCCTCCATCCGCAGTGCCGCCCAGTAGTCCACCGTCGTGGACGTGAGCATCAGCAGCACGAACCATGGATGTACCCAGCCGTAGAAGACGTAACTCGCGGCGAGCAGCAGCACGTTCTGCCATCGGTGCTCGAGCCGCCAGTAGATGGAAACGACAATCGCGAAGAACGCAAGAAAGTCGAGACTGTGAAAGATCATCGCCCTTCGACTGCGCTCAGGGCGCCCTGGGACTTATCGACAGGGCGGAAGTGCGAATCGAGGCGCTTGCGGAAGTGCTCGGTGTAGCGGACACGGCTGGCGGCGTGATCGCCGTCACTGTACGAGTCCAGCGTCAGCCCGGGGTCGCCGATGTCGTCGTGGAAGCACGCGCCGTTCAGCTCCAGCCACTGCTGCAAGTCGGCGACATAACGCCTCAGCGCGGGCGACTGCGCCGGTGGCTGGTTACCGACGGGCCTGCGCTGCACGCGGACGAAGCAGAGCGGCAGCGCATGACGCCGCGAGAGGTCCAGCATGAGCGGCAGGACCGACGCGGCCACATCGCGCGCGAAGTCCGGATCCGGGGCCGTCTCCCCCGTCCCCAGATCGGCGCCCACGTCGTAGCGGAGCCTGTCCACCGAGAAGACCTGCTCGAGGTTCCACTCGAACGCGTCGATCACGCCAGGGCGCGGGTCCCTCCACCGAACGAACCATCGCCGGACCGCCGGCTCCATCCACGACGTCGCCACCGTCGTCTCGTACGCATCGTCCACCGTGCGATGCACCCGCTGCCATGCGCCGCGGCGGGACCGGGCAATGAGGCTGTCGAGCTCCGGCTCCGAGGCGGTGGCGACCTGGTCGAGCGCGAAGCCGTACTGGCTTTCGAGCCGGAACAGGGTGTCCGTCAGATTCGTGTCGCGGAAGAAGACGAAGGTCATGCGCGGCGCGACGCCGCTCGCGGCCAGCTGATTCTTGAAGGTCAAGTACCACCACGCAGGCCCGGTGGCAGCGTGGAAGAGGACGGTCGCGGTCTCGTCCCCCGTGGATGAAATGCGCCCCAGGTGTATGGGATCGATACGCGTGCCGAGCATCGAATCGCCGATGAACACCCAGGCTGGTCGATCGCGCTGCAGAGTACCAATGACCTCGGTGCGGAACGGCTCGTGCGGACGGCGGAGGCCGAGCGAGGGCAGATAGCCGAGCGAGGGCAGGTCGCCGCTGGCGGCGCGGTTGATCGCGCGGAGCGACAGCGGCACGATCGCCATCCCGGCAACGACCAGGACGACAAGCGCCCACGATCGGCGGGACGCGCGGCTCACGGGCGATCGAGCGTGGCTCGACTCAGGATGCTCAGACGACACACAATCGGGAGACGTGCTCCGAGGCTTCGAGCAGGGTGCGCCCATGGGGCGATCCGCTCGAAGACTCGTGCGACATCGCCGGCCGACGGATATCTCGACCCGCGCGATTGTCGACTCGAATGAATTGACGGATTCAACGGCTCGACCCTGGACTCAAACACAGGGGCACGTCGAGTATACCCCGAGTCGGGGTTGCGGCACGAACGTTGCACTTTGCCCGATACGAGGTATCACCATGCCAGCACTTCGTCACGCAAAGTGGTCAGCCGCCCTCGTCCTCTGTGCCGCCATCAACGTCGGCGCGCAGGACGAACCCGTGCAGAAGGTCTTCGAGAAGGGCGCGTTCGACGCGGTCGTGCAGCGCGCCGGCGAAGGCCGCGGCGGATCGCCCGAGGACACGTTCTACGCTGCCCTGGCGATGCTGAAGATGGGCAACGGCGGCGGCGCATCCGCGGAGTTCCAACGGCTCGCCGAGCAAGGCGATGAGGGCTGGAAGCTGATTGGACAGTCGGGGATGGCCAGCACGGGCGGCAACCACGACGAGGCTGTCAACACCGCGCGTCGGGCAACCGAGGTCTCGGGCGGCAATCCGTTCGCGCACTATCAGCTCGGGCAGGCCTTGCTTGGCGCCGGCGACCAGGGCGCTGCCGCCGAGGCGTTTGCGCGCGCAGGTGAGATCAAGCCGGACTTCGCGTACGCGCACTACAACGCCGGACTGGCTTTCCAGAAGGTCAACAACCTGGGCCGCGCCGAAACCGAGCTTGGTTACTTCGTCAAGCTCGCGCCCGAGGCGCCAGAGCGCGCCGGCGCGATGGCCATCCTGCGAGCGTTGCGGCAGTAGGGCGGCGCGCCTTCGGCTCGCAGGACTCACTGCTCCCCGGTTCGGTAGGACCAGATCAGAAGCTGTCCTGCAACGCCGAAGGCATTGCCCTGCGGCGGCGAAGCCGCCGCCCACCAAGCGCGAAGCGCGAGGGCTAGAAGATGTGCCCGAACCCGAAGTACCACCGGCCGTCCTTCAGGCTGTTGGCTTGGCGCGTCGACGAGGGCAGCTCGTCGGCGGGAATGCCGAAGTCGAGCCGCAGCAGCCCAATCGGTGAGTTGAGCCGGATGCCGAGGCCGTAGCCGAGCTTCAACGATTGGCTCTCCTCCTGCATGAGCACGTTGAACACGTTGCCGGCGTCCACGAACGTCACACCGCTGACCCAGCCTCGAATCGGGAATCGCAGCTCCTGGTTGAGTACGATCATCTTCTCGCCGCCGAGGGGAATGCCGAAGAGGTCGCGTGCGCCCAGGCTGTCCTCCGCATAGCCCCGCACGGTCGTGGCGCCGCCGGCGAAGAAGCGGTCGTCACGCACGACGCTGCCGGCCACTCCGCCGAAGGAATCTCCGTACATGCCGCGCGACGCGAGCACGATCGGCCCGACGGGCACGAACAGCTGCTGGATCCCGAGCAGCTTGGCGTAGCGCGCGTCCGAACCCAGCCACTCGGCGCCGTGGTCCCACGAGACCGAGCTGAACGTGCCGCGCGTCGCGTTGAGCCGGTCGTTCCGGCGATCCCAGATGACGGCCGCCGTGATCTTGCCGATGTCGATGATGGCAAGCGGCTCCGAGATGCCCGGGAGGTATGTGGTGTGGTGTTCGAAGCGATAGCCGTAGCTGATGTCGAAGCCCCGGCGCCGGCGCCACCGCTGCTCGACACTGACGCCCACTTCTTCGGTATCGGCGAGCACGTCGCCATCCTCGTCGCGGACGTTCTCCCGCGTCGTGTAGCCGAAGAGGCTCGAGCGCACCGGGAGGCCGAACATGCTCGCATTCGAGAGGAACACCGAGCCGTTCAGGTAGTCGCGCTCCACCCGCGCGGCGACACCGCCCGTCAGCGCCCGGCCGAACAGGTTCTGGTTCCGGAGATCGACAATGCCGCCGAAGTTGTTGGTGCGGGCCCCGTCTTCCTCGAGGCCAAGCCGCTCGCGATCGAGCTGGAAGCCGTATCGCAGTCGCCAGGGCGCGTACTCCTCGACCCGCACGCGCGCGAGGATGTCCTGAATGCCGTCGACAGGATCGCCCATCGGCACCGCCTCGATATCCACCACCCTGAACACGTTGGTGTCGAACAGCCGCCGGCGTGACTGCGCCCATTCCTCGAGGTTGACCGGCTCCCCCACTTTCAGGCTGAGGGCGCTGTCGATGACGCCGGGGCGCGTCCGCGTGTCGCCGACCGTCTCGACTTTCCGGAGGATCTCCTCCGGGCCTTCCTCCACGGTCACCGTCAGCGTCTGCGGCGCGCCGGGCTCGCCGTCGACGGCGGTGCGCACGGTCACGGTATTGAACCCGAGCCGCCGGTATTGCCGATCCACGCGTTGCCGCGCGGCCGCGACCGCTGCCGCGGTATAGGGCATGGGCGTCTCGAGGCCGAGCGCCTTGCGCACCATGGCATCGCGATCGGCGTGCACGCCTGAGAGATCCACCGTCCCGATCGTGGCCTGCGCGCCCTCGTCGATGACGACTTGCAGGATGCCGACAGTGTCCTCGAGCCGAGGCGGTTCGGTCGTCACCGACGCCTGCAGGAACCCTTCGTCCACATAGAACCTCTGCAGCGCTTCGACGAGCCGCTGTGGATCGATCCACGCGTCGATCCCCTGGCCCGATCGCTCCACGACGTCGTCGAGCCGGCTGGTCGGAATCGTGTTGCCGGTAAAGCGAATCTCCCGGCGCTCGGCGCGGACGCCGGGTTGGACCTCGAGCCGAAGGGTCTTTGCCTCCTCGTCGGTCTCGACGGTACCCGTGACCCGGCCTTCGATGTGGCCGTCGCTCAGCAGCCGGCGCTGGACGATGGCCTCGGCATCCTGGATGAGGAACCGTTCGAAGACCGACTGCTGCCAGGCCTCGCGAATGCTCCGCTCGTCCGCCTGAGACAACGTGATGCCCTCGACGACGATCCGGCTGAGCGGCCCGCGCTCGACGGTCACCGTCAGGTCGATGGGGCCGTCTTTCCGGTCGGTCCTGTTGCTCCGTACGCGTGCCTCGAGAAAGTCGAGATCGGTGTAGACCTCCGTCAGCCGATCGATGTCCTGCTGCCAGCGGTAGAATTCGAACCGGTCCCCGGGCCGGAGGCGAAGGTGTCCGCGCAGGTCCTCCTCGGTGAGCGGTGCGAGCTCCCCCTGGAAGCCGATGCCGGCGATGTCGGGGGCCGCCGCCCGCACCGTACCTCCGGCCGGCGGCGTGCCCCCGAACTGCAGCAGGTGGCGGAGGCCGATGCCGACGTCCGAGTTGTCGCGCGAGATGGCGCGTACTTCCAGGTTCCTCACCGGGAAGTAGCTGATGATGAACGTGGTGTTCCCGCTCTCGCGGAGGTTCTGCGACACCGTGACTTCCACTCTCTCGCTGATCTGTTTCGACAACGTGAGGCGCGTGGTCGGGTCCTCGTCGGAGGCGAGAAGGCCGGGGTCCTCACGGATGTCGTCCACCGCGATGTCCTCGCGGTCGAGGCGGAGTGAACTGAGGCCCAGCTGCTGCCCGGTCGCGCCGAGAATGTCCGCCGAGAGGAGCGTCAGAGCGCCGGCGCCGGCCGAGCCTCCGCCGAGCAGGGCCACGGCGATGTCCTCGCTGGTGGCGCCCTCGCTCGAGCTGAGATCCGTCGTGAGCGTGCTGGGCGTCCCCTGGATGACCAGCGTGACGTCGCCGATGTTGCGGCTCGTGACGCGCGTCTGCGCTTCGATGTCGAGATCCGGCTCGATGAGCGTGGGGTTGGCGAACGTCACCGTCCCGCGGTTGAGCGTGAAGGTGCGGCCGATGGCGAAGATCTGTCCGCCCTCGCGCAGCGTCACCCGGCCGGTCAGCCCGGGCGACCCGGCCGTCCCCATCAGTCGGAGCGAGGCTCCGCCCTCGAAGCGGCCGTAGTTGTTGTTCACCACCAGGTCCTCGACCGTCGTGACCCAGATGTTGAACCGCATGTCATCGAAGGCCGAGGGCTGCGCCGAGGCGGGCGCAGATGTGTTGGCGTTCCGGGCCAGCGCGGCCAGGCTGATCGTCTCCGTGTACGCGCTGCGGAGGATGCGCACGTCGCCCGCGAGCAGCGGCGTCGTGCCATTGACGTCGAAGGTGATGAGGGCGTCGACTTCGCTCCGAAGGCCGCGCGGGAACTCGAGGGCGGCGCCCTGCAGCTGGACATGCAGCTCGCCGGCGGCGAGCGACGCGCCGTCGAGCACGAACCCGCCGTCGACGACGAGCTGGCCGCCGTTGGCCGAGCCGCCGAGGCCGCGCACCTCGATTCGGTTGCCCGAGAGAGTGATGGGGCCATTCAGCTCGGAGACGACGAAGCGGGGCCACTGGATGGCGATCTCGGCCCGGTTCAACGTGATGGCCCCCGAGAGATCGGGCTTCTCCGTCGTGCCGCCGATGTGCACGTCCAGGTCGGCGGTGCCGGCGAAGCCGAGCGTCGGGGCGACGGCCGAGAGCACGCGCAGGACCGCCACGCCGCTGGTCTGCAGATCCAGCGCAGGCGCTCCTTCCGGCCGCATGTCGACCGTGCCGCCGATGTTGATGGCGCTGTTCTCGGCTTCCCACTGCACATCGTCCAGCGTGAGGACCTTGTCGGCGATCGAGAACGTGGACGGACGGGTCTGCGTGACGACCACGCCGGCTGCGTCGAACTGCGCCGTGTCGATGGTGAACGTGCCCGACGTGCGAGCCGGATCGAGCTCGGGCATCGTCGCATTGCCCGAGGCCGAAAACGTGCCGCTCAGCTTCTCGCCCGTGACGCGGCTCGCCACCGAGTAGATGGTCACCGTCTCGCCGGTCATGCCGGCGTTGAGGTTGAGGCCGCTGAACGACAGGTTCGGTCCGACCGCCACCTGCCCGCCGCTGAGATCCACGCTCGCCACAGTGCTCTCAGTGGTCCCTGACGTATAGAAGTCGATCGCGACGGGCCCCCGTGCCGTCACGGTGGTCTCGATCCCGAATGCACGCGACGCTGTCATCACCTCCGACAACTCGCCTCGGAACGCGCCGAAGAACACCGCGTCGGGGCGGCTCGCTAGCGTGCCATATGCCGTGATGGTGCTCGTGCCCAGGATGGCCACCATCTCCTTGACCGTGAGCTCGCCATCGGCCCACGTCAGCTGCGCCGGTGACACGAGCGACAGCGGCACGCCGGCAATGCTGGCGTCGATTTCCTGCACATTGGCCAGCACCCGTGGCCGGGCGTCGCTGCCGAACTGGCCGTTGACCGAGGCCGTCACGCTCATGCGGCCCGTCACGTCGGTGATCTGCCCGCCGACGAAGGGCAGCAGCTCCTCGAGCTCGACGGCGTTGACGATGGCAATCGCGTGGTAGTCGAATGGCGAAGCGAGCGTCACCGTGCCGTTCGCGAACGCGCCAAGCGCGGGCAGATGCACGGCCACACGCGCGTGGTCGCCCGCGAGCGCGACGTCGGCCGTGCCTTCTCCTATCAGGTCGCCGGCGGCACCACCCGTGACCGCGACCGTGAACTGCCCCCGGCCGAACGGCTCGTCGATCGTGCCCTCGCCGGTGAAGCGGCCCGTCACGGTCGCACGCGTCGTCGTGTCGGCGACGATCGCGCCCTGCCATCCGAAGTCCGAGATGTCGAGGTTGATGGCGTAGGAACGATCGAACCCGTAGCGGCCCGATGCCTGGATGCGGCCCTGGTCCTTCCGGAGGCTCAGCATCGTGACATCGACGCCCGTGTCGGTGACGACGGCCGTGCCGTGCAGCGCCTCGAACGTCTCGCCGGCGAAGACCACGGTCGGGCTGTCGATGGTCACGTTGAGCGCGGGCGTGTCCAGCGAACCGTCGAGTGACGCCGTGACCGAGAGGGGGCCGGACGGCTGCCACGGTTCCGGTACGTCGCCGAAGAGCTGCCTCATGTCCGGGCTCGTCGCTTCGAGGGCGCCGCCCAGCCTTCGCGCCTCGAGATCGACGTCCACGTTTCCGGCAATCACCGCTTCGCCGCGAACCATCTTGATCGGGTTGATCGCCACGTGGCGGCGATCCGCGACGATGTCCGCGGAGATCGCGGCCTCGCCCATGGTGGGCAGATCGAGCGCGTCGGCTCGCGCGGCAATCGTGGCGCCCGGATCGCCGACGGTGCCCGCCAGGGCCACGTCGGCTTCGATGATGCCCGCCATCTGTGCGACGGCGTCCGGCAGGTTCACGCCAAACGGCGCAAGACTGGACGATGTGTCGGCCAGGCTCGAGACGATGAGCGTCAGTGCGCCGCCGATCGTCGTGTCCATCGCGTTCGCATTGCTGATGCGGCCCGACGTCGTGCCGCTGACCGTCGTGCCCGGCACGCGAAGAGCGGGTGTGGCGGTCCAGTTGTCGCCGTTCAGCCCGGCGGTCAGGCGGCCGCCGAGGGGCGTCAGGCCCGCTCCTGCGAGTTCGGTGGCATCGAGCCGGATGGTCATCGTCCGCTGAGGGGCACTGGCGAACGACACCTGTCCGTCGAGCCGCGCGCCGATCGGCTGAGCGGGCTGGCCGGCCAGCCGAAGGGGGACGCGCGTATCGATGCCCCGGAGGGTCGCATCGACTCGAACCGGCTGGCCGTCCTCGAAGGGAACGACGAACGTGGCCTCGGCCTGCCCGCCGCTCGCCGGCGACAGCTGCAGGCGGTGTCCTTCGACGTGAGCGCCGTCGACCGTCAACTCCAGGCTGGCCGTCAGGGCCGTCTCGCCGCCAATCGTCAGGCCGCTGCCGTCGAGTTGGATGGTCGTGGTGACCGCGGAGGTCCGCCCCGTGATATGGCCCTTGATCACCGGCGTCCCGGACGCAGAGACAGGTGACGCGACCCATGTCGTGATCTCCGCGAGGTCGGCACCCCCGTCGAAGGCCAGGTCGAGCGCGGGTGCGTCGAGCACACGATCGATACGGCCGGTGACCGCCGCCTGGACGAGCGGCGTCTCGAGAGGCAGGTCCTGCAGCCACACGTTCCGGCCATCGAAGCCGAGCGTGGAGTCGATGGGCTCGACGCGAAGCGTTCGCCCGCCGAATCGAAGGTCCACGCCGTTGCGAATGGCAAACGGTCCGAGGATGCCGTCGAAATCGCTTCGGAACCGGCGGCCGAGATCGGCGTCGACGCCTGTCGCCGCGATGTGCGTCCCGGCGGCGGCATTGTCGTACTCGAAGGCCAGGTCCTCGAGCATGAGGCCGCGGATGGCGAGGGATCGCGGTTCGACGGGCGGCTCGGCTGCCGCATCGCCGCCAGGCAGGTTGGTGACGCCGTCGGCGCTGGTCACGATGCGGACGCGTCCGCCGACGACGTCCACCTGGTCCAGGACGAGCGCGCCGCCGAAGGTGGAGAGCGGAACGTCGGCGCGAACATGCGATGCCGCGAAGAACGGCGCGTCTTCGTGTCCACGTGCCGCCAGGCTGACGTCGTCGAGCGTGGCGGTGCCGGTGACGATGTTGTAGTTGAGCGCCGTGGCGGAGAGCACGAGGTCGTAGCGGGATTCGAGCAGGCCGATGACCCAGGCGAGCACGCGCGTCCTGACGATCGGAGTGTGGGCAACGACGAGGAGCGTTGCCATCAGGATGACAACGGCAACGGCCGTGATGGCCAGTGTCCTGCCGAGCCGGATGCGCACTCACAGGATTGTATCCGGAGGAGCCGTCGCGGCCGCCGACCGATGTCGGAGTCCTGGCGGTACGACTCGGCAAGCTCGGCGTCTCGGCGACCGGCCGCTGGATTTCCGGCCACGGCCGCGGCTCTGCTACGATCCGCTGCGTGGAGGAATGGCTCATGCAGATGAAGGCCCTGTATCGTGTGGGGCTCGCGGCCGTGATCGGCCTGGCGTCGGTCGTCGGCGGACGAGGCCAGGAACCGGCTGTCGAGCTCCAGGTGGGAGACACCGCCCCGCCGTTTTCATTGCCGGGTTCGGATGGCCAGACGCACAGCCTCGCGGATTCCGCGGGCAGGAAGGCGGTGGTCCTTGCCTGGTTCCCGAAGGCGTTCACCGGTGGTTGAACGGCCGAGTGCAAGTCGCTCCGTGAGAGCGGCGATCTGATCCGTCAGTACGACATCGACTACTACATGGTGAGCGTCGACACGATCGAGGACAACACCAAGTTTGCGCAGATGCACGAAGCGGACTACCCGATCCTGAGCGACGTGTCCAAGTCCGTGGCGAATGCCTACGGCGTGCTGATGCCGGCCGGGCTCGCCCGCCGGTGGACGTTCTACATCGGCCCGGATGGGAAGATCCTCCACATCGACAAGACCGTGAAGGCGGCCTCGGCTGGGCCCGACATGGTCGCGAAGCTGGCCGAGCTGAACATCGCCAGAAAGTAGGAAGAAACCACGAAGTCACGAAGGATACGAAAGGCACGAAGGATCTCTCAGGGGGGAAACTCCCAAAGAGATTTCCTCGTGCTCTTCGTACGTCTTCGAATCTTCGTGGTCTCTTTGTCAGCTTGGTTCGAGTGTCGGCACTACGATCTCGCCCGGCACCATCCGCACGAACTGCCCGCGCTGCATCAGCTCCCGCCCCTTGCCGCCGCGCCCGGTCACGTCGTACTTCGCGGTGCTGATGGTCTGCTCGCTACCGCGCGAGGTCTCGACCGTCATCAGGTCGCGATCGCCGCTCGACACGATCGCGCCAATCACCTTGTCGTCCTCGGCCACCTTGATGAGGATGACGCCACGGCCGGGGCCGGCGAGGAAATTGACCTCCTCGGCGCGGCACAACATCGCGCGCGCATCGAGCGTGGCCGCGATGACGACCTCGTCGCCGGTCGTCCGGCCGACGGCGACGACCTCCGCTCCTTCGGCAACCCGGGCGTAACGCCGGCCCGCGCGGGTGCTGGGCTCGACAAAGGGCGCCAGCGAGAACCGCAGGCTGTACCCGTCGCTCGTGACCGCAAGCGCGTGAACCGGGGGCGGCTCGGCTTCAACTGATGACGCGTCGCGGCCGATGTCGCCCGCGACGCGCGGATCCATGCTGAAGGCCGCAATCACCCGCTCCCCGTCCTTGAACTTGAAGAGCTTCTGCACCGGCTCGCCGTAGCCGGTCGACGCGGGCACATCGACAATGCGGCACGTATAGGCCGCACCGAAGTTCGTGAAGAAGACCGCCGTCGCGCGTGTGCTGCCAGCCGCCGCCGCGAGCACGCCGTCTCCTTCGCGCAGCCGGGTCGTCGCGAGGTCTTTCACTTCCTTCTGCCGCTTCACCCACCCGTCGCGCGACACGATGACGACGTTGTCTTCGTCGACGATGAAGGCGTCGGCGGCATACTCGACCTCCTCGGCCTCCTCGATGCGCGTCCGGCGCGGGTCGTGCTTCGGATCGCCGTACTTCTTTCGAATCTCCTCGAGCTCGTCGCGGACGAGGGTCCAGCGGCCCTCTTCGTTCGTGAGGAGCGCGCCGATCTGCCGCGCGCGCTTCCGCTTCTCGGCGAGCTCGGTCTGGATGACGAGGATCTCCAGGCGCGCCAGCCGGTACAGCTTGAGCTCCAGGATCGCGTCGGCCTGCCCGGCGTCGAGCGCGAAGCGCGTGATGATCTTCTCCGCCGCATCCGCCTTGCCGTCGGACTTGCGGATGATGCGGATGATCTCGTCGAGGGCGTCGAAGACCTTCTCGAACCCCTCGAGGATGTGGATGCGCCGCTCCAGCTGCGCCAGTTCGTGCTCCAGCCGGCTCGTCACCACGTCCAGACGGAAGTGGAGGAAGTGCCACAGCATCTGCTTCAGATCCAGCCGCTCGGGCCGGCCGGCCTCCGGGTTCTCCGTCGGGACCAGGCACGTCAGGTTGACGGCGAACGTCGTCTGCAGCTGCGTGTGCTTGAAGAGATAGGCGAGGACGAGGTTCTCGTCAGCGCCCGCCTTCAGCTCCAGCTCGATCCGCACATCGTCGGTCGAGAGATCCTTGACGTCCACGAGGTGGGGCATCTTCCGGCTGAGCACCACGTCGCCAATCTGCTCGACGAGCACGGACTTGTTGACCGCATATGGCACGCTCGTGATGTAGACGAGCTTGCTGCTGCGCGAGGCAGGGCCCGGCTCCCATGTGGCGCGGATGCGGATCGACCCCGAGCCGGTTCGGTAGATCTCCTTCAGTTCGGCCGGCGAGTTCAGGATGTGGCCGCCGGTTGGAAAGTCCGGACCCTTGACCCACTTGCACAGCTGCGCCGACGAGAGATCCGGATCGTCCAGCAGCTTGACGAGCGCCGTGCTCACCTCGTGCAGGTTGTGCGGCGGGATGTTGGTGGCCATGCCCACGGCAATGCCCGTCGCCCCGTTGATGAGCAGGTTCGGGATCCGCGACGGAAGGACGACCGGCTCCTTCTTGGTGCCGTCGTAGCTCGGACGGAAGTGAACCGTCTCCTGCTCGATCTCCTGCAGCACTTCGTCGGCAATGCGCGCGAGACGGCACTCCGTGTACCGCATGGCCGCGGCGCTGTCGCCGTCGAGCGATCCGAAGTTGCCCGAACCGTCCACGAGCGGATAGCGCAGGGAGAAGGACTGCGCCATGCGGACCAGCGTCTCGTAGATGGCCATGTCGCCGTGCGGGTGGTAGTTGCCCATCACGTCGCCGACGACCTTGGCCGACTTGCGGTGTTTGGCATCGGCCGTCAGGTTCTGCTGCCACATCGTGTAGAGGATGCGCCGCTGCACGGGCTTGAGGCCGTCGCGGACGTCCGGCAGCGCGCGCGACGTAATGACCGACAGCGCGTAGTTCAGGTACCGGGCCTGCGCAGCCTCGTGCAGCGCGACGGCACTGGATCCGTCGCCGGGGCCCGAGGTGCCTCCACCGGGTGGAGGCCCTGCCGGCGGTGGCGGTGACGGATCGCCCGGCGTATCGGTGGCGTCGTCGAAGAGCGAGGGTTCGGGCTTGCGCTTGGCCATCTTGATCAAAGCACCAAATGACTCTTGTGGAGGCAACCCTTCAGGGTTGCCTGAGGACATGTCACGGGATCATCTTCCCCGGGTTCATGATGTCATCCGGATCGAGCGCCTGCTTGATGGCGCGCATGACGCTCAAGGCTTCGCCATGCTCCGCCTCGAGATACTTCATCTTGCCGAGACCGACGCCGTGCTCGCCCGAGCATGTGCCGCCCATGGCCAGGGCACGTTCGACGAGTCGATGGCTGAACGCGGTGACCGTCGCCATCTCGGACTCATCGTCTGGATGGATCATCAGGATGAGGTGAAAATTGCCGTCGCCCGCATGACCGACGAGGGGCGCCGGAATGCCCGCGGCCGCGGCGTCGGCCTGCGTCTCGACGATGCAGGAGGCCAGTCGCGAGATTGGCACACAGACATCCGTCGTCCAGGCCATGGCGCCGGGGCGCGAGGCCACCGTGGCGTAGAACACATCGTGGCGCGCCTGCCACAGGCGCGCGCGGTCCTCGGGCGAGGTCGCCCGCACGAAGCCGAGCGAGCCGTGCTCGCGCGCAATCTCGTCCACGGCGGCAGCCTGGCCGTCCACGACGTCCTGGCTCGTGCCGTGGAACTCGAAGAAGAGCGTGGGCGCTTCGGTGTACGCTGTCTTCGAGAAGCGGTTGACGATGGCCAGCTGCGAGGCGTCGATGATCTCCACGCGAGCCACGGGGATGCCGAACTGGATCGTCTGAATCACCGCGCCGGCCGCCCCCTCCATCGTCTGGAACGGGCAGACGGCGGTGGCGACGGCTTCGGGACGCCCGTGCAGCCGGAGCGTCACCTCCGTGATGACGCCGAGCGTCCCTTCCGAGCCGACGAACAGCCGCGTGAGGTCGTAGCCGGCCGACGACTTGCGCGCGCGGGTGCCGGTCTGGATGATGCGGCCGTCGGCGAGGACCACGGTCAGGCCGAGCACGTTCTCGCGCATCGTGCCGTAGCGGACGGCGGTCGTGCCCGAGGCGCGCGTGGCGGCCATGCCGCCAATGGTCGCGTCGGCGCCGGGGTCGATGGGGAACATGAGCCCCGTGTTCTTGAGGCGATCGTCGAGCGTCCGCCGTGTGATGCCGGCCTCGACGGTGACGTCCAGGTCCTCCGGGTTGAGGCGAACGAGCCGCGACATGCGGGTGAGATCGATCGAGACGCCGCCCCGGAGCGCATTGACATGGCCCTCCAGCGAGCTGCCCATGCCGAAAGGAACAATGGGCACACGCCCGGCCGCGCAGGCGCGGACGATTGCGGCGACTTCGTCGGTGCTCGCCGGAAACGCGACGGCATCCGGCCGGCCCGGCGCGTGCCACGACTCGCCGTGGCTGTGGTGGTCCCGCACGGCGTCAGCCGTGGAGAGCCGGTCGCCAAGCAGCTGGCGCAGCGTGTCGATGACTGGAACTGGGACTGGCACGGCTGGCTGATTCACTCTTCCGCCCTGAGCGAGTGTCGCGATCCCGGTGGCTTCGCGCGCAGCTCGGGCAAGAGATACTGCGATAGATTCTGCATCATTTTCCACGCAACCGTGCCCGTCCCCGAACGCCAATGTTCACCAAGAAGACACTGTCCTTCCTGCGAGCGCTGAAGAAGAACAACGATCGCGAGTGGTTTCGCGCCCATCGTGAGGAGTACGAACGTCACGTGCGCGGTCCGATGACCTCCGTGGTCGAGCGGCTGGCCATCGATTTCCGGGAGTTCGCACCCGAGCTCGTCGCCGACCCTGCCGTCTCCCTGTTCCGGCCCTGGCGTGACACGCGGTTCAGCGAGGACAAGACGCCGCTCAAGACCAACATCGCCGCCGGCTTCCCGAATCGCGTGCTGGGCCGTTCGAACGGCGCCAGCCTCTATTTCGAGGTCGCGACGGGCTGGGTCTGGATCGGCGGGGGCCTTTACGCGCCGGACAGCACCCAGCTGCACGCCGTGCGCGAGCACATCGCGGCCCATCAGCGGCGGTTCGAAGCCATCATCGGCGCGCCGGGCATCCGCAAGCTCGGAGGGGTCAAGGGCGATACCCTCTCGAGAGTGCCGCGCGGGTTCGCGAGAGACCACCCCGCTGCGGATCACCTGATGCGCAAGCAGTTCCTGGGCTCTCGCGAGGAGCCGGCCGCATTTGCCGCACGGCCGGACTTCTATCGGCAGCTCGTCCACACCTTCGCGGCCCTCGCCCCGCTCGTGCGGTTCCTGAACGAGCCGCTCATCGAGCGCTTGAAGATCGAGAGACGAGCCCACATCCTGGACGAGTAGCGGCGCCGCCGTCGCTGCAGCCGAGCGTGCAATCGATTGAAGACCGGGTGATTGGCGCGCGGGGGATTCTCAGCTCCCTGCCGCCCGCGATCCGATCGCGAAGAGAAGGCCTCCCACCACGAGCGCGGCCGCGCCAGCCGCCAGCTGCTGGGTCGTGGCGCCGAACAGGATGCTGAAGGCAATCACTGTTGCGATGACGGGAATGACCGGGCCGAACGGGATGGTGAAGAGCGCGGGGCCCATGTCGCCCGAGGGCGCACGGCGCCGCAGTTCGAGCGTGGCCAGGCACACGGCGAGATACATGACGAGCCTGGCCACGGCGCTCACGGCGGCGAGGAAGACGAACGAACCCGAAAGGGCCAGCGCCAGTGCGACGCCGGCGGTGAACAGGATCGCGTTGGCCGGCGTCCGGTAGACGGGATGCACGCGCGCGAACCACCGGGGCAGGTCGCCGTTCTCGGCCAGTGCGAACAGCGTGCGCGAGCCGTTGAGAATCTGCCCCATGTTGTTGCCGGTCATCGACACCGACGAGCCGACCGAGACCATCAAGGCGCCGGTGGCGCCCATGAAGATGGCCGCCCCGTCCGCCAGCGGCGTGCGGGACTCGGCAATCTCCGGCAGCACACCCGTTGCGACGATCGAGGTGAGCGTCATCACCGTCATGACGGTGAGGAGCGTCATGATGAACGCGAAAGGGACATCGCGACGTGGGTTCGCGGCCTCGCCGGCGAGAATGCCGGTCACCTCGTATCCCCCGTAGGCGAAGATCAGGAGCAGCGCCGCGGCGCCCGTCTGCTCGACCGACACCGGCGGCAGGTCCGACCAGCGGCCGGGGTCGACGTACCAGATGCCGATCACGATGAACAGCGCCAGCGGAAGCAGCTTGCCGATGGTGAGCAGGTTCACCACCCAGGACGACTGCTTGACGCCGCGGACGCCGATCCACGTGAGCACGAGCGTGAGAGCCGCGATGAGCGACGCGCGCGGCACCCCGTAGGCGAGCGAGGGCCAGTAGAAGGCGAGCGCGAGCGCCAGCCCGTTGGCGACCGACGCCTGGCTCGAGACACGGGTGAACCACATCATCCAGCCGACTTCGAACCCGACGAAGCGCCCGAAGGCATGGCGCGAAGGCAGGTAGGGCCCGCCCGTTCGATCGAAGCGGCTGCCCACCTCCGCGAAACACAGGGCGATACAGAGCGAGAGCAGGCCGATGGCGAAAAAGGCCAGCGGCCCCCAGGCGCCGACGTGCCGCGCGACGTCGGCCGGCAGCAGGAAAATGGCGCTGCCGATCACCTGGTTGACGCCGATGGCAGTGAGGTCCCAACGCCCGAGCGCGCGACGCAGCTCAACCATCGTGCCGTCCCATCAGCGGATTGATGGGACCGGCACACGCGTCCAGTTGTCGTCGTCGGGCGTTCATGACCGGGCCACCCAGTCCGCATAGAGCGCGGGACGCCGGTCCTTGAGAAAGAGGCGCCGCGCATGCGATCTCTCGGCGGAGGCGAGATCGACGTCCACAGAGAGGATCGCATCCTCGCCCCGGGGGCCGCGCGCAATGATCGAGCCGTCAGGTGCGCAGACGAACGACTCGCCGGCGAATTCCAGGCATTCTTCCAGGCCAACGCGATTGCAGAGCGCCACGTGATAGCCGTTGTGGAACGCGGCTACCTGCATCTCGCCCTCGTAGAGACCGGCGGGCCACTCGTCGACCGCGCCGGCCTGTGGCACGACGACCAGGTCCGCGCCGTTCAGCGCGAGCGCGCGCATGTACTCCGGGAAGTGGCGGTCATAGCAGATGGCCACGCCGATCCGTCCCGCCCTGGTGTCGTACACCGGTGCGCCGGTATCGCCCGGCGTGTAGTACCCCTGCTCGTGAAAACACGCGTAGTCGGTGATGTGCACCATGCGCGTCACCCCGAGCAGCGAGCCGTCGGCGTCGATGACCGGTGAACTGTCGAACGCGCGGTCGCCGTCGCGCTCGTACATGTTGAGGACGACGACCAGTCCGAGGTCGCGTGCCTTCTGCCGGAAGGCATGGACGAGCGGACCGTCGATGGGTTCTGCAAGGGACAGCGGATCCGGGCCGGCCGGCCGCTGCGGGTAGAACCACTCGAAGGCCAGCTCGGCGAAGACGGCCGACTGAGCGCCGTTCCCCGCGGCCACGTCGAGGGCCGCGAGCCCGCGTGCCACGTTGGCGGACTTGTCAGGAGTCGCGTGCTGCTGGATGAGAGCGAGGCGCATGGAAGCGTCAGTGTATCGTGCGGGCGGGGGAATGTGCATCGCGGGGGCAGGCTCGCGCTCGGTTCCCACCTCCGCCAAGGCTACGGTGGGCAAGCCCGGTTCCCGG
>CAZJBN010000058.1:26719-27296 GCA_964543955.1 uncultured Bifidobacteriaceae bacterium
TGCTGCTGGATGAGAGCGAGTCGCATCGAGGCGCCAGTGTATCCCGCGAACCCGTCATCGTGCATCGTGCGGAACTGAGGGGGAGTGCTCCCACCCCCGCCGTGGGTGTGGGTACCGTTATGATCGGCCCATGCCATCCACCACGCGCCTCGTCGGCATCCTCCTCATGATCCTCGGCCTCGCCAGCTACTGGCTGACCGGCCGCACCAGCGTCACGGCGCTGATTCCGGCATTCTTCGGTATCGTCTTCGTCGCGCTGGCCTACGTCTCGCGCAGCGAGGCCACGCGCAGGCACGCCATGCATGCGGCGGTCGTGGTCGCGCTCATCGGGTTCTTCGGCGTGCTCGGCCGCGCCCTTCCGGCGATTGCGGCTGGCGGCATCGGGCGCCCGGCGGTGATCGTACAGGTGGTCACTGCCCTCGTGCTGGCCTGGTACATCTACATGGGCGTGCAGTCGTTCATCGCCGCCAGGCGCGCAAGGAAATCTACGCCGTCTTCCGAGGCGGGTTGAAGAACGGCGTCGTCACGACCGTCGCCGGCGCACGGTGACGCACGCCCTCGACGGTCACCTCCATCT
>CAZJBN010000059.1:0-27289 GCA_964543955.1 uncultured Bifidobacteriaceae bacterium
CCGATGTTGGCGTTGATCTTCACCAGGAAATTGCGGCCGATGATCATCGGCTCGAGCTCCGGGTGATTGATGTTGGCCGGAATGATGGCGCGCCCGCGCGCCACTTCGCTCCTGACGAACTCGGACGGCAGTCCCTCGCGAATGGCGATGAACTCCATCTCGGGTGTGATCTCGCCCCTGCGGGCGTAGTGAAGCTGGGTGACGGTGGGCGATCCTCGTCGCGCGGCGACCCACGATTCACGCAGCTTCGGCAGGCCCTGCCGCACGTCATGACCGTGCGGGCCGCTCGTGTCGTAGAGGCGGATCGGAGGCGCGCCGCCGGAGAGCGCCACCTCGCGCATCGGCACGCGCAGCGGCACCGGGCCGGCCGGCGTCGTGGCCAGTCCTTCCTCGTAGACTCTGGTCGACCCCGGGAACGCCTCCGCGTACGTCGCCGCGGGGCCGGGTGTGCTGTCGGACTTCGCCATGCCGCTCTCCCTTCGCCGGTCTCAACCGGTTCCCGCCGTCGCGATCGCTGCGGCGGACCCGCCGGTGCGCCGAAGACGCGAAGGCGGGCCAGGTTCCAAGGGTCTTTCTCAATCGCGCCGAACGCATGAGCGGCTCTTCAGAGCCGCCTCGAGGCGGAGCTGAAGCTCCGCCCGACGGGGCGGATACCCCTGACGGTATCCGCCGATCATACTCCGGCGACGAGGGCGTCAACCGCCGCGAGTTGCGCGCCGTGGTGCTGCATCTCGGTCTCCGCCTTCGCGCCATCGCCGGGCTCGACGTTCACGGCGCGAACCGCGTCGCTCAACACGAGCACGTCGAACCCGAGATCGATGCCGTCACGGACCGTGTTGAGCACGCAGTAGTCGGATGCGAGCCCGCCGACGATGAGTCGTCGAACACCACGCGCGTGGAGATCAGCGGCGAGGTCCGTGCCCTGAAAAGCTGAGTAGGCGTCGGCATCCGGCGTCGTGGCCTTCAGCACGTGGACGGCGTCACCCGGCAGCCGTAAGTCGGGCACGTAGTCCGCGCCGGCCGTACCTGCCACACAATGTGGCGGCCACGGACCTCCTTGCGACCGGAACGAGCAATGGTCAGGTGGGTGCCAGTCGCGAGTCGCCACAACGGGCAGGCCGCGCGCGCCGAATGCGTCAATCGCCCGGTTGAGCGGGCCGACGACCTCTGCCCCGTGCGGCACGGCCAGGCTGCCGGTGACGAAGTCGTTCTGCATGTCGACGATGACGAGGGCGTCGCCGTGTTGAAGACTGACAAGGCTCATGTCACGCTCTCTGGCGGTATCGTACTGCACAGGAATGCGAGGCCCCGCATGGAACCGTCCGTTCGCGGAACTGACGACTCCGGCCTCCCGACCCGCGTTCGCACTTCCCGACGCGCACCGCTCCTCCCGGCCTGAGGCGCTCTTCCCGACGGGCACCGCGCTTCCCGACGCGTACGCGCTTCCCGCTATGATCAATGATCACCCCATGCGATTTCTCGTCCGCGCTCTCTCGTTTCTCGTCCTGCTCGCGTTGGTCGCGGCCGGTATCGGCTGGTTCCTGGCCGGGAGGCAGTCGGGACCGACCATTGACATTTCGTCTCCAGAGGCCTTTGTCGGACAGTCGGGCACGCTGGCGTTCACCGTGACCTCGCCGAACGGCGAGCTCACCCGCGTGGACGCCGTGCTCGAGCAGAACGGCCAGTTCATCCCCATCTACTCGCGCGAAGGCGCGCAGGACGAGCTGGCCGAGGCGTCCCCTGGGACGCCGTTGCAGCTCGCCGTTTCGCAGCCGCTCGGCAAGCAGGCCCAGCCGGCGCTCGCGTCAGGGCCGGCCCGTCTCGTCATCACCGCCGTCCGCCCGGTGTTCTTCGGACTGAGGACGGTCGAGTCGACGGTGACGCGGGACCTGCAGGTCCGGCTCGAAATGCCCCGCGTCTCGGTCACGTCGCTCCATCACTTCATCAACCTCGGCGGCGCGGAGTTCGTGGTGTTGCGCGTGGCCCCGGACGATGTGCAGGCCGCCGTTCGAGTGGGCGATGCAGAGTATCCCGCCTATCCGGGGGGCGCCGTCGGGCTGTCGGATCCGGCCCTGCGCGTCGGCTTCTTCGCCCTGCGCCACGACCAGCCGATCAGCACGGCCATCACGGCCGTTGCGCGCGATGTGGCCGGTAACCAGTCGACAACGCCCGTCCCGCACCAGCCGACCACGAAGACGTTCGTCAACTCGAAGATACTCATCGACCAGCGCTTCCTGGAGCGCGTGGTCCCCGCGATTGCCGCCAACACGCCCGATCTCACGATCGATTCCTCGACACCGGAGGGGCTGCTGAACGGCTTCCTCGCCATCAACGGCGACCTCCGCCAGACCAACGGCGCCACCATCTCGGAGCTGGCGCCCTCATCGCGGCCGGAGATGCTGTGGCGCGAGGCGTTTCAGCCCATGGGCGGATCGCAGGTCGAATCGCGCTTCGCCGATCGACGAACCTACTTCCACGAGGGCCGCGAGATCGATCGGCAGGTGCACCTCGGCTTCGACCTCGCGTCGGTCCAGCAGGCACCCGTGCGCGCCGGCAACACGGGCGTCGTCGTCTTCGCCGACTTCCTCGGCATCTACGGCAACTGCGTCATCATCGACCACGGATTGGGCGTGCAGTCGCTCTACGCGCACCTCTCGTCGATGGCGGTCAAGCCTGGCGACGGCGTCACGCGGGGCCAGGAGATCGGCCGCACTGGCATGACGGGATTGGCCGGCGGGGATCACCTGCACTTCACGGTGCTCCTGCAAGGCACGCCCGTCAACCCGATCGAGTGGTGGGATCCACACTGGATGCAGGACCGTGTCTTCCGGAAGATCACGGAGGCGGGCGGCAGGGTGGGCGGGTGAGAGCGCGGAGTGCAGAGTGCGGGCGTGAAGCGAATCGAGCCGTGCGCATCTGCATGGCGCACGGCTCGACGTATTCGACCTTCTATCGTGTGACCCGCTGCAGCGTCCTGGCCGCCTGAGTCGACTACGACGCGGGCCTCGGGGCGTTCCGCGACGGTGTCCGCACGCCGCCCTGCGCCTCCGGGAATCGGCGTTCCTCCAGCCCCTCGCGAATCTGCGGCATGGTCTTGACGCCGTAGCCCGTGTAGAAACCCGGCGCGTAGATCTGGTGCTTGAACCAGTCGCGGCGTGGCAGGCCGTCGCTGTTGCCGAGCTTCCTCTCCGACTGGAGGAGCAGCTTGTTCAGCTCGACGAGCTCGCGGCGGCCCAGCAGTGCGTCGGAGGGTTGTCTGGCCACGGATCGGTACGCCGTCTCATATGCCTGTCCGGCGCGCGCCAGCGTTTCGACCGCGGAGCGGACCGGTGCCAGGTCCACGCTGGCGTCCGGCTTGCTCTTCGACAGCGCCTCGAGCTCCACGACGTAGCGCATCAGCGTGTCGGCCGTGTCGGTGAACTGGAACGGCAGCACCGGCGCGTCCGCAAGACGAAGGAGGAGCGTCCCCGTGATCTGAGACAACGTCTGTCCGTACGCGAAGTCGCCATCCGAGAAGCGCTTGTACCAGTTCACGCTGTCGTAGGCCGAATGATAGACGCCGCCGCTGCTCTCGCCGCCGAAGCCCAGGTTGAGCGCCGAGAGCGTGAGGTGCTGGAGGAACGGTGTGTAGTCGGAACCCGAGCCCAGCGGAGCCAGGCGAATGGCCGGATCCTTCTCCCGCGCCGCGCGCTCGGCGTCGGGCGTCGCCGTGACCTGCCGCCGGCGCGATTCTTCCGCGACGGGCTTGCCGGTACGCGGGTCCATCACGTCGCGCGCGACCTCGTTGACGAGCTGCTGCAGGCCGTGCGACCCGCCGGTGTTCAGCCAGCCTTTGCCGGTGCCGTCGGTATTGATATACACGGCGGCCTTGTCCCGCAGCTCGGCGGCGTGCTTCTCGGCCCACTCCGTCGATCCGAGCAGGCCCCACTCCTCGCCGTCCCACAGCGCCAGGATGATGGTGCGCCGCGGCCGCCAGCCCGTCTTCAGGAGCTCCGACAACCCGCGGGCCGTCTCCATGAGCGACACCGCGCCGCTGATCGGGTCGTCGGCGCCGTTCACCCACGCGTCGTGATGGTTCCCGAAGACCACCCACTCGTCGGGAAACGTACTGCCCTCGATGCGCGCGATGACGTTGTGGAGCGGACGGGTCTGCCAGTCGAATGCGAGCTTGATGCGTGCCTGCGAAGGCCCCGGACCCAGGTGATACGTCAGCGGCAGCGCGCCGCGCCACGACTCGGGCGCCACGGGTCCGCCGAGCGCTTTCAGCAGCGGTTCCGCGTCACCGTACGAGATCGGCAGCACCGGGATCCTGAGGATGGTCGGCGCGTCCTCGCGCGCGAGCTTCTTGGCTCCGGGCTCCGAGGCCCAGCCGGGGCTGAGCGGATCGCCGGGGCTGACCGGCATGTCCATCACGCTGCCGCGCTGCACCCCCTGCTCCGGACGAAACGGGCCGGCGGGATAGACGTCGCCCTGGAAGTATCCGTCGTCTCGCGGGTCGGAGTAGATCAGGCACCCGACCGCACCGCGCTCGTAGGCGACCTTGGGCTTGATGCCGCGCCAGCCGCCGCCGTACCGCGCGAGCACGACCCTGCCCTTGACGCTGATGCCCTGCTTGTCGAGCTCGGCGTAGTCCGCCGGCATGCCGTAGTTGACGTAGACCACCTCGCCGGTCACGTCGCCGTCGGCGGAGTAGGCGTTGAAGGTCGGCGTGTGATCCGCGTCGCCCGAGTCCGGGTCTTCGGGGATCTGCGGCTCCTTGATGGCGAGCGTCACGCGCGTCGGCGCCACCATCTCGACGACCCGCTCGGTCGGCCAGGGCATCAGCGCTTCGAATGTCTCGATGTCGGCATCGAGCCCCCACGACCGGAACTTTGCGAGCGCGTACTCGGCGACCTTGCGGGATCCGGGACGCCCCGCCACGTGCGGCTCGGCCGCCATCGCGGTCATGTACTCCTCGAGCGCCTCGCGCGAAGGCACGCGTCGAAACGCGGCCTCCCGCTCGCGCGCGACGACTGCCGCGTCGTCGGGGAAGCCACGGAGGGCTGGCGCCTGCGCGTGCGAGGCGGGCGACAGGAGGGCGGCAACGAGAACGGCCGCAGCGGCGGTCAGGACTGGTCTGAGCATTCGGGCACCTGTTCAGGCAAGTTTTCTGAGGATGAGGCACTTCAAGTAGTACGTCTCCGGCACGCCGAGCAGCACCGGGTGATCGCGTCCCTGCATGCGCTTCTCGACGACCGTGACCGGGACGTGGCTGTCGACCGACGCATCGTAGACGACCTGGGCGAACATCGCTTCGTCCACGTTGTAGGAGCAGCTGCAGGTGACCAGGTACCCGCCGGGCGCCAGAAGCCTCAGGGCACGCAGGTTGATCTCCTTGTAGCCAGCCAGCGCCTTCGGCACGGAGGCTTTGTTCTTGGCGAAGGCCGGCGGGTCCAGCACGATGGTGTCGTAGCGTGTGCCGTCGCGCTCCAGGTGGCGCAGCTCGTCGAAGACGTTGGCTTCGCGCGCATCGACGGTGGTGATGCCGTTCTGGCGTGCGTTCTCCGCGATGCGGGCCACGGCGTCGGCTGAACTGTCGACAGCCTCCACGCGGTCGGCCACTTTGGCCAGCCTGAGCGCGAAGCCTCCGTTGTAGCTGAAGCAGTCGAGCACGCGCCCGTGCGCATAGGCCGCGGCGGCTTCGCGATTCTCGCGCTGGTCCAGAAAGAGACCCGTCTTCTGGCCATGCCACGGGTCCGCCTGGTAGGTGATGGGGCCCTCCCTGACCTCGATCGTCGCCGGCACCTCGCCGTGAAGCGCCCGCACCGACTGGTCGAGCCCCTCGAGCAGCCGAACCTTCGGGTCGTTGCGCGCGAGCACGCCGCGCGCGCCGGTGAGCTCCACCAGAAGCGGCACGAGCTCCGGCAGCAGGCGATCCATGCCCTGCGACAGCGCCTGGACCACCAGGTAGTCCGCATACCGATCGACGATGAGCGAGGGCAGGAGATCGGCTTCGCCGTGCACGAGGCGGAAGGCCGTGGCGTCGATGCCGAGGGCCTTCCTGAAGTCGATGGCCGCCTGCAGCCGCCTGCGCCAGAACGACCGATCGATGACCGCGTCGCCTCGCGCGATCGCGCGGAGCGCGATCTGCGATCGATCGCTGTAGAGCGCGAAGCCGAGCGCACGGTCCTTGGGACCGACGATGCGGACGACCGCTCCAGAGCCGGCGTCGGCGTCACGCAGATCCGAGCGATAGATCCAGGGGTGGCCGGACCTGAGGCGGTCCTCACCGCGCGGGCTGACACGAATGCTTGGGATCACGGGTGCCCGGACACTATAGCGTGTCGGAGCCTCCTGACGCGGCTCGCCCTCACACTCGCGACGCCGTCCGTCAGGACGAGACGGGGAAGCTGGCCACGGCGCCGGCTTCGGTGTCGAACGAGTCGAAGACCGTCACGAGCTTGGTGATGGTCAGCAGGTCCTTGATGCGCGTGGTGAGGTGCGCGAGCTTGACGCCGCCACCCGCCTTGGATGCGGTCGTGTAGCACGACACCATCTCGCCCAGCCCGCCGCTGTCCATGTACGCCAGCTTCTCCAGGTTCAGGACGATGTGCTTGCGACCGTCGGCGACGAGCTGGGTGACCTGTTGCTTGAGCGCACCCTGGCTGTCGGTCCCGCTCAGCCTCCCGGCGAGATCGAGGACTGTGACCGGACCGACATCGCGACGCGTGATCTCCATGGGAGCCTCCGGAAACAACCCTCGGCAGTCGGCCGGGGGAGCGGGGCGATTCTAACCCGAACTGTTCATGAGTCCGGGATTAGTTTGCCCGTCGGCCCCCGGCGAGCCGGCGCCGGGCTCTCCATCGACGTACCGCCTCCGCGATAGGATCGAGCCACACGGCATGCCCCGGATCGACGACCGTTTCCTTGCCCGGCTCTGTCGTCGCGCCGGGACCGACCGCTGGAACGTCGCGCCGGAGGCCTTTGCCTCTGCCCTCGAGCGGAGCCTTCCCGAGGGCCTTGACGATCCGGCCGACGTGCGACGGACGCTCGAAGTTCTCCACCTCGAGGACCTCGCGCTCGCCTGCGGGTGCGCCGCGGGAGACGAGGGCGCGTGGAACCACTTCGTCCAGGCGTTTCGGCCTGTGCTGTACCGGGCGGCCAGCGCGATCGATGCCTCGGGCGGCGCGAGGGACCTCGCCGACTCGCTCTATGCGGACCTCTTCGGCCTCGCAGGCAACGAGGCCGACCGGAAGAGTCTGTTCCGCTACTTTCACGGGAGAAGCAGCCTGGCCACGTGGCTCCGCGCGGTGCTCGCCCAGCGCCACGTCGACAGGATCCGCGGTGACCGGCGGTGGGAACCGCTGCCCGATCACGAGACGACGCCAGCCTCGTCTGCCCGGGAACCGGATCCCGACCACAGCCGGCTGGGTGCCATCGTCACTCGGGCGCTCGCGGCGGCCGTGGCCGCGCTGCCGCCGCGCGATCGCCTGCGGCTCGCCTGGTACTATGCGCACGACATGACGCTCGCCGAGATCGGACGGACGCTCGACGAACACGAGGCCACGGCATCGCGACACCTGTCGAGGTCGAGGCGCCTCATCCGCGAGCACGTCGAGCACGTCCTCGCGCACGAGCACGGCCTGGCCCCATCCGACGTCGCCGAGTGCCTCGACCGTCTGGCTGGAGATGCCGGCGACCTGGACCTCCGCGACGTGCTCGGCCCGGCAGCCGACCGCAAGAACCGACCGCTCGATCGTTCGACCACTGAGGGTCTGCCGTGAACGCCAGGGATAGCGACCGCTCGCTCGATCGACTGCTGAGGCAGCCCGGCGCGTATGGCGATCGCGGCGCTGCCAATCGATGCCCCGACGCGGAGACGATGGCGGCGTGGATGGATGGGGGTCTCGACGCGGCGGCTGCGGTCCTGGCCGAATCGCACATCGCAGACTGTGCGCGATGCCAGGCGGTCGTGGCCACGATGAGTCGCGCGGCGTCGGCCGAGACCACCGGCGTCGCAGTGAGCACGGAGGGCGGCCGTCCGTGGTGGCGGGTGAACCTGCGATGGATGGCGCCACTCGCGGCAGGCGCCACGGCAGCCATCTTGTGGATGGTCGTGCCCGGTCAGCACGCGCCGATGACGACCACTCGCCAATCCGAGCCGGCCGGCGCCTTCGCGCCCGCAGAACCGCCCGCGCCGCAGGACAAACCCGCGGCCCCCAGGATCGAAGGATTCGCCGCGGCGGTGCCCGAGGCCCCCTTGAAGCGCGAGGATGCGCGAGATGGTGCCGCACCGGAGGCAGCTGGCAGGCCCGCAGACGCGCAAGCCTCCAGCGCACCAAGCCCGCGCGCGGAACTCGCCATGCCTGTGCCGCCTCCCGCAGCAGCGCGGCAAGCGTCGAGCGAAGCGGCGGCCGATCTCGCGGAGACACTGGTCGAGATCCCGACGCCAGATCGGGCGATTCGGTGGCGGCTGACCAGCGCGGCAGTGCAGCGGACGCTCGATGGCGGCCAGTCGTGGATCGCCGTCGAGGTCGAACACGCTGAGGACCTGCTCGCAGGGTCGGCGCCGTCGACGACAATCTGCTGGCTCGCCGGCCGGAACGGCATCGTCATGCTGACGGCCGACGCGAGCTCGTGGCGCCAGGTCTCGACACCGTCACCCGCCGATCTCGTTCGCGTGGAGGCAGTCGATGACACGAGCGCCGTGGTGCGGACGGCCGACGGCCGACGGTTCCGCACGGTCGACGGCGGCGCGACATGGGTCGCCGTCGAGGCCGGCCCTGCGCCGGACGCCCGGCGGGAGCATCCATGGCAGTGATCGTTCGACACGCAGGGCTCTCCGACGTGCCGGCGCTCGTGGACCTGATGCAGGAGTTCTACGCGGAGTCGGGCTTTCCGCTCGATCGCACCTGGGCGGCACGATCGTTCACGACCCTGCTCGCCAATCCGTCGCTCGGCGCCGCCTGGCTGATGACCCTGGACGGTCACATTGCCGGACACGTCGTGCTGGCCGTGCGCTTCGCCATGGAGTTCGGGGGCACGAGCGCATATGTGGACGATCTCTTCGTGCGCCCCGGGTTTCGCCGTCGAGGCGCCGCAACGGCTGGATTGAACGCGCTCGTCGACGAGTGCCGGCAAAGGGACTGTCGATCGCTTCACGTCGAAGTGGATCCTGACAACGCCGCTGCAGTCACGCTGTACAGGCGTTTCGGCCTCGAGCCGCATGCGGATCGACGGGCGCACCTCAACAAGACGTTCGACTGGTCCATCCCGCCTCGTCCAGGAGATCGCACCGATGCCTGACAAAGCCGCGTGCCTGCTCGTCATCGACGGATTTGCCGATTGGGAGCCCGCCCACGCCGTTGCGGAGCTGCGGCGCGAGGGGAAGTACCGGGTGGAAACCGTTGGTCTGACCGCGTCGCCCGTGGAGTCGATGGGCGGCGTCCGCGTACTGCCGTCGATGACCGTCAGCGATGTCGATCCCGGCACGGTCGCGGTGTTCATGCTGCCCGGCGGCGACAGTTGGGGAACCGGATCGTTGGAAGCACAGCTCGATGGCCTGCTCCATCGGCTCGATGGCGCCGGCGTCCCGATTGCGGCGATCTGTGCAGCCACTGCGGCCATTGCGAGAGCGGGCCTCCTGAAGGGCCGGCGTCACACGAGCAACGGCCTCGAGTTCCTGCGCGCGCAGGTTCCTGGCTACGACCAGAGCGCCAACTACGTGGACGCCCTGGCCGCGCGCGATCGCGGGCTCATCACCGCAAGCGGGTTGGGCAGCGTCGAGTTCGCCAGAGAGGTCTTCGAGGAGCTGAACGTCTTCAGCGTCGAGGACCGGGCCATCTGGGCACAGATGTTCCGCAGCGGACAACTGCCGGGCGGCGCGGCGTAGCCATACGTCACACCCGACACGCTGCTGCCTGCAAGGTTTTCGAGCGGCGCCGTTCCAAGGACAAGGGGTCATACCCGGCCCCGGTTACCGAGGAGCGGTTCACATGTCTGCACGCACCTGGATTGCGGCGCTCGTCCTTGCCGGTGGCGCTCTGGCGGTTCGCTCCTCCGGCGCCGCCGTGTCCGCCCAACCGGCCGCCACGAACGACCTGGCCACCACGCTCGACGACCAGACCGAGCTGTCGATTACGGTGTACAACTCCGACATCGCGCTCGTGCGCGACGTCCGCCAGCTTCAGCTGCCGCGCGGGACCGGCAGCCTCCGCTTCATGGACATTGCCGCGACGGTGAACCCGGCGACGGTGCACTTCCGATCGCTCAGCGACCCGTCGCGCGTGAGCGTGCTCGAGCAGAACTACGAGTACGACCTTCTCGAGCCCGACAAGCTCCTGCGGAAGTACGTCGGCCGCGACGTTACGCTGGTCCGCACGCGGCAGGACGGGGGCTCCACGCGCCAGGAGGAGGTGAAGGCGCGCCTTCTGAGCTACAACTCGGCGCCGGTCTGGCAAATCGGAAGCGAAATCGTCACTGGCATGCACGCCGATCACATTCGTTTCCCCGAACTGCCAGACAGCCTCTTCTCTCGTCCCACCCTCATCTGGACCGTCCAGAACGACGGCGCGCCGAAGCACCGCGTCGAGGCGTCCTACCTGGCCGCCAAGCTGGCATGGAGCGCGGACTACGTGCTGACGGTCGCGCGCGACGACACGTCCGCCGGCGTGGACGGCTGGGTGACGCTCACCAACAACAGCGGCACGGCCTTCAGGAATGCGACGCTGCAGCTCGTGGCCGGCGATCTGAACCGCGTGCGCCAGGAGCTCAAGCGCGCCGTGGCGGAGCGCGCGGACATGTTGCAGCCAGCGGGATTCAGCCCCATGGCACCGGAAGCCTTCGCCGAGTATCACCTCTACACGCTCGGCCGCAGGACGACCATCAACAACAGCCAGACCAAGCAGGTGAGCATGCTCGGAGGGACCGGCGTCCCCGTGCAGAAGCGCTACGTCGTCTCGGGGAACCACAACTACTACCGCAACCGCCAGCACCCCGGCTCGCCGATCAGGGACGAGGTGGAGGTGTTCTACCAGTTCAAGAACGCCGAAGAGGGCGGCCTGGGCGTCCCGATGCCCGCGGGTGTCGTGCGCGTCTATCAGGAGGATACGAAAGGCGGCGTGCACTTCGTCGGCGAGGACCGCATCATGCATACGCCAAAGAACGAGACGGTCAACCTCAAGATCGGAAACGCGTTCGACGTCGTCGCCGAGCGCAGGCAGGTCGACTTCGAGAAGATCTCGGACCGAGTCTACGAGATGGAGTTCGAGATCGCGCTCAGGAACCGCAAGACGATGCCGATCACCGTGGAGGTGAACGAGCCGCTGTCGGGAACGTGGCGGATGATCAGCTCGTCTCACGAGCACACGAAGACGGCGGCGTTTGCGGCGCAGTTCATGGTGCCGGTTGCCGCCGACTCCGAGTCGGTGCTGAAGTATCGAGTAAGGGTGAGCTACTGAACGCCTGGCTTCCTCAGATGCCAGCCGGCCTTGTCCTGGTACGCCTTGGCGAGGGCGAGGATCTCCATCTCCCGGTACGGCTGGGCGTAGAGCGTGGCGTTGGTAGGCGTGCCCGTATCTGCAAAGCCGTTCGGCAGGTTCACGGCCGGGTAGCACGCCAGGTTGGCCATGTTGAAGTGGCGCTGGGTCGGCGTCTGCGGCGCCGCGGGACGGCGTGGCGCCGAAGCGCCGGCCCCGGGTCCGCCCGGTGCGCCCACGCCGGTGTTGTTCGATGCCACCACGTACACGTCCACGTGCGAGGTCGCCCTGGCCAGCTCCGTCATCATCATCATGCGCACGCGCTGCGACTGCAGGTACTCGACGGCCGGCACCAGGCGGCCGTTGGGCCGCCCGCCTCCGCGGGCGTCCTTCATCCGCCCGGCGCGTGCGTGCTCGTCGAAGAAGACCGTCGACTCGACGCTGATGGCACTGACATTGGCCGGCGTGTCGGGAACGACCACGGGCACGAGCTCGCCGACGCCGACGGCCCGAAGCGCATCGAGCGTTGCCGCCGCATTGGCCTTCGCCGAGGGATGCGTCAGCTCGTCGAACGATTCCTGGATGATGCCGACGCGCAGCTTTCGAACATCGAGCTCCGCGTTCCAGTTGAACGGGAGGTCGCTGACGCTCATGTCCCGGCCGTCCGGCCGCGCAATGGCCTGCATGACGATGGCGCAGTCCTCGGCGTGGCGGCAGATGGGGCCGAGGCGGTCCTGCGTCCACGAGAGCGCCATGACGCCGTAGCGAGACACGCGGCCGAAGGTGGGCCGAAGGCCCGTGACACCGCACCGGGCCGACGGGCTGAGGATCGAACCGCTCGTCTCGGTGCCGATCGCGAAGCCGACGCAGCCGGCAGCTGTCGCCGATGCCGGTCCTGCCGACGATCCGCTGGAGCCCTGCGCGGGGTCCCACGGGCTCTTGGTCTGCCCGCCAAACCAGTTGTCCCCCGCCGCGAGCTCGCCTGTGGCGAGCTTGGCAATGAGCACTGCGCCTGCCTCGCGAAGCATCTCCACGACGCTTGCGTCGTAGTCGAACTGCTGCTCCTTGAACGCCGGCGACCCCCACGTCGTCTTGAAGCCCTTGACGGAGATGATGTCCTTTGCCCCCCACGGGATGCCGTGGAGCGGACCCTTGTAGCGACCGGCGGCAATCTCCGCGTCGGCGCGGCGCGCCTCGGCCAGGCCGTGCTCGCCGAGAAACGTCACGACGTTGTTGAGCGTGGGGTTGAAGCGGTGAAGGCGGGCCAGGTACATCTCGGTGAGCTCGACCGACGACACCTGCTTCGTGCGCACGAGCTCGGCGAGCTGCCTCACGGGCCAGAACGCGACATCCTCGAGGTTCGAGGGACGCCTCGTCGTCGGCGCCTTGCTCAGCTTGAAGGGCAGCCGCGTCTTGTCCACGACGAGCCCTGGCACCACGGGGCTGAAGTGAAACGGCGGCGACACGTCGTTCGGGATGTGGACCTTGCGCAGCTCCTCGTACCGTTCGAGGTTGCTGTTGGCCGCCTCCACCATTGCCGTGCGCTCTTCCTCGGTGAGGTCGATGCCGGAGAGTTGCAAGGCGTCGGTGACCATTGCCAGCGTGACGCGCGAAGCACCCGCGTCCTGCATGCGCGCCCACAGCACGCCCGGCACGAGCGTCGTGCCCAGGCCCATGCCGGCAAAGTGCGCCATGAATCGGCGTCTGGTCTCGTGGACTGCAGCCTCGGTCATCCGGTTCCTCCGTGCAGGGGTCGCGGAGATTATGGCAGATGAAGTGTGGTGGATCGTCCAGCCCGCGCGCGGCGGGTCTGAAGACCCGCCCTACTGACTCCGCAGGCGCGGCGCATGTGACCGCCTCCGTTGACGCGACGGCCAGTCCGAGAACCGCGACGGCGGAAGACCCGCCCTACTGGTTCTGTGCGGCTGCCGAACAGAGGTTGCCGAACTGGAAGCCGCGCTGTCTCAGGAGCGGAATGAGCTCCGACGTCGCGTCGACCGTACGTTGACGATCGGCCCTTCCATTCTTGTGATGGCCGTCGTGCATGACGACAATGGAGCCGTTACTGGCCCGGGCGGCCAGGCGTGTGGCCAGGCGCTCCGGCTCGTTCGCGCGCCACCAGTTGAAGTCCCACATCGCGAAGCCCCAGCCGGTCAGCGTGTATCCGGCGCGGTCGAGACCCTCGTACATCTGGCCCCCGCGCCACCCGGCATGCGGACGAAACAGGCGGCACGGCCGGCCGCCCGTCAACGTTTCGATGCCGGCGGATTGCCGTTCGAGGAGCGCCGCCAGCGCCTGCGGCGACTTCAGCATCAGCGCCCGCGTGCCGGAGTGCATCGCGACCCCGTGCCCGGCGTCCATCGCGCGCCGGACAATGGGCGCGGTCTCGCCCGTTACGTGATCTGGAATGATGAAGAAGGTCGCCGTGGCGCCCTCGCGCGCGAGCACGTCCAGCAGCGCCGGCGTTGCCGTGGGGTTCGGCCCATCGTCGTAGGTCAGGTAAATCGTGGGTGCTCCGTCGTTCTCGAGGTCCCATATCGAGCGATCGGGACCGACATACTCGAGGAGGAACGGAAAGGGCGCGGTGTGGGCCAGGGCAACAATGACGACGCCGATCAGGAAGAGCCACACTGGATCAACTTACATCAGGAAAGGCTTCGATCCACTTCCGGACCGCCTCGATACCCTCCTGGTCCGAGACAACGGTGCCGACGGGCGGCATCTGCGAGGCCGGGCGCCGCGAGCGCATGCGCTTCAGGATCGCGCTCTTCGGCGGCGAGATCGTATCGACGAGCAGGCTCTCCCCTTCGGGCACGTCCGGGACCTGCCATTTCGTCTTGTGAGCCCGCATGCCGCGGGCGATGGCGCGGCCACTCTCGACGAGTTCTCCTGCCTGCCAGTGGAGGCCGAGTGCCGCAAGATCGCTCCGGCGATTGTGACAGGCACCGCAGTTGCCGGCGAGGTAGCCGAGCACGGCTCGTTCTTCGTCGGTCGCGGCATCGATGCGCGGCGGATGCGTGACGAGCTCAGGCCGCGCCGGCTGCAGCACGCCGTCAGCTGCCAGCGTCGCGAGGGTCATCATGCCGGGCTGGAGCGGTTCGCCGTGGATGGCGTTCGGATCGCGATCCGTCGACAACTGCAGCGCGTTGAACCCGAGAATCTCGGTGCGGTCCGAATCGTGGCATGCGCGGCACTCGGCCGCCGATGGAATGTTGTGGCGCTTTCCCGGGGCGACCTCCGCGATTCCGGTCGTCCCTTCCTCCGGCGCTTTGATCGCGTCCGTGCCGTCCTCGTTCCACACGTAGCTGGCAAACACCCACCGGGCAGGTTCCACCTTCCACAGGAAGCGCGTCTCCACCTTGCGTCCCTCGAAGATGAACTCCTTCCAGAACTTCGTGCCGACCGGGAAGTCCCACGATGCCACGGTCGTCACGTCGATGGTCGACCCGCCGGGCAGATAGACCCATCGCGACTTGGCGGCGCCGTCGCTCCAGAGCGGGTACTGCGGCGAGAACGGGCGGTTGCGCGGATCGATCTCGGACGTCCCCTCGCGAAAGAGACCGGTCTCGGCCAGGCGCCGGGGCGCGACACCGTCGTCAGCGGCCGCATGCACCTGACGATGCCATGCCTGCCCGACGGCCAGCATCCACGTGGTCACGAGGATGCCGGCCACGATCGGGCGCGAGGCGGATGTCATTGTCCCGGCTCCGGCGGATCGATCGGCGCGGGCACGCGGTTGTGCACGGGCTTCAGCGACTGCAGGTAGGCGAACAGGTCCTTGATGTCGTGGTCGGTCATCTGTCCGATGACGAAGTACGGCATCGGCGGCAGCACGGGACGGCCCTTGCCCTGGTGCAGGCCCGTGCGCATGGTCTTGATGAACATCTCCTCGGTCCAATCGCCGAGTCCCGTTTCCTTGTCGGGTGTCAGGTTGGCGGCAAAGCTCACACCCCAGGGACCCGCAAACGCCGTGTTGGTCCCTGCGGCAACCCAGACCCACGGACCCGGCGGCAGAACGGGCGGCGGTGGCATCGTCATGTCGGCAGGGTGGCCGGTCAGGGCCCGCGTCATGTCCGGCTCGGGTCCCTTCGGCCCCATCTTCCACGGCGTGTGGCAGTCGTTGCAGCCGGTCGTCCTCACTTTGTAGGCGCCCCGTTCGACGCTCGGTGTGTAAGGCTGGTCGAGATCGGTCGCCGCCGACGTCGTCGTCATCGTCATGAGCGCGGCGGCGAAGGCCGTCGTGGAAATGCCCAGGGCCGCCTGCATGCGTCGCGTTGTCTTCATTTGTCTCCGTTTCTCCTTAGTTGAGTAAACGGATGACTTGGTCTCGAAGTTCGGCGCTCGATGTTAAAGGTGTGTTACCGAACCCCCTGAGAGCCTGCCAACTGCCGCGCTACCCTCCGTAATCTCGTGCTGGACAAGGAGTTGGCCTCGTTCCTCGAGGCAATGGCGAGCGGGCCGGGACGACGTCAGATGCCGTGGCTGGAGGCAAGGCGGCGGACGCCGTTTGCCCGTGGCACTCGTGGGCGGCTCAGGACCCGCGCGCCGTCGAGGGGTTGGCGCGCTGCCACCTCATGCCGGGTCTGCTGTTCCGGAAGGATTGGCCAGGTCTTCATGCAGCGGGGACACCGAAACACGGCCGCACCGACCGTATCGCGATCGAACAGCGGTTCGGCATGCCACAGGCATCGCTCTTTCAGAAGGCTGTCAAGAAAGGCAAACATACCGGTACCTCCCGTACGGGATTCGTACGCCGAAGCGGACGACCTGGCATCGGATCCCAGCGGATGCAGGCGCCATGCCAACCCGTGCTCTGGTCCGGCGGCGGGGCGAGAGGCGCTGACGCCGCCTCAGCCGTTGCGCAGGCTGTCGGCGATCCGCACGACGGACCGAAGCGTCAACGCCACGAACGTGAGCGTGCCGTTGGTGCAGCCGCCGGTCGGCAGCGTTGGCGCACCCACGACGAACAGGTTCTCGTGATCGTGGGTCCGGCCGTAGCTGTCGCACACGCTCGTCGACGGGTCCGTCCCCATGCGGCACCCTCCCGCCGGGTGATCGAGATAGTCGCCGTCCAGGGTACTGACGACCTTGCCGCTGCTCGCGCGAGCGAGGCGCGCGAAGAGCCCGAGGACATGCTCTTTTGACGCGGCCTGTCGTGCCACGGTCGGTTCATCGAATCGATGTTCGATCCGGGGCATCGGATCGCCGTATCGATTCTTTGAATTGGCGTCGAGCGTGAGCCGGCTGTCCGGGGAGGGATGGACGTCGAGGTAGGCCCGCAGCCGCACGGAGCTGCCCCTGGTCCTCGCACGCCAGTCGTCCAGCACCTCGTCGCCCAGCAGGAGCCTGCCCGCGGCGTCGCGCAGCCGCGGCTCGCGGCCGGTCGTGTCTTCCCACACGCGGGTGTCGTGCCGGACGTAGGGACGGTTGGCGGCGCACCTGAAGTATTCGCGCGAGATGAGGCTGTGCACGCGATGCTGGCCGGGGAAGGTCTGCTCGTCGATCGCGACGCGCGCTTCCATGAACGAGTGTCCGGTCATATAGCGCCCGACCAGACCCGACGTGTTGGCCAGGCCGTCCGGGAATCGCGGGACAGCCGAGAGCAGCAGCAGGTGGGGCGTCCAGCAGTAACCGGACGCCACCACGAACAGCCGCGCCCGGTACTCTTCCGTCGAATCGGGCCGCTCGTGGTGCACGGCCATCGCGCTCGCCACCACAGGACGCCGCTCATCGAGCACCAGCCTTCGCACGAGCGTGCGGTCGTGCAGCACGATCTGTTTCCGCTCGATCAACTGCCGGAACGTGAAGTCCGGCGAATAGCGGGCGCCCGTCGGGCAGATCTCGCATGTGTCGTACACGCAGCAGGCGCCACGGCCGTCGAAGGGCGTCAGGTTGCGCGCCAGCGGCAGCGGATCGAACCTGAGTCCACTCTTCTCCGCCCAGCCCTTGAGGACCTGCAGGTTGTAGGAGAGCGGAACGGCCGGCTGCGGGTACGGGGCCGACCGCCGGTCTTCGGCGTACGCGCTCGGGTTGCCGGCGACGTTCAGCGCGTGCTCGGCCTCCACGTAGTAGCGCTCGAGATCGTCCCACTCGAGCGGCCAGTCCGTGGCCAGGCCGTACATCGATCTGAGCCGCAGATCCTCCACCGAGAATCGATTGCACGCGCCGCCCCAGTGCAGCGCGAGCCCGCCGACGGCCATCGTCATCGAGATGATGCCGTCGGCCCGCTGATCCTCGATGTAATCGTTCCTCCAGGGGTGTTCGCCGTAGACGAGCGATCGCTCCCGGTAGCTCGCGCGCCGCTCGACGTCGAACAGGGAGCGGCCGGCTTCGACAATGGTGATGGTCGTTCCAGGCCTGAGGACGGCGAGCTTGCGCGCCAGCATGGCCGCGCTGATGCCGCCGCCGATGATGCAGACGTCGCTCTCGTGGACAGCCATGGTCGGCTCCTCGGTGCCCGATCAGGCCAGCGGCTCCGGACGGCGCGTGGTCAGCTCGATGGGCCGGCAGGTCTGCCGGCCAATCCTGGCGCGGTAGGCGAGGTCGTTGGCGGCGCTGCTTCGGAAGTAGAACGCCATCAGGTCCGAGACGACGTGACGGCCCGTCGGCCTGGCGGGCAAGGTCTCCACTCCAGCCGTGGCGAGCACGTCGCCCAGAAGCGCACGCCTCGTCTCGAGCGGCAGTTCACCGAAGCGGCCGCCTCGCGCGCGGGCCAGCGAGTCGAGTGAGGCGAGTTGCGCGGCGTAGTCGGGCACCGGCGAGGCCTGGGATCTGACCAGCCGCGGATGGCCGTAGCCGTGCGCCAGCGCAATACCTTCCTGGTACTCGCGCATCCAGGCCGCGAAGCGGTCGACGATTGCCGACGCGCGCTCGGCGCCAAGCGACGCGGGAAGGACAGTCGATCCCACGTCACGGAGCGTGGAGAGCGAGTCTGGAGTGAGCTCGCGCGCCTGTGCGGCAAGGCGGACTCGCGCCAGGGGCAGCGTGGGGAAGGTGGACAGGAGGACGCGGAGGAGGGTACGGCGGCGCATCTGGCGATCTCCTGACCTGGTGATCTGCGGATCTGACCTGGTGATCTTGTGATCCGACGATCTATCGATCGATCTTCTGGCGGGGGTTCTGGTCGCTGCTGGCCGCTGGCGTCAGGTGGCGTTCGAACCATTCCGCCGTCGCCTTGTAGACCCTGAGCACGTTGGCGTGACGCATCCAGTGGTGCGTGTCGTCCGGGATGACGATCTCCTCGAAGGCAACGCCCTGCGACTCGAGGCGGCGCACGAGGTCCACCGTCTGCGAGAAGCGCACGTTCCGATCGTCATCTCCGTGGATGAGGAGCACGGGTGACTTCCATGTGGCCACCGACGAGACCGGTGACGAGGTCCAGGCGGTCTCGAGGGCCCGTTCCCGGTCGGCCGGCGCCTCGCGGCCGGCGGCGGCGAGCGCAGCCTGGAGCGCCGCACCGGACCCGGATGCACCCGCCGAGAAGTTGTGCACGCCGTGAATATCCACGCCGGTGGCGAAGATGTCCGAGTCGCGCGCGAGCGCGAGTGCCGTCAGGTACCCGCCGTAAGAACCTCCGTAGATGCCGATGCGCGCGGCGTCTACGCCGGCGAGCCCTTGCAGGTACTCTCCCGCCGCCTTGACGTCGAGATACTCGGCGGCGCCCTGCGCACCGCCTCCCCGCGGACGATGGAACTCGTACCCGTACCCGATGCCGAGCCGGTAGTTGATCGACAGGACGATGAAGCCGCGCGACGCAAGGTACTGGTTGGCGGCATACGCACGCGCGTAGTAGTCCGAATAGTGCCACCCGAGCAGCATCTGGCGCGGTGGTCCGCCGTGCACGTAGACGACGGCGGGCCGACGGACACCGGCTGCAGTTGGCGGCTCGAAGAGCTGCGCGTGGACGATGACGCCGTCACTCGCCTTGTAGGTCACCGCTTTCGGCGTCACGAGCCGGTCGGCCGGGAATGCGGCGGGCACGCGGCTCGCGGCGAGCGTGGACACCTCGCCGCCGCCGCTCGCGACGACCCGCGGCAACGGGGGCTGCGATGCCGTCGCGCCGATGAACGCCACGTGACCGAGGTTGCCGGTGACGACCGGTGACCACTCGAGCCCGCTTCCCGGCGTGAGGACTTCGGGCGCCGCCCGATCCACCGGCACCCGCACCACGTGACGGCGATCGATATCGTTCGGCGTGTCGCCCGCGTTGGCCGAGAACACCAGGGCGTTTCCGTCCGGGCTCATGCGGATGTGCTCCGCCATGTACTCGCCAGGCGTCAGCAGGAGCGGTGAGCCGCCGTTCGATGGAATCGAGTAGAGATGCGGCCAGCCGTCCTCGTACGACAGGTAGACGATGCGATCGCGCGCGGCCCAGTGCAGGTTGATGCCGCCGTCGGTGGTCGGTGGCGATCCGCGAAGCGTTTGCGGGGCCGTCCACAGGACGCGTGCATCCCCCGAAGCGACGTCCGCGGTCCAGAGCGCCCAGGGCGAATGCCGCGGCTCCAGCACGGGTAGCGGAGCTCCGCCTGCGCCGGGCCGCCGCACGAACACCAGGCGCGTCCCGTCGGGCGACCAGCGCGGCATGCTGTCGCGAGAGGTCGAAGGCGCGATCCATGTGACCGGCGTCTGCGGGCCGCGATAGACGCCGATGAACGAGTGATCGCCGCGATTGGAGACGAACGCCACGCGCGATCCATCGGGCGCCCACACGATGCCGCCGCTCGATCCGTTGGTGGCAATCATGCGCTGGGCCGGCGCGCGTCCGTCGACGGGCGCCTGCCAGATCTGCCGGTTCTTCTCGAACGCCACCACGTCGCCCCGCGGCGAGATCACCGGGTAGTCGCCTTCGCCAAGCAGGTGCGGCTCGCCTCCGGCAAATGGCACGGCCCAGATCGCCACCGTGGGCGGGGTCGGAAACGCCACGGCGTTGACCGGTTCGCTGTCGTCCCAGTTCGATCCGTGATCGCCGCCGCGCACATACACGACCCAGTCGCCAGAAGGGCTGAGCGCCACGCTCGACAGCTCCTGGCCATCGTCGGTGTCGTAGGCGGTGAGCTGGCGAGCCTCGAAGCGCGGCGCCTCGGCGACGAAGATGTTGCGCCGGCCCTGTTCGTTGAAGGTCCACGCGATGCGGCCGGCCTTCGAGGCGGCGGTGAGGTCCGCAGGGAACGGGTAGCTGAAGACGTCCTCGGCCGGGTAGGACTGTGCCGGCGCCTGCGCACCGAGGCTGACTGCGCCGTTCGGCGGGCCTGGCACGACGGCCAGGGTGAGACCAAGGACTGCCGCGAGGAAGGTACGCATTGGAATCTCCGCATGGGGCGGCTCGTGACCCGACTGACGCTCGGGAGCCACCACGCTCTCGTGGCGGATTATAGGTCCGGTAAGCCCGGCGCTGCTGCACTCCAATCGGCGAACGCGAGTCGCCTTCGGCGCCGATCATGCCGGCGTGGAGTTGAAGCAGACGCTGGATGGGCTGGGCATCGACCGCAAGGACGTCGGCAATCACGCCTCCGGGCCAGACTGGTCTGTGCGGGCAACTCATCTGGATGTCAGCGCCCGCATCCGGCTGCGGCCGATTCCGCACTCAGTCGCGGATCGACTGGATGAGGTCGCGCGACGGTCGGGCAGATCAATCGTGCATCGGGCAATCAAGCGGCAGTGATGCTCCGGCGTGGCGTTTGCACGGTACGCCTCGTGCCACGGTCGATTGCGAAAGGCTGGCGCTGGACCGAGCGTCTCGCGTGGGCTGGCGGTGTGGCTGCCGTCGGCCTGTGGTCCGTGCTGTCTGTGTCGGGAGCCATGGGCGCGCGTCGCGAGCTGCAGCGGTTCGCCGAGTCCCAGGAAGCTGCCGCTCCAGCCTTCTCGACGCCCGATCAACGTTTATGGTCGACTGCTCGCGTGAAGGCGTGGCTCGGCACCCTGGCAACGCCAGCGCCACTGCCGGTTGCCGTGCTGCGCATTCCGGCAATCGATCTGGAAGTCGCAGTCCTCGAGGGTACCGACGAGTGGACGCTGAACCGGGCCGTTGGACTCATCGATGGCACCGCGAGACCCGGTGACGCCGGGAACATGGGCATCGCGGGTCACAGGGATGGCTTCTTCCGCGGTCTCAAGGATGTTCACGTCGGCGTGACGGCAGGCGCCGGGGTCGGGTCGAGCACCGAGACATCCTCGGGTTCGACAATCCACGTTCGCTCGACGCGATGGTGATGGGCGGCACCCCGGATTTCTCCAGTTCGGAGAGTTCGAGCGTCTTGGCTCGCCACGCACGATCCGTGTCGACGTGCGGGTGGTCGCCGCAACGAACCGCAACCTGCTCGAGGAGATTGACCTGGGCCGCTTTCGGCGCGACCTCTACTATCGGCTCGCCGTCTTCCCGATCACGCTGCCGCCGCTGCGCGAGCTGAAGAGCGACATGGTGCGGCTGGTACAGTACCTGGTCGGACGCCTGGCGCTGAAACACCGGCACTGTATCACCCGGATTCCACCGCCCGTCCTCGACACACTGCTGGCCCACGACTGGCCCGGCAACGTGCGCGAGCTCGAGAACGTGCTCGAGCGCGCCATCATCATGACACCGGGCTCGACGCTTCGCCTGCCCGATCCGCTTGTGTCCCTACCGAGCAGTCCGTCCAATCCGATGCCCGCAGTGCCAGGCTCGCCCGTGGCCAGAATGGTCGACGTCGAACGTGCGCACATCCTGAGCACGCTTCAGAGGACGGACTGGCGTGTCGAGGGGAATCGGGGAGCGGCCTTCGCGCTCGGGATGAACCCGAGCACGCTCCGCGCCCGCATGCGCAGGCTCGGCATCTGGAGGACACGGACTGCGTGTGCACTGCCGGTCACCGCGTGCTCGGCCAGTCAAGCCCGCTCTTCAAAGAGAGCCGCAAGCACACGTGACGGGGCGGTCTCGGGTCCGCCGGCCTTGCCTCCGAACGGCGGGATCCTGTAGGGTTTGGCATCATCGTCCGTTGAGGGTGCTGACACACGGGGTCGCGTGCCTGAGCTCAGCCGCGAGTCGGTGTCGAACCCTGCTCCTCACAGCAAGCACGCCGTCTGCCGCGTCCAGGCGGAGACCCCTGTCGCAGGCGGTCGGACACGAGGTGGCGTTGACAGAGCGGCTGCTGAAGCCAGGCTGGCCGTTCATCAAGCCGATCGACGCGGTCCTCGCCGAGATGACCAACGACGCGATCCGCCTGATCGACCCAACCGTGTCAATCAGTCTGGCCGCCAACCTCTGGTTCGGCATCGCGTCCACGCTGTTCCTGACCGTCCTGGTGACCCTCATCACAGAGCGAGTCATCGAACCTCGCCTGGGCCCTTACCACGCACGGTCCTCTCCGGAATTGGCTGAACAACCCGCGTCGGCGGAGGCGCCGCCGTCGGCCAACGAGCCGCGCGGGCTCCGCTACGCGCTGATCGCCACGGTGGCGATCAGCGCCTTCTTCGCGCTGTTGACGCTGCCACCCGGAGCGCCGCTCCGCCATCCGGCGACCGGCGCGATCATCGGCAATACGCCGTTCATGAACAGCCTCGTCGTCATCATTGCGATGGTGTTCCTGGCCTGCGGCGCCGCCTACGGCATCGGGGCCGGGACGATGAAGGGCATCGCCGACGTCCTCAAGGCCATGGAGAAGACGATTGCCGGCCTGAGCGGCATGATCCTGATGATGTTCTTCATCAGCCAGTTCGTCGCCTATTTCAACTACAGCAACATGGCCACCATCCTGGCCATCACCATGTCCGACGCGCTGCAGACCGCGAACGTCGGCCCGTTCTGGCTGCTCATCGGCTTCATTCTCGTCGTCTGCGTCCTCGACTTCTTCCTCACGGGCGCAGTCGCCAAGTGGGCCATGCTCGCGCCGATCTTCATTCCCCTGATGATGCGGTTGGGCGTGGCTCCGGACGCGGTCGTGGCCGGCTACCGGATCGGGGACTCGGTGCCGAACATCACCACCCCGATGTTGTCGATGTATGCGCTGATTCTCGGGTTCTTCCAGCGATACGAAAGGAATGCGGGCGTCGGGACGCTGTTCACGCTGATGCTGCCGTACGCGGTCTGGATGCTCGGGCTCTGGCTGGTGTTCTTCTCGATTTGGTACTGGCTGGGCATTCCCTGGGGGCTGTGACGGTCCGCGCCGGAAGGGCCGCCCATGAACGCTCTTGAATGAGCGGCCTCGACCGCTCGCGTCGGCTGAAAGAAAGGCAGTGACATGATGAGCAGCGCCACCATCCCCGTCGACGTGAAGGCCGCCGAGGAGTACCTGATGACCTTCCTGGCGATCGACAGCGTGACCGGGCACGAGGCGGCGATCGCGGCCGCCGTTTCGAAGGAGTTGCGGAGGATCGGCGTCCCGGCCGCCGCCATTCGCCACGATACGGCCCACGAGCGCATCCCGGTACCGACCGAGGTCGGCAATCTGCTGGTGGACCTGCCCGGCACACGGCCCGGCCCGCGACTGGTGTTCTCGACGCATCTCGACACGGTGGCGCTCTGCAAGGGCGCCAAGCCCCGACGCGAGGGCAATCGCATTGTCTCGGACGGCACCACCGCCCTCGGCGGAGACGACGGCACCGGCTGCGCCGTCCTGGTGGCGCTGGCCGAGACGCTCCTGAAGCACAAGCTTCCGCATCCTCCAATCACGCTACTGTTCACCGTGCGGGAAGAGAGCGGGCTGCACGGCGCCCGTGAGCTGGATCCGAAGGACCTCGGCGGGGCGGCGATGTGTTTCAACGTCGACGGCACGCATGCCGCCAGGCTGACGATTGGCGCCGTGGGACAGCAGAACTGGGAGGTCGAGATCAAAGGCAAGGCGGCACACGCCGGTGTCGCCCCGGAGAAAGGCATTTCCTCGATGCTGGTGGCATCGATTGGCCTGACCGAAGCCCATCGCGCCGGCTGGTTCGGCAAGGTCGTCAAGCCCGAGGGCAGCGGCTCGAGCAACCCCGGCGTGTTCGGAGGCAAGGACGGCAAGCCGGCGGGCGATGCCACCAATGTGGTGACCGACTACGTCCGTATCCTGGGCGAGGCACGGAGTCTCGACGCCGCTTTCGCCGTCAGGATCGCGGAAGCATACCGGGACGCGTTCGCCCTGGCGCAGGCCGAGGTGAAAGATCTCGACGGGGCGACGGCTGAGGTGAAGTTCGAGGCGAGGACGTCGTACCCGCCGTTCAGCCTGGGCGAGGACTCCCTGGCGGTGAGGCGCGCGATCGAGGCGGCGGAGTCGATCGGCCTGAAGCCATTCACCGTGCTGGGCAACGGCGGCCTGGACGCGAACTGGCTGGTCGAGCACGGCGTACCGACCGTGACCTTCGGCGCCGGGCAGGCGGAGATCCACACCGTCAACGAGTACGTGGACCTGCTCGAGTTCGCCGAGGGCTGCCGCATGGCCGTGGCTCTGGCGACGCAGGAAGGATGACGGGGGAGACGGATGGCCGCGGTGGCTCGCCAGATCCTGACCGCGATCGTGCTGATCGCCGCTCTTCAAGGGGTTGCCTTTGCCCAGCCCCCTACCGTGGTCGAAGTCAACACGGGGGATCGCATCACGGGCGACGTGCGGAGCCTCGAGCACGGCTTGTTGGCGTTTCGCACCCCGGCGGCCTCAACGCCTGGGGCTCGGCGCTGGGCCGGCACCATTTCGATCCTCTGGTCCGAGGTCGTCAGCCTGACCAGCACGCAGAACCTCGACGTGGAGGTGTCGTCAGGGGAGCGATTCTCGGATCGATCACATCCCCGTCGCCCAACCATCTGGTGGTGCACACTGCCTCCGGGCCGACGATGCCCCTCGAGTTGAGCGACGTCGTCCGGATGATCCCGATCGAAGCCGACTTTCGTGCACGAATGACCGGCTCAATCGACTTCGGCTTCAGTTACCTGCTGGCTGGCAACACCCAGACGTACACGCTCGGCGCGGCCGGCGTCCATCGCAGCCGGAATTACTTGTCGCGGGGATCGATCAGTTCCTGGCTCTCGGCGCGTGACGAGGCGGAGCGACAGACTCGCAACGACCTGGCGCTCGATACGCGGCGCCTCCTGGCCCGGCGCTGGCACGCGGCGGCGTTGTTCGAAGTGGAGCAGAGCAAACGACTGGAGCTCGACGTGAGGCTCCTCGCCGGGGGCGGCGTGGGGCGGACCGTGGTTCAATCGAACCTCACGGCTCTGACGGTCCAGGGCGGGTTGGACTATGCACAGGAGCGGTACGCAGGCGCCGAGTCGACCGACCACGCAGCCGAAGCGGTCGCAGGCGCTGAATGGGACTGGTTCCCGGACGGCGCGACGGACGCGCGCGTCGAGGCGTCAACCTACGTCAGCCTTGCGCGCAAGCGGACGAGATTCGAACTGGACGCCCAGGTGCGCCGGGACCTTTTCGGGAGCATCTACTGGGCGGTCAACCTGTTCGAGAACTTCGACAGCGATCCACCAGGCGGCCGGGAGCGCAGCGACTTCGGCCTGTCGTTTGCGCTTGGCTGGGGATTCTGACGCCGGTTGCCCGACGAGGGAGACCCGCCCTACGGACGTCCGTCAAAGTAGTCGACGATGAGCTGCGCGACGCGGCCCATGCGATCTTCGGCTTCGGCATACGGCTCGCGGATGGAATTCAACATGAAGGACACAACGACCGGTCCCGACCGCGTGTAGATGACGCCGACGTCGTTGGCAACCAGCGGCGGGAAGTCTCCCGTCTTGTGCCCCACCGGCACGTCGATGAAATGCGGAAGCCGGCGGGCACCGGATTGCTGCCGGCGCATGACCAACCGCATTTCCGCCGCCGCGCTCGCCGAGGTGAGGCCCCCGGCCTCCATGGCCTCGAGCAATCGTCCGACGCCGCGCGGCGTGATCTCACCCAGCCAGTACTCCGGTTCGGCATCGAGCCGGCGCAGGTTGACCGACTGCACCTCCGGCTTCGACATCGCGCCCTGGATCGCCTCGAGGCGAGCGCGCGGCGACGTGCCGTACGAGAGATCGCCGGATCCGAGCGCGTAGACGTCTTCGGCGGTGAGCGTGCCGGCCTGTGGATCGGCCGGCAGGTATCGCCTGCGGAATACCTCGAGGACGGTGGAGGTGAGCTTCAGTCCCGGCGCGTATCCGTTTGCGGCGAGCCAGGCGTTGACGGCCCCGACACCGCCGACCTTCGCGATCGCCACGTCCGTCGCCGTGTTGTCGCTCGTGATGATCATCTGCATCACGATGTCCCGAAGCGTGGGCTGGAGGCCCACGTCGTGATAGCGGAGCACGCCCGATCCGCCCCGCTTGTCGGCCTTGCCGATGTTCACGCGCTCGTCGAGCGACAACGTGCCCTTCCCGGCCATCTGGTAGGCCATCACCATCACCGGGATCTTGATCACGCTCGCGCTGTTGAAGCGCTCGTCCGGCCTCACCGACGCCTCCTCCCCCGTTGGGAGGTGCTTGACGTAGATGCCCGCCGTCGCGGGGATGCGCGAAAGCTCGGCGTCCAGCAACCGCTGCAGCGGCCCGGGCTGGCGGGCAGCGGCGTGAGCTGACAGGGCGAGGGTGCAGAGGGTCACGATCGCAAGTCGCATGTCGAGAGTTTACAGGCGGAGGGGCGACCCTGCAGGGTCGCCCACAGCCGATACGCGCCAGGGCACTCGCCTCCCGCGGTACAATCCCCGGGATGTTCACCAATGCCTTGCCGCTGATGCAGCGCACGCTGGCTGACGCCGATCCCGACATTGCCGCCGCCATCGATCAGGAGACGGTCCGCCAGGCCTCGGGACTCGAGCTCATCGCGTCGGAGAACTTCGTCAGTGCGGCGGTGCTCGAAGCCGCCGGATCGGTCATGACGCACAAGTACGCCGCAGGGTACCCCGGCAAG
>CAZJBN010000060.1:0-27258 GCA_964543955.1 uncultured Bifidobacteriaceae bacterium
TCCAATCGGGCTCCTCGGCCCACTCCGTCTGCCACCGAACCGAACCTTCGTGCTTCGAACCTTCGTGCTTTGAACCTTCGTGCTTTGAACCTTCGTGCTTTGAACCGACGTGCTTTGAACCGACGTGCTTTGAACGTCCGTGGTTTGTCCTACGGAGTCCCCCCCGCGCGAATGTACGGTTGAAGCGTCCAGCGTGCGCCGCGGCTCCACATGTTCGGACCCGTCGTGTGATTGAGCCAGAACGGTCCGGGACTGGGGCCGCAGTGGCCGCCGATGACGTCCACGACATACACCCAGAACGTCCCCTCATCGGGCTCGTTGCTGTAGTTGTAGGTCACCACGTCCTGCGACATGTCACCCACGTTCGCGCGCTTCCAGTTGAGTCCCCAGCGCGTGTCGTACCGACGCAGCTCGCGGACGAGCCGGAAGAGCCAGGCATTGTTTCCCCCGTGCTCCACGCACGAGTTGTTCAGCTCCCCGCGGTATTCGTTTGCGAGACGGTTGACCAGTGCGGACATGTTCGGCAGCGGCAGGGCCACACCGGGCGGCGGGTTCGGCGTGCGCGGGCCGGGACCGGGACCCGGTCCTGGACCACCGCCAGCCACGGAGAACGGCACGACCGCCGACCCGCTCTCGGCGCCGCACGGCGAGACCGTCACCACGCGCGCGTAGAACGTGCCGGCCGGCGCACCTGGATACGCCACCGACGTCGTCGACGCCGGCAACGCCTGCGAGACCAGCATCGGTCCGGCCGGTCCGGTCCCGACCTCGACCCGGTATCCTGCGACGCCGCCCACGGGCGTCCACGCAAACGCCACGGTGCTGCCGGCCACGTTGATGTTCAGCGCCGACGCGGGAGGCGCCGTACAGCCTCCGCCCACCGGCACGTCCAGCCGCACCTCGTTGGACGGAAGGCTTCGCCCGCTCGCGTTCACGGCATAGACGCGGACGAAGTAGGTGCCCGGCGGAAGGCCCGGAACACTGAGATGCGTCGACAGCGGCAGATACGTCGCGACCAGGTTGGCCGCGCCGGGCGCGGTACCGGCCTCGATGAACACCGCCAGCGGCGCGCCGCCGGCTGGGCCCGCACCCCATGTCAGAATGCCGGTCGTCCCGCTCAGAAAGGCCTGCAGGTTGACCGGCGCCGCCGGCACGGGCGCCAGCGTCACGACCGTCACCGCAATGACATTGGACGATGGGCCGACGCCGGTGCCGTCGATGGCCTGGACGTGCATGTAGGCCGTGCCGACGAGCGGCGAGGTGAAGGTCACCGTGTTCACGGGACCAACGACCTGGCTGTAGACCTCCGGACCCACAGGGGTGGGCCCGATGCCGAGCCTGTACCCGGTCGCGCCGGGGACGGCCGACCACGCCAGCGTGACCTGCGGGCCGGCGACCGACGCAGGGTAGAGCACGGGGGCCGCAGGCAGGGCCTGGAGCAGGTGAAGATTGCCAAGCGTAATCGCGCACAGGAGAGCGGCCCAGCCCCGCCCCCAAGTCCCGGAATCCCACACCTTCATCGCAAACGACCTTTCGCACTATGGGGAGATTGGGTCTACCGGTCCGGAGGGCTGGGATGCCTCTGGTGAAAAACCGAGCAATCATAACACGCTTACGGCCCAGTCTGGGGGGCACTTTCTGCGACCCCGCCAATTGGTCTATCGGCGCGACAGGAGGCGGGGTTCATCTCGCAACGTCGCAACTGTTGACGCCTTCGAGGGCCACCCGGACGCGTCCGCTTGCTATAGTCAAACGGATGTCCATCAAGAAAATCGGCATTCTGACGGGCGGAGGCGACGCCCCCGGCCTGAACGCCGTCATCCGCGCCGTCGTCAAGGCCGCCACCAACGCAAAAATTGCCGTCGTCGGGCTCGAGGACAGCTTCGATGGCCTGCTGGACCCCTCCCGGACCCGTCCGCTGACCGCGAAGGACGTCACCGGCATCCTGCGCCTGGGCGGCACCATCCTGGGCACCACCAACCACGGGAACCCGTTCGAGTACCCGGTCGAGGGAGGCGCAGGGAAGGTCGACTATTCCGATCGGGTGTGCAAAACCTTCAACGACATGGGACTTGATGCGCTCGTCGCCATCGGCGGCGACGGTACCCTCGGCATCGCGCACCAGTTCTTCCTCAAGGGCATTCCCATCGTGGGCGTGCCCAAGACCATCGACAACGACATCGTCGGCACGACCACGTGCTTTGGTTTCGATACCGCGGTCCAGTTCGCAGCCGATGCCATCGACCGCCTGCACTCGACGGCCGAGGCACACAAGCGAATCATGGTGGTCGAAGTGATGGGGCGCTACGCGGGGTGGATTGCGCTCCATGCCGGGGTGGCCGGCGGCGCGGACGTCATCCTGATGCCGGAGGTGCCGTTCGAGATCGAGAAGGTGGCGGCGCACATCCGCACGCGGGAGTCGCTTGGCGCCAAGTTCAGCATTGTCGTGGCGGCCGAAGGGGCCGTGCCCAGGGGAGGCAAGGCGTCGCTCGTCGCGGAGGCGCGCGCCGGGTATGTGGAACGGCTTGGCGGCATCGGCGCCCAGGTGGCGACCTCACTCGAGACCCTGACGGGCAAGGAGTCGCGGTGTGTCGTGCTCGGCCACCTGCAGCGCGGCGGCGTGCCCACCGCGTTCGACCGCGTGCTGGCCACGCGCCTCGGCGGCAAGGCGGTGGAACTCCTGCGCCGCGAGGTCTTCGGCAAGATGGTCGCGAACCACCCGCCCGACATCGTCCCGGTGCCGCTGGCCGATGTCGTCGGCCGGACGCGCACCGTCCCACTCGATTACGACCTGCTGACGACGGCGCGGGCCATCGGGATTTCTTTCGGAGAGTGAGTTCGGCACCCCTGAGGGGTGAGTTCAAAGTGCCCAGTTCAAAGTTCAAAAATGCGTCCGGAAGACCTTTTGTAACTTTGAACTGTCAACTTTGAACTGAAGCCAACCCTTCAGGGTTGCCCAAGCACATCCAGGTACTTCAAGGCCCCGCCCGTGTTGAACAGCACCACGGTCTCGTCGCGCGCGATGCGCTTGTCGGCGACGAGCTTCCGGATCGCGGAGAGCGCAGCGCCTCCTTCCGGAGCGGCGCTCACGCCCTCGAGGCTTCCGATGGCCACCATGTCGCGCACCATGTCGTCGTCGGTGACCGCGACAGCCGTGCCGCCGCTGTCGCGGACCGCTTTCAGGATCAGGAAGTCGCCAATGGCGCGGGGGACGCGTAAGCCGTCGGCGCGGGTGTGAGCGTTCTCCCACGGCGCGGCCTTCTCGGCGCCCTGTTCGAACGCCCGCACGATCGGCGCGCAGCCGGCCGCCTGGACCGACACCATCCGGGGGCGGTGCCCGCCGTCGATCCATCCGATCGCCTCGAGCTCGTCGAACGCCTTCCACATCCCGACGAGGCCCGTCCCGCCGCCGGTGGGGTAGACAATCCAGTCGGGTAGGTTCCAGTCGAGCTGTTCGGCGAGCTCGTACCCCATGGTCTTCTTGCCTTCGACCCGGTAGGGTTCCTTCAGCGTCGAGACGTCGTACCACCCGAGCGGCTTACCCTTTTCCGCGGCCATCCTGCCGGCGTCGGTGATGAGCCCGTCCACGAGCGTGACGGTCGCGCCGTACAGACGGCATTCATCGACGAACGGCTGCTTGGCATCCTTCGGGATGAACACCTGGCATTCGAGTCCTGCGGCAGCGGAGTAGGCCGCCGCGGCGTTGCCGGCATTCCCGGCCGTCGGCAGCGCAATGGTGGTCGCGCCAAGCCCCCGGGCCCGCGTGATGGCCGCCGACTGCCCGCGGGCCTTGAACGAATTGGTCGGGTTGAGCGACTCGTCCTTGATGAAGAGCCGATCGAGCCCGAGCTGGGCGCCGAGCCGCCTGGCGTGGAACAGCGGCGTGAACCCTTCGCCGAGCGTGACAGGGGAGTCGCCGTCCAGAAGCGGCATCAGTTCCCGGTACCGCCACATGTTCGGCTCGCGGCCGACGAGCGACTCGCGTCGCCACGCGCGCGCCGCGGCCAGGTCGTAGCGTGCCAGCAGCGGCAACCCGCACGAGGGACAGAGGAAGTGACGCTCGCGCGGGTCGAACGGCCCCGCGCCGCACGTCGACGCACACTCGAGATGGGAGAAGTAGGTCATCGGATACTTGTCAGGCTCTAGGCTTCAGGCTTCAGGCTTTAGCTCAAGCCTAGAGCCCAAAGCCTAAAGCCTTACTTGGTCACTTGCCAAGCAACTCCGCATCCTTCTTCTGCTGCAGATCGTCGATCGCCCTGACGTGCTCGTCGGTTGCCTTCTGCACGTCGGCGAGCGCCCGCTTCTCGTCGTCTTCGGAGATCTCGTGATCCTTCAGCATCTTCTTGAGCTTGTCGTTGGCGTCGCGCCGCACCGTGCGCACGTGATTCCGGCCTTCCTCGGCCATCTTGTGCACGTGCCGCGACAGCTCCTTCCGCCGCTCGTCGTTGAGCGACGGAATCGGAATACGCACCACCTTGCCGTCGTTGGCCGGATTCAGACCCAGGTCCGACGATCGGATCGCCTTCTCGATGGCGCCCATGAGCGAGGGGTCGAACGGCTGCGCGACGATGAGCGTGGGTTCGGGGATGGAGAGGCCGGCCACCTGGTTGAGCGGCATGCGGGAGCCGTAGGCGTCCACGAACACGCTGTCGAGGAGCCCCGTCGTCGCCCGCCCCGTGCGGACCTGCGCGAGCTCCTTCCTCACGTGCTCCACGTGCCCGCTCATACGCTTCCGCACCTCGCCTGCCAATCCCTTGAGATCGGTCACATCCATTGCAGAACCCCCCCGCTGCAGGCGACCCTGAAGGGTCGCCTCTACAAGATCCGTCGAAGAGGCTTCCTGTGGCGGCAACCCTTCAGGATGCCTCTACAAGATCCCTCGAAGAGACTTCGTGTGGGGGCAACCCTTCAGGGTTGCCCTATGCCGTCACCGTCGTCCCGATATTCTCACCCATGACGACACGCCTGATATTGCCCGGCTCCTTCAGGTTGAAGACCACGATCGGAAGCTTGTTGTCCATGCAGAGCGAGATGGCCGTCGCGTCCATCACCTGGAGGCGCTCCTGCAGGACCTGCAGGTACGAGACGCGGTCGTACTTGGTCGCGTCGGGGTGTTTCACCGGGTCGGCCGTGTAGATGCCGTCCACCTTGGTCGCCTTGAGGATGACCTCTGCGCGCATTTCCATGGCGCGCAGGGCCGCTGCCGTATCGGTGGTGAAATAGGGATTCCCCGTGCCCGCGGCAAAGACCACCACGCGCCCCTTTTCGAGGTGCCGGACGGCGCGGCGGCGGATGAACGGCTCGGCGACGGCGCGCATCTCGATGGCGGTCAGGACGCGCGTCGGGACGCCGTACTGCTCGAGCGCGTCCTGGAGGGCGAGACCGTTGATGACCGTCGCCAGCATGCCCATGTAGTCGGCGGTGGAGCGGTCCATGCCGCGCGTGCTTGCGGCAAGCCCACGGAAGATGTTGCCGCCGCCAATGACCACGCCGGTCTGGACACCCAGGGACTGGATGCCGGCAATGTCCTGCGCGATGCGGGCGGTGACGGCCGGGTCCACGCCGTAGGGCTCGTCGCCCATCAACGCTTCGCCGGACAGTTTGAGGAGGATGCGTTTGTAGGAAGGCTCGGAAGAATCGGGCACGGACGGAATTATAAGAGCAAAAGCAGGTGCACAGGTGCACGGGTGCACAAGGTGCTCAGGTGCACGAGGTGCGCGAGGTGCACGAGTGCACAAGGTGCTCAGGTGCACGGGTACTCAGGTGCACGGGTGCTCGAGGTGCACGGGGTGCTCGTGCACTTGGGCACCTGCGCACCAGTGCACTTGTGCACCCGGGCACTTGTGCACCAGTGCACCTGGTGTGTGCTATTCCGCCGTTTCGCCCAGCTTGAAGCGCACGAAGCGCGACACGGCCACGTTCTCGCCGGTCTTGGCGGTCGCAGTCGCCACCATCTGGCCGACGGTGACGTTCGGGTCCCGCACGGAGGGCTGGTCGAGCAGGCAGGCCTGCGCGTAGTAGCTCTCGAGCTTGCCTTCGACGATCTTCTCGATCACGTTCGCTGGCTTACCGGAGCCGGCAAACTGCGCGCGGTAGATCTCGCGCTCCTTCTCGAGCACATCGGCCGGCACGTCCTCGCGGCGCACGAACTTGGGGTCCGCGGCGGCGATGTGCATCGCGAGCTCCTTCGCCAGCGTCTGGAAGTCGTCGGTCCGCGCCACGAAGTCGGTCTCGCAGTTGACCTCGACGAGCACGCCCACCTTGCCGCCCATGTGGATGTAGTGCCCGATCATCCCGTTGTTGGTCGCGCGGCCGGCGCGCTTGGCGGCCGATGCCAGGCCCTTCTTGCGAAGGATCTCGATCGCCTTCTCCATGTCGCCAGCCGCCTCGGTGAGGGCGGCCTTGCAGTCCATCATCCCCGCGCCGGTCTTCTCGCGCAGCTGCTTTACGGCTTCCGCTGTGATTGCCATTGCTTGTCTCGACCTCTCTCGCTGTACATGAATCGGTCCGGGAAAGCCCGCTCGGACCATCCCGGACCTTATCGGACCTGTTCGGACCTAAGCCTGACTGACCGGCGACTCGGCCGGCCGCTGCGGCTTGCGCACGTTGGCGGGGCGCACCGTGCGGCTGGCCTCCTCGGCGGCAGCGGCTTCGGCGTCGGCCTGCGCCTGCTCGGCCATCTGCGACTCGCGCTGGGTGCGGCCGTCGATGATCGCGTCGGCCATGCGCGACGTGAACAGGCGGATCGACCGCAGGGCATCGTCGTTGCCGGGGATGACGAAGTCCACCTGGTCGGGGTCGCAGTTGGTGTCCACGATGCCGATCACGGGAATCTTGAGCTTGCGCGCCTCGTCCACCGCAATCTGTTCCTTGCGCGTGTCGATGACGAAGAGCGCGTCGGGCAGGCGGCCCATGTTCCGGATGCCGTCCAGGTTGCGCTGGAGCTTCCGCTTCTCCTTCTCCGCCTTGGCGATTTCCTTCTTCGGCATGAACTCGTAGCGGCCGTCGGTGGCCATCGCCTCGAGATCCCGCAGCCGCGCAATGCTCCGCTGAATGGTGGAGAAGTTGGTGAGGAGTCCGCCGAGCCAGCGCTCGTTCACGTAGTACATGCCGGAGCGCACGGCCTCTTCGGCGACGACGTCCTGTGCCTGGCGCTTGGTGCCCACGAAGAGGATGGTGCGGCCTTCGGCCGCAAGCCGGCGCACGTACTCCTCGGCTTCGTGATAGAGCTTGACGGTCTTGCCGAGGTCCAGGATGTAGATGCCGCTGCGCTCGCCGAAGATGAACGGCTTCATCTTGGGATTCCAGCGCTTCGTCTGGTGACCGAAATGTGCGCCTGCTTCGAGCAGGTCCTTCATCGCGAGCTGGGCCAAGCTACCTCCAGGTTCCGGCCTCGCTGATGCGCGGCCGTCCAACGTTTCTCTTCGACCCCATGAACGGGGCCACGCAAATCGAGGCTCTAGGCTCTAGACTTTAGGCTTCAGGCTCTAAGACCCTGAAGCCCCTGTGCTCTAAAGCCCAAAGCCTAAAGCCCAAAGCCTAAAGCCTAAAGTCTCCGAACTGACTACCGCTTGCTGAACTGGAACCGCTTGCGCGCCCCAGCCATGCCGTACTTCTTTCGCTCCTTCGCGCGCGCGTCGCGCGTCAGGAGGCCGTCCTTCTTGAGCGTGGGCCTCAGCTCCGCGTTGAACGCGCAGAGCGCCCGTGCGATGCCCAGGCGCAGCGCGCCCGCCTGTCCCGTCACACCGCCGCCGCTGACCGTGGCCAGCACGTCGAACTGTCCGGCCGTCTCGGTGAGCGAGAGCGGCACCTTGACCTGCACGCGCAGGGCCTCGGTGGGGAAGTATTCGTCGAACGCGCGAGCGTTGACCGTGATGCTGCCCGAGCCGGGCCGGAGAAACACGCGCGCCGTCGATTCCTTGCGACGCCCCGTCGCGTAGTACTGAGTGGCTGCCACGATTACGCGACCTCGATCTGAATGGGTTGCTGAGCCTGGTGCGGGTGCGTCCCACCCGCGTACACCTTCACCTTGCGGAACATCGCATCGCCAAGCCTGGACTTCGGCAGCATGCCGCGCACGGCACTCTCCATCAGCCGCTCCGGCCGATTCGCCCGCACGACCTTGGCGCGCTCCTCACGCAGCCCGCCGGGGTATCCGCTGTGCCGGCGATAGATCTTCTGCTCTTCCTTCCGGCCCGTGAGCTTCACCTTCGAGGCGTTGATGATTACGACGTGATCGCCCGTGTCGATGAACGGCGTGTAGGTCGCCTTGTGCTTGCCCTGGAGCAGCCGCGCCGCATGGCTGGCCACGCGCCCGAGGACCTTGCCCTCGGCGTCGATGAGGTGCCACCGGCTCTCGATGGTCGCCGGGGTCGCTACGTAAGTCGGCATGAAGTGTCAGTCCTGATCAGTCGTCTGGCCGCTCTCTTTCCGAGGACGGCAAACCCAAATGATACGACGAAACCCGGCCCGATGCAAGAGCGCGAAAGACCGGAAATCGAGAGAACGGATGCACTTACGCAACTCGACGGCCCGAGGCACTGGTGCCCAGATGCACAAGTGCACGGGTGCCCAAGTGCTCAAGTGCACGAGGTGCCCGTGCACCGGCGTAGGCAACCCTGAAGGGGTTGCCTCTACATGACCCTCCATCGGGGCACCCCGTGACCCTGGGGCACCCGTTGCACCCCGGGCACCTGTGCACCCGTGCACCCCGGGCACCAGGAGTGCTGTGCCCGCCGTGCCCCTGTACTGATGCGTTTAGAAACCGATAAACCCCTTGGACGGAGACATCCGGACGCTCGGAACTGAAATGAACTTTCAAATTTCGCTAAATGCTTGCAGTTTTGTCATCGGGGTAGCCAATCGGATGCCCCGAACAGGACGACGGGGTTGGCCCAATGCCTACGGTTTTGTTGGTTTGAGCCGGATCCGTGGGGCTGGTATCACCTTTGCCCAAAGCCGGGGTTAGAGGAGAGCGGAGACCAAGGTGACCTTCTGGCGCAACAAAGGACTCGTCGGGCTCGACATCGGCTCGAGTGCGGTCAAGGCAGTCGAGCTTAAGGCCTCGGGGCAGGGCTACCGCGTCACCGGGCTCGCCATCGAACCGGTGCCGCCCGACAGCATTGTCGACGGCGCCATCATCGATGGCGGCGCGGTCGCCGACGCGGTGCGGCGGCTCTTCGACGCCCGCAGGTTCGCGGCGCGCGATGTCGTCGCGTCGCTCTCCGGCAACTCGGTCATCGTCAAGAAGATCACCGTCCCCGCGATGACCGAGCAGGAGCTGGGCGACTCCATCCACTGGGAGGCCGAGCAGTACATCCCCTTCGACATCCAGGACGTGAACCTCGACTACGAGATTCTCTCGCCGGCCGGCCCTGACGGGCAGGGCACGATGGACGTCCTGCTCGTGGCCGCCAAGAAGGAGAAGATTGCCGACTACACGAGCGTCATCGCCCAGGCCGGCAAGACGCCGATCATCGTGGACGTGGACGCGTTCGCGCTCCAGAACGCCTACGAGGTCAACTACGGCTTCGAGCCGCATGCCGTCGTCGCCCTCCTCAACGCGGGGGCGAGCGCCATCAACATCAACATCCTGAACGGCCCCCAGTCGGTCTTCACGCGCGACGTCTCCATGGGCGGGAACGCCTTTACCGAGGCCGTGCAGAAGGAGCTGGGCCTGCCGTTCGAGAGCGCCGAGCGGCTGAAGAAGGGCATTGCCGTGGACGGCGCCGACTACGAGGACGTCCGGCCTGTGTTGAGGGCCATGACCGACAACGTGCTGCTCGAGATCGAGAAGACGTTCGACTTCTTCAAGGCGACGGCCGCGAGCGACCGGATCGATCGAATTGCGCTCAGCGGCGGGGGGGCTCGCGTGGAGGGCTTTGCCGAGGCACTGGCCTCCCGCTTCGACACCGAAGTGGTCGCCTTCGACCCCTTCCGCCAGGTGCAGATCGACGCGTCGCTCCTCAATGGCTGGTCGATCGACGAGGTCGCGCCGGTCACCGCCGTGGCCGTGGGGCTGGCCCTTCGCAGAGCAGGCGACCGACGATGATTCGCATCAACCTGCTCGAGTCGGAACGCCACCCCTCGAAGGCGGCATCGCCGGGCCTCCTCGTCGCGCAGAAGGTGACCGTCATCGGCAGCCTGATCCTGGTGCTGGCGGCGCTTGGCATCGGCTGGCGCTACTGGACGCTCGGCCAGCAGGCCGTGACCATCGAGCGCGAGATGAGCGAGGCGCGCGCCGAGGAGCAGCGCCTCCAGGAGATCCTGAAGCAGGTCCAGGACTTCGAGGCCCAGCGCGCGCAGCTGCAGCAGCGGCTCACGCTAATTGACGAGCTCAGGCGCGGCCAGAGCGCGCCGGTCCACATGATCGACCAGGTCAGCCGCGCCCTGCCGGAGATGACCTGGCTCACCGGGCTCCGGCAGAACGGCTACGACGTCACCATCGACGGCCGCGTGCTGTCGCTCACCTCGCTCTCCGACTTCATCGGCAACCTCGAGGCGTCGCGCTACTTCCAGCGGCCGGTCGAAATCCTCGAGAGCTCGGTCGTGTCCGGTAACGACGGGGGGCCCGACCTCATCCAGTTCACCATCCGCGGCACGTTCCAGATGGCGGGCATCGACTCGACCCCCGCCGAGACGACCAAGGGTCGGCCGGCGAAGAAGGGGGGCCCCCGTGGCTAGTCTGGGCCTGGACAAGATGTCCTGGAAGGGACAGCTCGGCGTCTTCGTCGGCATTGCGCTCGCCGCGGCCGGGGCGTTCTACTACTTCTACGAGATGCCGCGGCAGGAGGCGATGAGCGTTCAGCGCCTCGAGCTCGAGACGATTCGCGGCCGGGTCACGAAGGGCCGCGAGACCGCGCGCCAGCTGCCGGAGTTCAAGTCGCAGATTGGCGACATGGAGGCCCGGCTCGAGAGTCTCAAGCCCATCCTGCCCGACGAGCGGGACGTGGGCGATCTGTTGAGGCGCGTGCAGACGCTCGCCACGCAGTCGAACCTCACCATTCGGGGCTTCAAGCCGCAGGCGATCACGGCGCGCGAGATCCACGCCGAGTGGCCCATCGGCCTCGAGCTCGAAGGCACGTACCACAACCTCGGCGCGTTCCTGGACCGCGTGAGCAAGTTCCCGCGCATCATCAACGTCGGCGGCCTGAACATCCGGCCGATTCCGCCGGCGCGCGCATCGGATGGTGCGCCCGAATCGGCCAACACCATCACGGTCTCGGCCACCGCTACGACCTTCGTGCTCGTCGATCAGGCGGAGGCTCCGGACACGACCAAGAAGAAAGGCGCGCCGGCCAAGAAGAACCCGGCGACGAAAACCGAATGAGCGCCCGCATGGTCATCGTCACGGCTCTCGTCATCTGGTCGATCGGCCTTGGCGCCCAGGCCCCGGCCGCTCCGGCACCGGTGCCCGCGCCCGCCAACCCGGCTGCCCAGGCGCCGACGCCCCCGTCCAACTTCGCCTATACGCGCGAAGGCCGGCGCGATCCGTTCGTCAGCCTCATCAACCGCGGCACCGAGAGTTCGGGCCCTGTCGTACCCGTGGACGGCCCCGCGGGCCTCACGACCGAGGAGCTCGTCGTGCGCGGCATTGTCGAGAACCGCGGCGCCTGGGCCGCCATGATCACCGGCGCGGCCGGCAAGATCTTCACGGTCCGGGCGGGCGATCGCCTGGCCGACGGCACGGTCCGCACGATCACGCCGCAGTACCTGGTCATCCAGCAGAACGTCAACGATCCGTTGTCCCTCGAGAAGCAGCGCGAAGTCCGCAAGTATCTTCGCGGTGGAGAGAAAAAGTGATGGGCAGTCGTCTCCCTCGACTGATCTGGGCCGCGCCTCTGGCCGCGGCACTGGTCGCGTCGCTTGCCGCCACCGGTGATCTTCCGTCCACGGAGGGTCCCGCCGTCCGATCGATCTCGGGCCGCCTCGACGAGGGGTTGAGCACGGTGCTCATCGAAGCCAGCGAGCCGGTGGCGTACCTGACGAGCCAGCCGGATCCGCTGACCGTGTTCGTCGACCTCAGGAACGCCCGCGCCGACGGGCTCGGCGAGCAGGCGCTCGGCGAGATGCCGCCGCCCGTCGCGGGTGTCCGCCTCGAGCGGGCCACCGCGCCGGATGGCGCGCCAGTCGCCCGCGTCCGTGTCGGGCTCGACCGCGCCGCGAACCACCGCGTCCGCTCGTCGCGCAACGTCATCTTCGTCGAAGTCGACAGGAACACGAACCGAGCGAGCGCACAAGAGGCTCATAGTGCGAGGGGTGCCCAGGGTGCCCAGGGTGCCCAAGGTGCACAGGGTGCTCAAGGTGCGCGAGGTGCCCAGAGTGCCTACCGGGGCCAGGGTGCGGAGGTTCAGCAGGCGACCACTGATGCCGCGCTGGACCTGGCGACGCGGCTGACCGGGGTTCGCTCGTTGCCGCTGGCCAACGGCACCGCGATAGCGCTCTCCGGCAACGGACGACTGGTGGCCTCGAGGATCGAGGAGGCCGACACGCTGCCCGCGCGCGTGCTCCTCGACTTCGAAGGCGTGGCCATGGGCTCGGCGCCTGCCACGACCGCCGTCAACACCGACGATGTGCGGCGCGTCCGGGTCGGGTTGAACAGTGCCGATCCGCTCATCACGCGCGTCGTGATCGATCTCGCCCGGAAGATCCCCTACACGGTGCAGGCGGTTGGCGAGGAACTGCGCGTGCTCTTCACACGTGCCGCCGACGCGGCGGCCGCGATGATCGCCGCGGCCCCCGCCAGCGCTCCCGCGCCCGCGGCGGATGTGGCGCCCACGACGACTGCGGTTCCTGAGCCCGTGCGCGAAGAGCGGACGGTGATGACGAATACGGACACGGGCGCCGTGACGGCATCCGAGGTGGCGGCTGTGCCGGCTGCAGCGCTCTCTCCGGCGCCGGACCTGGCGCCGGTGCAGGAGCCGGCCCCGGCCGTGCCGGCGCCGGTCCTCCAGCCGAGCGTCTCGCCGTCGACCGAGACGACGAGGCAGTTCACGGGGCACCCGGTGACGTTCGACTTCCAGGGCGCGGACCTGCGCGCCGTGCTCCGGACCTTCGCGGAGATCAGCGGCCTCAACATCGTGATCGACCCTTCAATCCAGGGCACGGTGGACGTCTCGCTCAGGGAAGTCCCGTGGGACCAGGCGCTCGACATCATCCTCAAGGCCAACAAGCTCGGCTACAGCGTGGACGGCACCATCGTGCGCATTGCGCCGCTCCAGGTTCTGGCGGGGGAGAACGAAGAGCGCCGCAAGCTGGCCGAGGCACAGGCGCTGGCCGGCGAGCTGCGCGTGCTGACGCATCCGCTGAGCTACGCGCGGGCGGCGGACCTCGTCCAGATCATCACCAACAGCGCGCTCTCGTCGCGCGGTGAGGTGCAGGTCGACGCCCGCACGAACACGCTCATCATCCGCGACCTGGCGGATCGGCTGACGGCGGCGTCCGATCTCATCGCCACGCTCGACCGCCCGCAACCGCAGGTGGAGATCGAGGCGCGCATCGTTCAGACGTCGAGGGTGTTCGCTCGGGCATTGGGCGTCCAATGGGGCTTCATGGGACAGCTCGATCCCTCGCTCGGCAACACCACCAACCTCGCCTTTCCCAACTCGGTCGGGATCCAGGGCACTGGTGTGAACCTGCCAACGCCCGCGGCGTCGAGCACCCTGGGCATTGCGCTGGGCTCGATCAACGGCGCGATGAATCTCGACGTCGCCCTCTCCGCGCTCGAGTCCGCGGGAAAAGGACGAATCCTGTCGACGCCGCGCGTATCGACACAGAACAACGTCGAGGCCGAAATCACCCAGGGCGTCCAGATTCCCATCCAGACGCAGGCCAACAACACCGTCACGGTGACCTTCAAGGACGCGGCGCTGCAGCTGAGGGTCACGCCGCAGATTACGGCTGCCGGGACGGTGATCATGCGAATCACCCTCGAGAACGCGTCTCCGGACTACAGCCGTTCGGTCAACGGCATTCCGCCCATCGACACGCAGCGGGCCGTGACGAGCGTCCTCGTGAGCGACGGGGAGACGACGGTCATCGGCGGCATCTACACGAGCCGGGAACAGAACGTCGAGGATCGGACTCCAGGCCTGCATCGCATTCCGCTGCTCGGCTGGCTGTTCAAGCGGGATCGGACTGACGACGAGAGCCGCGAGCTGCTGATCTTCATCACGCCGCGGATCACCAAGGGTTAGCGATTCAACCGTTACGGACACTAAGACTGCCATGCGTAGCCACTTCAACTCCCGATTGCCCGGCCGGTTCGTGATCGCAGGCGCCGTGATTGCCCTGCTTCCCTCGTGCGCGAGCGAGCTGACGCGCACCGGGTCCTCGCCGGCCTACGTCATCGTCGACAGCGTCCAGGGCGCGTCCGGCGCGCAGCCAGGCACCTTTGGCGTGCCCCTGCTCTCCGACGTCGTCACGATGGTGGAGACCACCGTCGGCGGCGAGACGGTGCGCGTGCCGACCATCTTCAACGACCTGGCGCAGGCGGAGTTCCGCCTCGGGATGAAGAATCCCACCTCGCCGACCGGGCCGACCGACATCAACTCGGTGACGCTCAACCGGTACCGCGTCAACTTCCGGCGCACCGACGGCAGGAACACGCCCGGCGTGGACGTGCCGCACGGCTTCGACGGCGGGATGACGCTGACGATTCCCGTCGACGGCAACGCGACGGCCGCGTTCGAGATCGTGAGGCACCAGGCCAAGCAGGAGCCTCCGCTCGCGAACCTCGCCTTCGGCGGCGGCGCCAACATCATCAGCACGATTGCCGAGATCACGTTCTACGGACGGGATCAGGCAGGCAACGAGGTCACGGTGACCACGTCCATGTCGGTGAACTTCGGCGATTTCGCCGACCCCCAGTAGGGTCGCAGGTAGCAGAGACCATGTTGAGAACCGGACTTCGCGTCATCGCCGTGCTGGCCGCCGCCTTCGCCGGCGGCTGCACTGTCAACGAGACCGACGCTCCGCCGCTGGCGGGGCCCTCGGAATTCGCGCTCTCGATCAACATGCAGGCCGTCCCCGACAGCATCTACCAGGACGGCGCCTCGCAATCGGCCATCACCATCGAGGCGCGTGGGCCCGACAGCCAGCCTGTGCGGGCGCTGCCGCTGCGCGTCGAGATGTACGTCGACGGCGTGCTGGCTGACTTCGGCACGTTGTCGGCCAGAACGACCGTCACCGGAGACGATGGCCGCGCGCGCGTGACGTATACGGCACCGCCCCGCCCGATCGAATCGACCGGTGGCGGGCGCATGCTCACCGTCACGGCCACGCCCATCGGCGGAGACTACCGGGCCGAGGTCGCGCGTCAGGTGGACATCCGTCTCGTGCCGCCGGGCATCATCATGCCCCCGCCCGGGGCGCCGCCGGCCGTGGCCTTCAACTTCTCGCCAAGCACGGTCACGACGTTCCTGCCGATCACCTTCGATGCCTCGCCGACCAACTGCCCGACGTGCACGTTCGTGTGGAGCTTCGGCGATGGCGGCTCGGCGACTGGCGTGACGGTCTCACACGAGTATCGTGCCCCAGGGACGTTCATCGTGACCCTGCGCGCCACCGACGCGCGCGGCCAGACGGCCTCGGCCACCCAGAGCGTGACGGTGGGCGCCGGCACTGCGCCGACGGCCGTCTTTGTCTTCTCGCCGGCCGAACCCCTCCCCGGCCAGGACATCTTCTTCTCGGCCGAGAGCTCGAGGGCTGCGCCGGGACGCCGCATCGTGTTCTACGATTGGAACTTCGGCAGCGGCCGCACCGGCGCCGGCGTGACGGTGGCCAAGCGCTACGACACGGCCGGTACGTATCGGGTCACGCTGACGGTGACCGACGACGCCAATCAGCAGGGCACCGTGACGCAGGACGTGCCCGTTGGAGTCGTCGACGAGGAAGGCGCCTTCGCCGGACGCGTGCGCGGCAAACCATGAGCCCTGACGACGAGCGTGTCTGACAGTTCGCGCATCGACGAATTGCGGCGTCGGGTCCAGACGGACCCGACGTCGATTGCGTTTGCCCAGCTGGCCGAAGAACTGCGCCGGGCGGGGGCCAACGAGGAGGCGGTCGGCGTGTGCCGCGTCGGCCTGGCGCGGCATGCCGGCTACCTGTCGGCACGCGTGACGCTTGGCCGCGCGCTCATCGAGATCGGACGGCTGGACGAAGCCCTTGCCGAACTGACGACGGTGGCGGCGGTGGCCCCGGACAACCTGGCCGCCATGCGCGGCCTCGCCGAAATCCATCAGCGTCGCGGCGATCTCGGCGAAGCGCTGGAGTATTACCGGCGCGCGCTCGACCTGGCCCGCCACGACCCCGAGCTCGAGGAAGCGGTGGAGCGCATGGCGAAGGAGGTCACGCCGCCCGAGCCGGCCCCGGAGGCCCCGGTGTCCATCGAGGCGCTGTTCGACTTCGACGCCCTTGTCGAGCAGCTCGGCGCGGAGGATGCGGGGCCGCCCGCGATCCCATCGGCCGACGAATGGGAACGAAGCGGGGCACCGACCGCAGCCGCTTCCGCCCTGCCAGCCGCAGAGCCGGCCGCCGACGGTCTGGCGGATACGTTTGCCGCACTCGAGCAGGACCTGCGCGCCTACGAAGCGCCGCGCGAGCCTCCCGCGGAGACGCCCGACACGGGTATTGCCGAGCTGGAACGGTGGCTGGTCCAGATAGAGGATGAGGTCCGGTAAGGTTCGGGAAGGCCCCCCTGACCTCAACCTAAGTGTATACTCCCAAATGCCTTAGCTAAGGTCCGGGATGGTCCGGACCTCCCCAGACCTTACTCTGCGTGAGGTTAGATGACCCTGGACGAGATCAAGCAGCTCATCGACTTCATCCGCGAGCGCGAGTTGAGCGAGTTCGAGCTGGAACGCGAAGACTTCAAGTTACGAATCAAGAGCGGATCGGTCGTGCACGTCGCGCCGGCACCTGTCGGCGCCCCTGTGTCGGCGGCCGCACCAGTCGCGACCGCCGCCCCCGCGCCGGTCGGCGCGCCGCCGGCCGCGGCGGAGGAGGTCGGCGAGGATCTGGCCATCGTGACCTCGCCCATCGTCGGCACCTTCTACCGGTCCGCGGAGCCGGGCGCCAGGCCGTTCGTGGAGGTCGGAGACGCCGTTCGCAAGGGACAGGTGCTCTGCATCATCGAAGCGATGAAGCTCATGAACGAGATCGACTCCGAGCACGACGGCGAAGTCGTCAACATCTACGTGCAGAACGGCCAGGCGGTGCAGTACGGCGAGCGGCTCTTCGCCATCCGCCTGAAGTAACCACAGAGACAGACGCCACCACCGAGACACTGAGACATCAGTTACACGGGTTGGACCACCGAGACACAGAGACATCAGTCACACGGCTGGACGACAGAAACACAGAGGGGCAAGACCAAGACCGCAGCAGGTCACATCTTCATGTTCAAGAAAATCCTGGTTGCCAATCGCGGGGAGATCGCGCTCCGCGTGATCTTTGCCTGTCGCGAGCTGGGCATCAAGACCGTCGCCGTGTACTCCGAAGCCGACGAGAATTCGCTGCACGTGCGGTTTGCCGACGAGGACATCTGCATCGGTCCCGCGCGGAGCACCGACAGCTACCTGAGCGTGCCGGCCATCATCAGCGCCGCCGAGATCACGGGCGCCGACGCCATCCATCCGGGCTACGGCTTCCTCTCCGAGAGCGCCTATCTGGCGGAGGTCTGCGAGGCGTGCCACATTCGCTTCATCGGACCGGATCCGAGCGTCATCAGGCTCCTCGGCGACAAGTCGCGCGCCCGCAAGGCGATGAAGAAGGCGGGCGTGCCGATGCTGCCCGGCAGCGATGGTCCCGTGGAGGGCGAGGAAGCCGCGTCGAAGGTGGCCCGCGACATCGGGTACCCGGTCATCATCAAGGCCGTGGCCGGCGGCGGCGGGCGCGGGATGCGCATTGTCAAGGAGCCGGGCGAGCTGGCGCACGCCTTCCGCACGGCGCAGCGCGAAGCGGAGGCCGCCTTCGGCCTGGGCGACGTCTACATCGAGAAGTATCTCGAGTCCCCGCGCCACATCGAGTTCCAGATCCTGGGCGACCATCACGGCAACGTCGTCCACCTCGGCGAGCGCGAGTGCTCCGTCCAGCGGCGCCACCAGAAGCTCCTCGAAGAGTCGCCCTCGGTCGCCGTGTCCGAGAAGATGCGCCGCAAGATGGGCGCGCTCGTCGTCGACGCGGCGCGCGCGGTGCAGTACACCAACGCCGGCACGTTCGAGTTCCTCATGGACGCGAAGGGTGCGTTCTACTTCATGGAAGTGAACACGCGGATCCAGGTGGAGCATCCCGTCACCGAGTTCGTGACGGGCCTGGACATCGTCAAGGAGCAGATCCGCATCGCGGCGGGCGAGCGTCTGTCGTTCCGCCAGGCGGATATCGTGTTCCGCGGGCATGCCCTCGAGTGCCGCATCAACGCCGAGGATCCGGAGACGTTCGTCCCGTCGCCCGGAGTCATCCACGCCTTCAGCCTGCCGGGCGGTCCCGGTGTCCGCGTGGACACGGCCGCGCACGCCGAGTGCACCATCCCGCCGTACTACGACTCGATGATCGCGAAGATCATCGTGCACGGCCGCGACCGCCAGGAGGCCATCGCGCGCATGCGGCGGACGCTCGAGATGTCCGTCATCGAGGGTATCCGCACCTCGATTCCGCTTCACCTCAAGATCCTGAGCGAACCCGACTTCGCGGCCGGTCGCCTGAGCACGCACTTCATGGAGCGCTTCCAGGCCGTCAGGAAGCCCTCGAAGCTGGCCGAGACCGCGTAGCCGGCCTCGAACCCTGTTGCCTGTCGATGAGGCTTCCTCCGCTCTATGCCGTGATCGACGCCGACGTATGCGTGCGGAGCGGATGTGAGCCTCTGGCGCTGGCCGATCGGTTCCTCGCTGGCGGCGCCACGCTCATCCAGTGGCGCGCCAAGCAGATGGCCGCCGGCGCCTTCTTCGAGACCGCGGAGCGGATGGTTGCGGCCGCAGGCAAGGCCGCACGCGTCGTCATCAACGACCGGGCCGACATTGCCGTCCTCGCCGGCGCGGCGGGCGTGCACGTCGGTCAGGACGATCAGCCGGTGATCGACGCGCGCGGGATCGTGGGCGACGAGGCGCTGGTCGGCCTGTCGACCCACACCGGGGAGCAGGTGCGGCACGCGCTGGACCTGCCCGTCTCCTATGTCGCGGTCGGTCCCGTGTACGGCACCGCGACCAAGACGACGGGCTACGAGCCTGTCGGGCTGGCGCTGGTCGAAGAGGCGCGCCGCGCGATTGGTGCCCGTCGCGTGGGACTGGTGGCCATTGGCGGCATCACGCTCGACCGCGCGCCGGAGGTTCTCGCGGCCGGCGCCGACAGCGTGTGCGTGGTCTCGGATCTGTTGAACGGGGAGCCCCGCGACCGGGTCGCGAGATTCATGGAGTTGGGGAATGGGCAACCCTGAAGGGTTGCCCCCACATGTCGATGTGTGGAGGCGACTCCATCCGTCAATCATGTAGAGGCAACCCTTCAGGGTTGCCTGACAGCACGTAGAGGCAACCCTTCAGGGTCGCCTGCGTTTGAACTACAATCCGGGGCCGGAGGGTGAATGGATTCGAATCTGTTCAAGACGAAGTCGATTGAGCAACTGGTTGGCGACGTCGAACACGGGAGCAAGGCCCTCAGGCGAAGCCTGTCGGCCTGGGACCTGACGCTCCTCGGCATCGGCGCCGTCATCGGCACGGGCATCTTCGTCCTGACAGGGACCGCTGCGGCCAACCAGGCCGGACCGGCCATCACGATGTCGTATCTCGCGGCCGGGCTGGCGTGCGCGTTTGCGGCGCTCTGCTACGCCGAGTTCGCCTCCATGATTCCCATCGCGGGCAGCGCCTACACCTACGCGTACGCGACGCTCGGCGAGATTGTCGCCTGGATGATCGGCTGGGACCTCATTCTCGAGTATGCCGTCGGCTCGATGACGGTGGCCATCGGCTGGAGCGGGTACATGCAGCGCCTGATGGCGGGCTTCGGAATCGAACTGCCGATGGCGATCGGCGCCGCGCCCCCGGTCGGCATCATCAACCTGCCCGCCACGCTCATCGTGCTCGGCATCATGGTGCTGCTCGTCGTCGGCGTGCGCGAGAGTGCCAGGTTCAACGCCGCCATGGTGGCGATCAAGGGCGCCGCGATTCTCTTCTTCATCGCCGCCGGCGCGATGTATGTTGATCCCGCCAACTGGCGGCCGTTCGCGCCCTACGGCTTCTCCGGCGTCATGGCGGCCGGCGCCGTCGTGTTCTTCGCGTACATCGGCTTCGACGCCGTCTCGACGACGGCCGAGGAGGCGAAGAACCCGCAGCGCGATCTGCCGATCGGCATCATCGCATCGCTCATCATCTGCACGGCGCTCTACCTTGCCGTCGCCGCCATCCTCTCGGGCATCGTGCCCGTCGTGCACTACCGCAACATCGCCGAAGCGCTGCCGGGCATCCCGTCGGTCCCGCCCGAGCAGGCACAGGCGTTCCTCAATGCGCCCGTGGCCTACGCGCTGTCGGTGATTGGCCAGGACTGGGCGGCAGGGCTCGTCTCCGCCGGAGCCGTGGCGGGTATCACGTCCGTGCTCCTCGTCATGCTGATGAGCCAGCCGCGCATCTTCTTCGCGATGAGCCGCGATCGCCTGCTGCCGCAGGGCGTGAGCAAGGTGCACCCCCGCTTCGGCACCCCCTACATCACGACCATCATCACCTGCGTCCTGGTCGCACTCGTGGCGGGCCTCACGCAGATCCAGGTGGTCGGCGAGATGACGAGCATCGGGACGCTCTTTGCCTTCGTGGTGGTGTGCGCCGCCGTGCTGCGCCTGCGCATGACGCGGCCGGACGCGGTGCGCCCGTTCAAGGTGCCGTTCGGTCCGCTCTTCCCGATCCTCGGCATCATCTCGTGCCTGTACCTGATGCTCAGCCTGCCGGTCCTCACATGGCTCCGGTTTCTCATCTGGCTGGACATCGGCCTGATCATCTACTGGTTCTACGGCCGCACGCGCAGCCCCCTCGCCGATTCGGCCGAGAGCGCGCGACGGACGCCGCTCCAGGGCCTGGCAAACTTCATCACGATCCTCGGGCTGCTGCTCATCTTCAACTCGGCCGCGATTGCCACGCTGGGCTTCATGACCGAGTTCGGCCTCACGACCGAGACGCTGGCGAAGTGGCACGAGATCGGCGTCACGGCCGAAGAAGCCGATGCGTTCGGCCTGCGCTGGCTCGCCATCTCCGTCGCCGTCTTCCTTGTCGGATTCGGCTTGCGGAAGGCGACCGGCGAGAAATAGGGCCGACGCGATGGCTGCACGGCGTCTGGACGGCAAGGCGTGGGCGGACCGGCTTCGCGCCGAGGCCGAGCCGCGGATCCAGGCCTTTACCGCCAGGCACGGCCGGCCGCCGGGCCTGGCCGTTGTCCTCGCCGGCAGCGATCCGGCGTCCGAGGTCTACGTCCGCAACAAGATCGCCACGGTCGGCCAGCATGGCTGCCGTGGCGAGCTCTTTCGCCTGCCGGCAACCGCCTCCGTCGACGAGGCCCTCGCGCTCGTCGCCCGCTTGAACGCCGACGATGCGGTGGATGCGGTCCTGGTGCAGTCGCCGCTGCCGGCGGGCATGGGCAGGGACGCTGAACAGCGTGTCTTCGACGCCGTCGATCCCGCCAAGGACGTCGACGGCTTTCATCCGGTCAACGTCGGCCTGCTCGTGCAGAACCGGCCGGCTCTCGTGGCATGCACGCCGCTTGGCTGCGCCACGCTCCTCGACCGCGAGCAGATTCCCCTCCGCGGCGCGCACGCCGTCGTCATCGGCCGGAGCGACATTGTCGGCAAGCCCATGGCGCTGCTGTTGCTCCACCGTGATGCCACGGTGACGGTGTGCCACTCGAAGACGGCGGATCTGCCGGCCGTCTGCCGGACGGCGGACGTGCTCGTCGCCGCCATCGGCCGCCCCGGGTTCGTCACGGCGGACTTCGTCAAGCCGGGCGCGACGGTCATCGACGTCGGCATCAACCGTCTGGACGATCGGGCGGCAGTGGAGCGGCTCTACGGTCCAGAGAGCCCGAGGCGCGCGCAGTTCGAGAAGAAGGGCAGCCTCCTCGTCGGCGACGTCCACCCGGCGGTCGAAGCCGTGGCCGGTGCCATCACGCCGGTACCGGGCGGTGTCGGCCCGCTGACCATTGCCATGGTGCTGCAGAACACGATTACCGCGGCGGAGCTTCGCGCGGCGCGATAGGCCGTCGATGCCGGACCCTCCCGGAACTCATCGCATCGCCCTCACCGGCGGCATCGCGACGGGCAAGAGCTACGTCCTTCGCCGGATGCACGCTGCGGGCCTGCCGGTCATCGACGCCGATGTGCTCGCACGGGAAGTGGTCGCTCCCGGCACTCCCGGACTGGCAGCCATTGGAGCTCGCTTCGGAGGCGAGATCATCCAGGCCGACGGATCGCTGGATCGCGTCAGGCTCGCGGACATCGTCTTCAGCGACCGGACGGCGCGCACGGATCTCGAAGCCATCGTTCACCCGGCGGTCCGCGAGCGGATCGAGCAGTTCTTTGCGGGCCTCGCGGAGGGAACGCCATTCGGGGTCGCCGACATTCCGCTGCTCTACGAAACCGGACGCGAGCGCGAGTTCGACCTGGTCGTCGTGGCCGCCTGCCCGCGGGAGATGCAGGTGGCGCGCGTCATGACCCGGGACGGCATCTCGCGTGAGCAGGTCGAACGCCGGATTGCCGCGCAGTTGCCGATCGAAGAAAAGGTGCGCCGCGCGGATTACGTCATCGACACGCGCGGCGAGTACGCGGACACCGACGCCGCAACCGATGCCGTGATAGAGGCGCTTCGGAGAAGGCGAAGGCGACCCTGAAGGGTCGCCTCTACGTACTCGCCCCGCACCCGGGCACCCGTGCACCCTGGGCACCCGTGCACCTTGTGCTTACATTTCAACCATCGCCTGGCGCGCCGCCGCAATCCGCTCTTCGACAAACGAGTTCCACTCGTGGCAGTGCGGGCACTGCCAGAGGAGCTCGGTGCTGCGGTAGCGGCACTTGAGGCAGACGTGCGGGTCGAGGAAGAAGACGGCCTCGCGCGCGCTCTCGATGTAGCGCTGCACGAGCGCGCGGTTGAGATCCATCTGCAGCAGCACGTTCCACACGGCCTGGTGGACCGTCAGGCCATGAGGATTCTGCTCGAGCGCATCGAGCAGTAGTTCGAGGGCGGCCGCGGGCTGGCCGCGCCGCGCCAGATGGGATCCGAGCGCGAGCCGGGCGCGCCAGTCCTGCGGGCGTCCGGCGATGAACTGTCGGCAGCGTTCCTCGAAGCGGTGGCCGGCGTTCTGCTGCTCGTAGAGCTTCTCGAGGCGCCCGAGCGCCAAGTGCGCGCGTTCCGGCGCGACCTCGATCAGCGCGTTCCAGGCCTCGGCGGCCGCCGCCGCGTCGTGGTCGGCCAGCCGCACGTCGCCGAGATTGACGTAGGCCGGCGTCGTGGCCGGATCCATCGCGATCGCCGATTCGAAGTGCCGCGCGGCCTCCTCGCGCTTGCCCTCCTTCATGGCGTCGACGCCGAGCGCGTTCTCGAGGAATCCCAGGATCGACTGGTTCCGCGGCTGGGTGTCGGGCCCGCTCAGCTCCATCAACTGCCGGCGGATGCGGTACGCGTCGTTCCACTGATGCTGCTCCTCGTGCAGCTTCTCGAGGTAGACGAGCGCGTACTGATTGTCGGGGTCGAGCCTGAGCACTTCCTTGAACGCTTCGAGCGCGCGGTCCACGAATCCGCCGCGCTTGAAGTCGAGGCCGAGGCAGAGCAGGACGTAGGCATGCTCGAGCCGCGTCAGCTTGGGCCGCTGCAGCAGCCCCTGGTGCAGCTGGATGGCGCGCGCGACCTGGCCCCGCTCGCGGTACACGTTGCCGAGGATCATGTGGATCTCGAGCGCATCCGAATCGACGCGCGCGGCCCGGCTCAGCTCCTCGATCGCGAGGTCGATCTGGTTGGAGACGAGGAAGTTCAGTCCGAGAACGTAGTGCTGGGAGTCGCGCGCCCGCCGGCGGTCGATCCAGCGGCCGTCGCGCAGCTTGTAGCGCTCCCAGGCCTTGCCGATGGCCAGTCCGGCGAGCAGGGCGACGAGCGCCGCGATGAGAGGGAGATACGAGTTGACGTCCACGGGGATAGTGTACGGCGGAGAGAAGCGAAAAGTGAGAAGAGAGAAGTGAGAGGTGAGAAGCAGGAGGGAGCCACGAATCATCGGGGTTCGGGACTGCTCACTCTTGCCTCTCCCTTCTCCCTTCTCCCTTCTCACTTCAAACTTCTACACCATCCCCGTCCGCCAGAGGTCGTGCAGGTGCAGCACGCCCTCGACGCGCCTCGACGGGTCGATCACGACCACGGAAGTGATCTTCCGGCGCTCGAGGAGCGCGAGAGCTTCGACGGCCAGCGTCTCGGGACGGATGGTCACCGGGTCCTTCGTCATCACGTCCCTGGCGGCCAGGCGCTGGATGTCGGGCGTCGTCACCATCTTGCGGCGAAGGTCGCCGTCCGTGATGATGCCGGCGAGCGCGCCGGAGGCGTCGACCACCGTCGTCATGCCCAGGCCCTTGCTGGACATGACGTAGATCACGTCGCGCATGGGCGTGTCCAGCTCGACGAGCGGCAGCGCCTCGCCTGCGTGCATGAGCTGGGCGGCCCGCATCAACCGCTTGCCCAGTTTCCCTCCTGGGTGGAGGCTCGCGAAGTCGTCGGGCTTGAACCCTTTCTCCACGAGCACGGTCATCGCAAGCGCATCGCCAAGGGCAAGCGCCGCCGTCGTGCTGGCCGTCGGGACGAGGTTCATCGGACAGGCTTCTTCAGAGACGTGGCAATCGAGCGAGACGTCGGCTGCCTGCGCGAGCGTGGAGGAGGCGTCGCCGGTGATGGCCACGAGCGTCGCGCCGAGCCGCTTGATGGTCTCGAGCACGCGGCGCAGCTCTTCGGTCTCGCCGCTGTAGGAGAGCGCGACCACGACGTCGCCAGCCTGGATGACGCCGAGATCCCCGTGCACGGCCTCGGCCGGGTGCAGGAAGAACGCCGGCGTGCCGGTGCTGGCGAGCGTGGCGGCAATCTTCCGGCAGATGATCCCCGACTTGCCCATCCCGGTCAGGATGACCCTGCCCCGGCAGTCGCGGATGAGCGCCGCCGCCTGGCAGAAGCGCTCGTCGAGCCGATCCACCAGGGCGAGGATGGCCGCGGCTTCGGTTTGCAGGACCTTGCGGGCCAGGGTCGTGTCAGACATGCGATCGGGTGATCTTATCAATCGCGGCCAGGCGCCGGAGGAGCGGCTCGACCTGGTCGAGCCGGAGGGCATTGGCGGCGTCGCTCCGGGCCCGCGGGGGATCCTCGTGGACCTCCATGAAGATGCCGTCCACGCCCGCACCCACTCCCGCCTGCGCCAGCGGCTCGATGTACTCCGCCAGGCCGCCCGTGACGCCGTCGCCAGCGCCGGGGAGTTGCAGGCTGTGGGTGACGTCGAAGATGACCGGGTAGCCCAGCGCCCGCAGCATGGGCAGGCCGCGCATGTCCACGACCAGGTTGTTGTAGCCGAACGTCGTGCCGCGCTCGGTGAGCAGGATGCGCGCGTTGCCCGACTCGGTGAGCTTCTGCACCACGTGCCGCATGTCGGCCGGGGCGAGAAACTGGCCCTTCTTCACGTTGATGGTGCGGCCCGTCCGGGCGGCCGCGACGAGCAGGTCGGTCTGCCGGCAGAGGAACGCGGGAATCTGCAGCACGTCGGCAACCTCGGCCGCCGGGGCCGCCTGCGCGGGCTCGTGAATGTCGGTCAGGATGGCGAGACCCGTCCTGGCTTTGACGTCGGCGAGAATCCGAAGACCCTCCACGAGGCCTGGACCGCGATACGAGGTGATGGACGTGCGGTTCGCCTTGTCGAACGACGCCTTGAACACGACAGGGGCCTCGACGCGCCGCGAGATGTCTGCGATGGCCAGGCCCGTGTCCACTGCGTGGGCGGCGCTCTCAATCACGCACGGCCCTAGCACGAACGCAAGCGGCCGCCCGGGACCGAAACCAACCGCCCCGGCCTCGACAACCGCGACCCCCGGTTGATCAGCCATGGCGCGCCATGGTCCGCTCGCCGGCTGTTGCGCCGTGCTTCTGCCGGAGCGCCGCCTCGACGAAACTCTTGAAGAGCGGATGCGGCCGGAGCGGGCGCGACTGGAACTCGGGGTGGAACTGCACGGCGACGTACCACGGGTGGCCGGGCAGCTCCGCAATCTCGACGAACTTGCCGTCGGGCGAGCGGCCCGAAATGCGCAGGCCCTTTTCGGCGAGCGCCGGCTCGTAGAGGCAGTTGAACTCGAAGCGGTGCCGATGCCGCTCGTGGATGATCGGCGTGCCGTAGATCTGCCGGGCGAGCGAGCCGTCGGCCAGCTCGCACGCGTAGCGGCCAAGGCGCATGGTCCCGCCGAGGTCGTCCACGCCAAGCAGGTCGCGGAGCTTGTAGATGACCTTGTGCCGCGCGGCTTCGTCCACTTCGGTCGAGTCCGCGCCGTCGAGGCCGGAGACGTTCCGGGCGTACTCGACGATCGCCCACTGGAAGCCGTAGCAGATGCCGAAGTAGGGCAGGCCGTTCACGCGGGCGAACTCGGCCGCCTTCATCATCCCGCGCGTGCCGCGCGAGCCGAACCCGCCGGGCACCAGCACCGCATGGGCACCCTCGAGCAGCCGCAGGCCGCCTTCCTGCTCGAGCGCCTCGGACTCGACCCACTGGATGTCGATCCGCGCGCGATTCGCGAAGCCGCCGTGGTAGAGCGCCTCGTTGAGCGACTTGTAGGAATCCTCGTAGCCCGTGTACTTGCCGACGACGTGAATGGTGATTTCGTCCTCGGGATGCTTGATGCGATGGACGAGCTCTTCCCATGGCTCCATGCGGGCCTCGGTCTGCGGCAGCCCGAGAAGCTCGAGCAGCACGGTGTCGAGCCCTTCCTCCCGGAACGACAACGGCACCTCGTAGATGCTCGAGACGTCGCGCGCCGTGATGACGGCTTCCTCGGGGACGTCGCAGAAGAGGCCGATCTTCTGCTTGATGTCGCGCGGCAGGATACGGTCCGTGCGGCAGAGCAGCATGTCCGGCTGGATGCCGATCGAGCGCAGGTCGCGGACGCTGTGCTGGGTCGGCTTGGTCTTGAGCTCGCCGGCCGTGCCGATGTAGGGCACGAGCGTCAGGTGGATATACGCCGTGTTCTCCCGGCCGACGTCCTGCCGGAACTGGCGGATGGCTTCGAGA